>NZ_LR134266.1:1378216-1688395 GCF_900636365.1 Streptococcus viridans | reverse complement strand
AACCGTCCAAAATATCTTGAGTAATTGAACCCGGCCTAAAAGCCGTGTAAAAAAGATAAACTGTCTTGTCTTCATCGAAGACTTCGTCAGTTTCCTATTTTTACTTTGCTTTTGACGGCCTTAGTATCTTGATAGTTGAACACGGGCTAAATCCCTAGTGAAAAAGATAGATTTCCTAGTGTGCGTGGCACACTGCGTCAATCTCCTATTTTTATACGGGATTCTTCACGCCCTTTGTATCCTGATTTTTGTAGGCAAGTCGTATAATTTTATCAATCCAAAGGGGATTAAAATGGCAAAACATGTGTTTCAAACGACTTTTGCGGGTCGTGAGTTGATCGTAGAGACTGGCCAGGTTGCTAAGCAAGCAAATGGCTCTGTTGTGGTACGTTACGGTGAGTCAACTGTCTTGACGGCAGCCGTTATGTCTAAGAAGATGGCAACTGGGGATTTCTTCCCGCTTCAAGTCAACTACGAAGAAAAAATGTATGCAGCTGGGAAGTTTCCTGGTGGCTTTATGAAACGGGAAGGACGTCCTTCAACAGATGCGACTTTGACAGCGCGTTTGATTGACCGTCCAATCCGTCCAATGTTTGCGGAAGGCTTCCGTAACGAAGTGCAAGTCATCAATACGGTCCTTTCGTACGATGAAAATGCATCTGCACCAATGGCAGCTATGTTTGGTTCATCCTTGGCCCTTTCTATCTCAGATATTCCGTTTGACGGTCCAATTGCTGGGGTACAAGTGGGGTATGTGGATGGGGAAATCATCATCAACCCAACGCAAGAACAAGCCGAGCGCTCTCTTCTTGAATTGACAGTAGCTGGTACTAAGCACGCTATCAACATGGTAGAGTCTGGTGCCAAAGAATTGTCAGAAGAAATCATGTTGGAAGCTCTTCTCAAAGGACACGAAGCTGTTAAAGAATTGATTGCCTTCCAAGAAGAAATCGTTGCGGCAGTTGGTAAGGAAAAAGCAGAAGTGGAATTGCTTCGTGTCGATGCTGACTTGCAAGCTGAAATCATCGCAGCCTACAACAGCGACCTTCAAAAAGCGGTTCAAGTAGAAGAAAAATTAGCTCGTGAAGCTGCAACTCAAGCAGTAAAAGACCAAGTAACAGTTGCTTACGAAGAAAAATATGCAGACCACGAAGAATTCGACCGGATCATGCGTGATGTAGCTGAAATCTTGGAACAAATGGAACACGCAGAAGTGCGCCGTTTGATCACAGAAGACAAGGTTCGTCCTGATGGTCGTAAGGTCGATGAAATCCGTCCTTTGGATGCGGTTGTTGACTTCGTTCCCCGTGTGCACGGTTCAGGTCTCTTTACTCGTGGACAAACTCAGGCTCTTTCTACCTTGACTTTGGCGCCAATGGGTGAAACTCAAATCATCGATGGCTTGGATCCAGAGTACAAGAAACGCTTTATGCACCACTATAACTTCCCACAATACTCTGTAGGGGAAACAGGTCGTTACGGTGCGCCTGGTCGTCGTGAGATTGGTCACGGTGCTCTTGGCGAGCGTGCTCTTGCTCAAGTATTGCCAAGCTTGGAAGAATTCCCATATGCGATTCGTTTGGTGGCAGAAGTTTTGGAATCAAACGGTTCTTCATCTCAAGCCTCTATCTGTGCGGGAACGCTTGCCCTTATGGCCGGTGGTGTGCCAATCAAGGCGCCAGTAGCAGGGATTGCCATGGGTCTCATTTCTGACGGAAATAACTATACCGTATTGACAGATATCCAAGGTTTGGAAGACCACTTTGGCGACATGGACTTCAAGGTTGCAGGTACGCGTGACGGGATTACAGCCCTTCAAATGGATATTAAGATCCAAGGGATTACTGCAGAAATCTTGACTGAAGCTCTTGCTCAAGCTAAAAAAGCGCGTTTTGAAATCCTTGATGTGATCGAAGCAACCATTCCAGAAGTTCGTCCAGAATTGGCTCCAACTGCTCCGAAAATTGATACTATCAAGATTGATGTGGACAAGATTAAGATTGTCATCGGTAAGGGTGGAGAAACCATCGACAAGATCATCGCTGAAACAGGCGTTAAGATTGATATCGACGAAGAGGGAAATGTATCTATCTACTCTAGCGACCAAGATGCAATCAACCGTGCTAAAGAAATCATTGCTGGTTTGGTGCGTGAAGCCAAAGTGGACGAAGTCTACCATGCCAAAGTGGTGCGTATCGAGAAATTTGGTGCCTTTGTTAACCTCTTTGATAAGACAGATGCCCTCGTACACATCTCTGAAATGGCTTGGACACGTACCAACCGCGTCGAAGATTTAGTGGAAATCGGAGACGAAGTCGATGTCAAGGTCATCAAGATTGATGAAAAAGGTCGTGTAGATGCTTCGATGAAAGCTCTTCTTCCTCGTCCTCCAAAACCGGAACATGCAGAAGAAAAAGGGGATAAGGGTCATCGTCATGGCGATCGTCCTCGTCACCACAAACCAAAAAAAGACTTTGCCAAAGATGCAGGTGAAGCAACGAAAGAATAAGCATTTAAAAGAAAGGAGCACGGTATGGGATGGTGGCGTGAAACCATTGATATTGTAAAAGAAAATGACCCAGCAGCACGTACCTCGCTGGAGGTCCTCTTGACCTATCCAGGCGTTAAAGCGTTAGCTGCTCACCGTGTTTCTCACTTTTTGTGGAATCATGGCTTTAAACTCCTAGCTCGCATGCATAGCCAGTTCTGGCGTTTTTGGACTCAGATTGAAATCCATCCAGGAGCGACCATTGCTTCTGGTGTCTTTATCGATCATGGAGCGGGCCTCGTTATCGGTGAGACAGCCGTTGTTGAAAAAGGCGTTATGCTCTACCATGGGGTGACGCTCGGTGGAACAGGAAAGGATATTGGTAAACGCCATCCAACGGTTCGTGAAGGAGCTTTGGTCTCCGCTCATGCTCAGGTCATCGGCCCGATTGAGATTGGGGCCAAAGCCAAAGTAGGAGCGGGGGCGGTCGTGGTCTCCGATGTACCGAGCGATGTGACCGTTGTCGGAGTCCCTGCCAAGATTGTTCGTGTTCACGGTAAGAAGGATGAGCCAATCATTCACCAAGAAGAAGAAAAACGAGAATACTATGTGAATAAGATGGAACACGCCAAGGAAGCCAGTCATCGGTCTTCGAGCTTGTAAGGAGATAGCTACGTGATTCAAGCAACCCATACATTGACTGACCACCAACTATTGGAAGTCAAGGCCCTTATTGCAGTCTGTCAGAACTATGACGGAACTTATCGTGATCCCTATCTCTCCAATATGCTCAATTTTGACCCCGATATGCCCGCCTTTTTCCTTTATTATGAAAAAGGTGAACTTGTTGGCCTATTAACCGTCTATGCAGATGACCAAGATGTGGAAGTAGCAATCCTGGTCCACCCCAATCATCGTCGTCAAGGCATTGCGCGGGCTTTGTATAGAAGTTTTGAGAAAGAAACAGCATCTTATCCAATTGAGTCTGTAACTTTTCAGACAGAGCGTGTTTTTCTAGAGAAGCATCCTGAGTTTGCCAGCAACTGGGGACTGGTCGAGGATGAAGAGACAGAAACCTGGTTAGGTAAGGATAGAAGACCTTATCCATTAGCAACTGTTTCCAATCTGGACGTTTTGTTAGCAGATTGTTCGTATCAGGGTCAAATTAGTCAGTTAAAATTTCAGGCATTTTCAGAGGAACATGAATCTAAAGAAGTTGTGGATAGATATGTCGCTAAAGCTCTAAAGGATCCAGAAAGTCGCCTATATATTTTATTAAAAAACGGTCAGGTTATTGGAACTTGTACAGTTGATTTATCGAGTAATACGAATTACCTCTATGGTTTAGCAATAGCTGAGCTTGAACGTGGAAAAGGCTATGGAAGCTATTTGGCAAAATCTCTCGTCAACCAACTGATTGAGCAAAATGACAAGGAGTTTCAGATTGCCGTGGAAGATAGCAATGTAGGTGCCAAACGCTTATATGAAAAGATTGGCTTTGTCAAACAGACTCAGGTGGTTTATTTGAATCCAAAAGTGTAGGAACAGAAAGGAAATGAAGCGTGTTAAAAATTTATGATACCATGTCTCGTGATTTGCGAGAATTTGTCCCCATCGAGGAAGGGAAGGTCCGCATGTATGTTTGTGGGCCAACGGTTTACAACTATATCCACGTGGGGAATGCCCGTTCAACGGTAGCCTTTGACACGATTCGTCGCTACTTTGAGTATCGTGGCTACGAAGTTGCCTATATTTCCAACTTTACCGATGTGGATGATAAGATCATCAACCGTGCCAAGGAAGAAGGCATTACTCCTCAGGAAGTGGCAGACAAGTACATTGCGGCCTTTCGGGAAGATGTGACGGCTCTTGGGGTCAAGCCTGCAACCCGTCACCCTCGTGTGGTTGAGTTTATGGATGACATCATTCGCTTTGTTACCGACTTGATCGAAAAAGGCTATGCCTACGAGAGTCAAGGGGATGTCTATTTCCGTGTGGAAAAATCCCATAACTATGCTAAGTTAGCCAATAAAACTTTGGAAGACCTAGAGCTAGGTGCTTCTGGTCGGACAGATGAAGAAACAGCCCGCAAGGAAAATCCGGTCGACTTTGCTCTCTGGAAAGCTGCCAAACCAGGTGAAGTTTCTTGGGAAAGTCCTTGGGGACCTGGTCGTCCTGGCTGGCACATTGAGTGTTCGGTCATGTCAACAGGGATTTTAGGCGATACCATTGATATTCACGGTGGTGGAGCTGACCTTGAGTTTCCGCACCATACCAATGAAATTGCCCAGTCAGAGGCTAAAACAGGCAAAACCTTTGCCAACTACTGGATGCACAATGGCTTTGTCAATATTGACAATGTCAAGATGTCCAAGTCTTTGGGGAACTTTATCACTGTGCATGATGCTTTGAAGACTATCGATGGCCAAGTGCTTCGCTTCTTCTTTGCGACCCAGCACTACCGCAAGCCTATTAACTTCACAGAAAAAGCGGTGCGCGATGCGGAGACCAACCTCAAGTATTTGAAAAATACTTATGAGCAACCGTTCACAGGAGAAGTGGATTCAGCAGACTTGCAAGGCTTTGTGGACAAGTTTATCGCGGTCATGGATGAAGATATCAATGCGGCAAACGGAATCACTGTTGTCTTTGAAATGGCCAAATGGATCAACTCAGGTCACTACGACCAAGATGTCAAGGAGGCCTTGGCAAAGATGTTAGAAGTCTTTGGAATTGTCTTTGTTGAAGAGGTCTTGGCTGCGGATATTGAAGCCTTGATCGCAGAACGTCAAGAAGCACGGGCTAATAAAGATTTTGCGCGAGCAGATGAGATTCGAGATCAACTAGCAGCTCAAGGGATTAAACTGTTAGACACTAAAGAAGGTGTAAGGTGGACACGTGATTGATATCAATCTAATCAACGGCATAGCTCTTGCCTTTGAAGGGGATGCGGTTTATTCCATGTATATCCGTAAGCATTTGATTTTGCAAGGGATGACCAAGCCTAACAAACTCCACCAGACTGCAACGAGGTATGTCTCTGCCAAGGCTCAGGCTAATCTGATTGCGATGATGCTTGAGGAAGATGTTTTGACAGTGAAAGAAGTCGAAATCTATAAACGCGGTCGTAATACCAATAGCCATACCAAGGCCAAAAATGCCGATGTCGTGACCTATCGCATGTCGACAGGCTTTGAAGCGGTCATGGGTTACTTGCACTTGACAGATGAAATCAACCGCTTAGAAGAATTGGTAGCTTGGTGTATCCAAAAAGTGGAAGAAGGGATAAAGTAGTGAAAGATATCAGAGAGTGGTTCCCTCATGCTGAGGTGACGGATCAACCGACTCCACCAGCTGGTTTTGTAGCCATCCCTCTTCAGGCCCAGCAATGGCTGCAACTGAAAGAAGAGGAGTTGACGGAGAGAGAAAAGCAATTGATTGCCTGGTTGGGCAGTGAGAAAGATCTTGCCCCCAATCCTTGGTATCAATACTTGATTGATGGAAAGGGAGAAGCCCCTCAAGTCATCAAAAAAATGCAACTTGTCTATTGCCACCTCTCACATTCGACAGCGGAAGGAACAGCTTCCTGGTTAGAGATGATGCAGACACTCTTGCCCAACTTTCGAGCAGTCTTGCAGCTGAGTGGGCAGGACTATGTACTCATTCTGGACCAAGAGCAGTCGCTGCCTGTAGCTGCTATCTTAAAAGATACCGTATCTGCTATGGAGTATGACTTTAATCTTCGCTTATCCATTATGGTGGGGCAGGTATGGACCGAGCCTAAGGATTGGAGACTGTCTTCAGTCATTCGAGCAGAACGAGAAGTCTTTAGAGGCTGGATCCGAGAAGGGCATCAAGGTGTTTACCACTTTTCTCAACTCTATCTGTGGGGAATCGAACAGGAAGATTTGGATCTACATCCTATCAAAGAACGCTTGCGTCAATTGATTGCGAGTCAAGATCAGTTGCAGGACATCATTGTTGCACTTTGGGACAATGGAGCAGTTGTAACCAAGGCGGCCCAGCAACTCTATCTCCATCGCAATTCCCTTCAATATAAGATGGATAAATGGGAGGAGCTAACGGGTCTCCAGTTAAAAAATCTGACAGATCTAGCCCTTTGTTACCATTTGGTATTACAAGATGTGATGTAAAGGAATCAATCCAGAGTTTTGTGCAACTTGCACAAAACTCTTTTTCTTTTTTGTGAGACCTGCCATAGATTTGTAAAGCGTTTTCATTTACAATAGAACTATAAACATCAAAGGAGTACCATCATGGTAGAATTAAATCTTAAAAATATTTACAAAAAATATCCAAACAGTGAACACTATTCAGTTGAAGACTTCAACTTGGATATCAAAGACAAAGAATTTATCGTTTTCGTAGGTCCTTCAGGATGTGGTAAATCAACGACTCTTCGTATGATCGCTGGTCTTGAAGATATCACAGAAGGTGAGTGTTCAATCGATGGCACTGTTGTAAACAACGTGGCACCTAAAGACCGTGATATCGCCATGGTATTCCAAAACTACGCTCTTTACCCACACATGACTGTGTACGATAACATGGCATTTGGTTTGAAATTGCGTAAATACAGCAAGGAAGATATCGACAAACGTGTACAAGAAGCAGCTGAAATCCTTGGCTTGAAAGAATTCTTGGATCGTAAACCAGCTGACCTTTCTGGTGGTCAACGTCAACGTGTGGCCATGGGACGTGCCATTGTCCGTGATGCAAAAGTATTCTTGATGGACGAACCTTTGTCAAACTTGGATGCAAAATTGCGTGTATCAATGCGTGCTGAAATCGCGAAAATTCACCGTCGTATCGGTGCTACAACCATCTATGTAACCCACGACCAAACAGAAGCGATGACACTTGCTGACCGTATCGTTATCATGTCTGCTACTAAAAACCCAGCTGGTACTGGTACAATTGGACGTGTGGAACAAATTGGTTCTCCGCAAGAAGTGTACAAAAACCCAGTTAACAAATTCGTAGCTGGATTTATCGGAAGCCCTGCGATGAACTTCATCAATGTAAAATTGGAAGGTGGACACATCATTGCCAATGGATTGAATTTGAAAGTTCCAGAAGGTGCTTTGAAAGTCTTGAAAGAAAAAGGCTATGATGGTAAAGAATTGATCTTTGGTATCCGTCCAGAAGACGTGAATACAGAAGCTGCTTTCCTTGAAACTTTCCCAGAATCAGTAGTGAAAGCAACCATCTCAGTGTCTGAGTTGCTTGGTTCTGAATCTCACTTGTACTGCCAAGTTGGTGACAACGAATTTATCGCAAAAGTAGATGCGCGTGACTACCTTGGAACTGGTGAAACAATCGAACTTGGATTTGACTTGAACAAAGCTCACTTCTTCGATAAAGAAACTGAAAAAACAGTATACTAATACCTACTGACACTATAGAGACTGAGACGATTTGTCTCGGTCTCTTTCATTTTAAGGAGACAAGACATGGAAAAAGATTGGTGGAAGGGAAAGGTCGCTTACCAGATTTACCCAAAAAGCTTTAAGGACAGCAATGGCGATGGTGTTGGTGATTTAAAAGGAATCACGGAAAAACTCGATTACCTTCAACAGTTGGGGATTGATATTCTCTGGTTATCGCCTGTTTACAAGAGCCCTTTTATTGATCAGGGATATGATATTTCCGATTATTATGCCATTGACCCCCTTTTTGGGAGCATGGAAGATATGGAAGAGTTGATTGCGGAAGGTAAGAAGCGAGGAATTTCTATCATTATGGACTTGGTGGTTAACCATTGCTCCAGTCATCACGAGTGGTTCCAAAAGGCTTTAGCGGATCCAGATGGCCCTTATGCGGATTACTTTTATTTTATCGAAAGTGACAAAGAACCCAACAACTGGGAAAGTTACTTTGGGGGCAGTGTTTGGGAGCCGGTTCCTGGCACCAACAAATACTATCTTCATTCTTTCCACAAAGATCAGCCAGATCTCAATTGGCAAAATCCTGTCTTGCGCGAAGAAATTTACAGGATGATCAATTGGTGGTTGGACAAGGGAATCGCGGGCTTTAGGATCGATGCTATTATCAATATCAAAAAAGATCTAGAATGGCGTTCGCTTCCGTCCGATCGTGACAACGGCCTGGTCCCAGTGCCGGAGTCGCTGGTGAATGCCCAATCGATTGAACCTTTCTTGCAAGAGTTAAATGAGCAAACCTTCGCCAAGTACAATGCCTTCACAGTAGGGGAAGTGTTCAATGAAACCGATGAAGAATTGCATTTCTTCATTGGAAAAGACGGTGTCTTTTCTTCTATCTTTGACTTCAAGCAAACCTGCTTAGGGCAGGAAGGAAAGGGCTGGTTTGACCATACTCTTCCAACAGCGGAAGAACTCAAGGAAAGTATTTTCCAAGCGCATGAGCGCGCAGATAGGATTGGTGTTCTCTCGACCATTATCGAAAACCACGACGAACCTCGTGGGGTGTCCCATTATATCGCAGAAGGTCCAGTAAACGATACCAGTAAAAAAGCCCTGGGAACCATTCAGGTTTTGCGCAAGGGAATTCCGTTTATCTATCAAGGTCAAGAAATTGGAATGGAGAACCAAGTCTTTGAATCAGTGGAGGACTTTGATGATATCGCGACCATCAATGGCTACCACGTTGCTAAAGAAGCTGGTTTGAGTGAGGAAGAAGCCTTAGCAGTGATTGCCAACTATAGCCGAGACAATGCGCGGACACCGATGCAGTGGACAAGAGAGCCAGGTCTGGGCTTTAGCGATGGACCAGCCTGGTTGATCAGTCCCAAACCAGATTATTCCATTAATGTGGAAGACCAGGAAAAGGATCCAGATTCCATCTTGAATTATTACCGCCAGCTGACGGCCTTGTATCGCCATCCCCTATATGGAAATACCATCCGGTTTGGAGATATGATCCCAGCTTATCGGGAACGTGAGAATATCATCGCCTTCGAACGCCGTGGGGACAAGCGTCTCTTGGTAATCAGCAATTTCCAAAATCGCCAGGCCACTTTGGAGTTGACAGCTCCGATTAAAACGGTCGTTTTAAATAATACCGCAGGGTTGTTCCAAGAAGGAGACCAGGTATTAGAATTGGCCCCTTACCAAACCATCGTGCTGGAATTGGTGGAATAGAAAGAACCTTCGCGTCTGCGAAGGTTCTTTTCATGTCATCCAAGTCTAAAGCTGGAACTTATTCAACTTCTTTCTTTTTCAAGAGGAGCATGCCTCCGCTAACGGCTAGCAAGAAGCTTGAAAGAACAAAGTGTCCGGTTGAGTGATCTCCAGTTTGTGGCAATTGCGCCTTATCTGGATTTTCTTGGAAGTTTTGTCCTACTTGGTAGGTCAAGGTTTGTGCGCTTTCTTCAGTTTCAGCTGCGGTTTCTTTTTGTGGAAGGAGAACTTTAGTAGTGTCCTTCTTAGCCAAGATTGGCTGTGGAGTGGTTGTTTGGTTATGAATTGGAACCACCACTTGATCTGGTTCTTTAGCTGGAACGTAATCCATCAAGCTAGCCAACTTGCTGCCAAAGATCGCGTTGGTTACCCAGCGGAAGAAGTGGACAGGGTGTTGGCGATTGGTTGGATTTCCGGCATAGACAAAGAGTGGTTGGCCAAGAAGTTCTCCAGAGATGGCCATGACCTTATTGGATAGGACTTCATTTTTTGGCCACCAACCAGCAATGTAGTAGTCGCTTGAAGCGATGCTCATCAAGGTCTTGAAGTTGCTTGGAACTTTTTCAATCCAGTTTCCTGAGTTGGAGTAGAAGAGGGCGTTCTTCTTGTAACCGCTGGTCAGTGGATCTTGGTCATCGATGATGGCCTTCATCAAGCCTTCGTAGTCACTGCCACCTTTTAGTTTTTCAGCATCAAAGCCTGCAAGAACTCCCAATTTTTCCAGTTTCTGCATGGCTTCCCCGCCGATGACGAGAGTTGGTTTCTTGCCGAAGATGGAGGCATCGAAGCGATTGTTTTCAAGGACAATAACATCTGCTTCATCAGGAGTGTCGACGATTTGGAAACCTAATTTTTTAAGAACCAGACTAGTATGAGCCGGTGCGTCTACTCCAGTCCAATCGTAGTGATAATTAGGCGAGTAGATTTTCAATGGTTTCAAGGTTGGACCGTTTGGTACCTTGTAGAGGGCTTCGCCGTAGATAGCATAGTTTGGAAGGAGCGATGCGAAGGTATCACGGTCAACGATGTAGCCATCATCTGTTAGGTAAACAGATTTGCCTTGGGAAATCGCCTTGTTTACTGCTTGAACAGCGCTGGCTGATGTATTAGCGATGACGTAGTAAGGTGCCTTTGGATCGATCTCAGAGGTCCTAGTCGCGCGAGTAGTTGTGACTTCTCCAAGTTTTCCAGCAAAGAGACCGTCCTTGAATACAGGTTCTGCCTTGAAGCCTTTCATATCAGGGAAGTTTACGAGAAGTTCCGCATACATGGCAGCCCAGGCAGATTCATTAGAACCTTTATAGAGAATATGGTTGGCATAGCCCCGTTTAGCTTGGGCCATATCAATGACTAAGTCCCCTTTTTTGTAGGTACCTGTATCTTCTTTGAGCTCTTTGACGAGAACACCATTGCGTTTGAAGTAGTCGATCATATTGAAGGCTTCTTGAGCATCATTGTCCTTGTCGAGTCCCATTGGGATAACATAATAGTCAGGGAAGAATTTCGGACGACCATTCTTCACACGACCGACAACTTCACCAGTTGGTCCTACTAATTCATTTTCTGCTTTTGGATCTTCAATCTTGTTGAGACCACGTAAGTAGAAGTTGAGCCGCATTTCAAGGAGTTTGTCCGGATCTTGGTTGAGGAAGTCAATGCCGCCGAGGACAGCATTACGACCAGCATAATAAGATTCCTGGTTGGATTCTGGTATTTCAATGGTGTGGCCCAAGATGCCGTGATAGACAGCATAGACACCTGTATAACCAGAGAAGGAATCATCCCAGCCATCTCCCCAATCCAGTTTTGGAATGATGTAGCTGTCGTATTTGGAATTGGCAACCCCTGCGCGGCCCATATGGTGGGCATTTTCTAGCATGAGGTTGGACATGAGGTCGTATTCAAAATTCGGATCATGTGGAGGTGTTGCAGGCTCAATCAAGAATTCTTTGACAAATCCATGGATATCATAGAGAGCAATTGGATTCCACTTGTTGATCATTTGGATGACGGTACGCACCTCGGGGTTTGTTTGGTAGCTGGCATCGCGGTTGGGATCCAGTCCATTGGCCAAAGCACGCAGGTTGAGAGCGTCCCCATCAGGGTTTTCCGTGAAGTCAAACAAGAAGATAAATTTGTTTAGGAGAGTTGGGATGTCCAGAGTTACATTCTTGACGTTACCAGCTTCGTCTGTCGTTTTAAAAGTGACTTGATTTTCTGTAGCGAAGGTACGGAAGAGACCGGTGATGATGTCAATCCCAGGTTGTTCATCCGCATGCGTATTATGAACCAGGACAGGCAGTTTGTAATCCAAGGTCTTGTCCTTCAGAGCTGCCAACATCTCGCTTGGTTTTGTGAGAGCTGTTGGATTGGTAGATGAGAGGTAGTGGTCAATACTTGCTTGGTCCTTACTCACAATTCCCATCTTCATATCACGGCCTTGGGCGCTCTTACCAAGGGTTTCAAGCTGAACTAGACGGTCCGTTTTGGCTTCTGCCTTTGTCTGCTCAATGGAAGCTAGCATTTCCTCGTGGGTATGGAAATCTTTATATGGACGGAAGGTTAGATTCTTGCGAATAGTCAGCCCAAGATCTGAACTAGTTCCGACTAAAGTATGCTCGCCAATATAGTTCCGATAGGTCCGACGGATATTATTAGGGCTCCGAAGGCTTAAATCTTCGCCAAAGAGTTCCTTGACAGTAAAGGTCAGATCCAAATCGTTTCCGTTTTTGTTCTCTTCAACTGTGATAAAGGGATCTTTGGAAAGAGTTCCTGTCTCCATATCCCAAGTTTTCCATTCTTCCAGTGGTTTGTCGTCCAAGGTCCAGTTGATCTTTCCAACAGCCTGAGCTTGATCCTTGACGGTATCCGTTAGCGTTCCCTTTTCAGACATGTAAACAGGGCTGTCACTAAGGCTGATAGCAGGATCTGCGTTTGCTGCTCGCTCTGATACAGGGCTTTCTACTTTGGTCGTAGGACTAGAGGTGTCTGAAGCTGTAGACGAGCTTGCTTCTGCGCTAGCTGGACTAGCTGAGCTAGGACTTGCTTCCACAGGGCTTGGTGCAACTTCTGTTGCTGAGCTAGGACTTGCCACTTCTGATCCAGTAACTGGACTAACACTAGCCTCCTCTGGCTTAAGGACGTTTTCGACAGGTGCGGCAGGACTAGCTGGTTCAACAGTGTCCGCAGCAACTTGGCTTTGTGCGAGGAAGGCTAAGAGGACCGCGGTAGAGATACTGAGTGCGTTTGTGTACAAACGCTTCTTATAAGAAGAATGCATAAAGAGACCTCCTTTGTTCTTTGCATGTATGCACCCCTATCATAACACTTTATGACAGCGCTTTCAATATATAAGAAGGTTTTTCTGATTAAAATTCTTTTCAGATTAATAGCAAAGAAAAAAACTGGGAAAAATTTCCCAGTCTCTTATTTGATGTATCTGAAGAAGACCTTATGCTTGCAGTTCCTCCTGGTAATTTTGATAGAATTCCACCTTGATGGAGATGAAGGTTTCAAGGTCTCGGAGGAGTTGCAAAAGAGTCGCTCGGGTTTCAAATTCTTGACGAGATCGAGGGAGAGGCCGTTCACGAAAGACTGCTAGATAGCGATTGATTTCATCAAGAAGGAACTGCGCTGGATTTTCCTGACTGAGCTGGCTGGCTGTTTTAGCAAAAAGTTGAGCTAAAATGAGGCTCTCACTTGCTGCTAACTGGCAGTTGTTTACGTTGTTAGCCATGTCTCGCAGGATATTATTTTGACGCTTTCTCATCTCAAAATAATGAACATGGTAGTTAGTCTGGTGGAAGAGATGGTTGGAGTGGTCTAGATACACCAAATCGAGAGCTTCTTTTAAAATGGTATCTAGCTCACGAATCAAGCTGGCATCGTTGCTCCCGTCTCCTTTTCCTAGAATCTCTGCAAAGCGAAAGAGAATCTTCTTGAGTTGCTCCTCGACAATTTCATGATAGCGATCAATTTCTGCTTGTCGAGAAGGCATATAGAGATTGGCTAGGAGAGCAAAGCTGGTTCCAATCAGGAAAATGGTAACCTCATTTCCCAATAAATCTATAGAAGTGGATTTTTCTAGCAGGAGATGGGTAACCAGGACAGAGCTTGGTGTGATGCCGATTTCCCAGCCTTGTAGAAAAGCGAGGGGAACATAAGTGGCTAGATAAAAACCAAGGGCCCAGAGATTGTAGCCGAGAATCTGAAAGGCTAAGCTGCCAAGGAACAGGGCGAGAAGCATGGACATAAAGCGGTTGTAAGCCAATCTAGCTGTGCTTCGACGGGTATCGCTAATGCTGAGGATGGCAATGATCCCCGCAGAGGTGGCGTAGGACAGACCCAAAAATTCTGCAAGTAAGATGGCCAAACAGGTGGCGAGGACCATCTTGATGGTTCGGTGAATAAGTGGCATAATGCGGATTCTTTCCTTTTTCTAAACTAGTTTTATTATACCACAAGCAAAATGGGCTACTCCAAATGTTTCACCAGATATGGCAATTGTGTTATACTAGTTTCATGGAAAAAAACGATATAGTTTACGGTGTTCATGCCGTCACAGAAGCACTGATTGCAAATACAGGAAATAAATTGTATATCCAGGACGATTTGCGTGGAAAAAATGTAGAAAAAATCAAGGATCTGGCAGCAGATAAAAAGGTGTCCATTTCTTGGACTCCTAAGAAGACCTTGCAAGAGATGACAGAAGGGGCTGTCCACCAAGGTTTTGTCTTGCGGGTTTCGGAATTTGCCTATACGGACTTGAATGAGATCTTGACCCAGGTTGCAAATCAAGACAATCCCCTGCTCTTGATTTTGGATGGCTTGACTGATCCGCATAACTTGGGATCCATCCTGCGAACAGCCGATGCTACTCAGGTAGCGGGAGTCATCATTCCCAAGCACCGTGCTGTTGGGGTGACCCCAGTTGTCGCCAAGACCTCAACTGGAGCAGTGGAGCATGTTCCCATTGCTCGGGTGACCAACCTTAGCCAAACCTTGGATAAGCTCAAAGAAGCAGGTTTTTGGATCTTTGGAACCGATATGAACGGGACGCCTTCTCACAAATGGAATACCAGTGGGAAGCTAGCCCTCATCATTGGAAACGAAGGCAAGGGCATTTCGACCAATATTAAAAAGCAAGTGGATGAAATGATTACGATTCCGATGCAGGGGCATGTCCAAAGTCTGAATGCCAGTGTCGCCGCAGCGATCCTTATGTATGAGGTCTTTCGCAACAAACTATAATAGAGGGAAATCGTAGGAAGGAGGCAGTCGATGAAAGAAAAGATTTTGTTAGTGGACGGCTACAACATGATTGCCTTCTGGCAGGAGACCCGCCAACTTTTTAAGAAGAGTGAGCTGGATGCTGCACGAACGATCCTCCTAGAGAAGCTGAGCCACTATGCCAGCTTTGAAGGCATTCGCGTGATTTGTGTCTTTGATGCCCAATACATGCCAGGGATTCGCCAGACCTATGAAGAATTTCAGGTCCAAGTGGTCTTCACAGCGGAGGAGGAGACCGCCGATGACTACATTGAACGTTTGGCAGCAGAGCTCAATACACCCCTTCACCAAGTATCAGTCGCGACGAGTGACTTGAATGAGCAATGGACGGTCTTTGCTCAAGGAGCACTTCGTGTTTCGGCGCGGGAGCTGGAGAAGAGAGTTGCCGTTGTCAAGGCCGATTTGAACCAGGCGCGAGGAGCCGTCAACGATCAAAAACCACCGATACGGCCTTTTGACCAAGAGGGCCTACGTCAACTACAAAAAGAGATGGGAGCAAGTAAATGACCTTTAAAATTTTAACAGATTCAACTGCAGATTTAGATGAAAGATGGGCACAGGAGCATGATGTAGAGATCGTCGGTTTGTCAATCCAAATCGATGGTACCCATTATGAGACGGTGGGGCCAGACAAACTTACCAGCCCCCAATTATTAGCAGAGATGCAAAAGGGTGCCAAACCAACGACCAGCCAGGTCAATGTTGGGCAATTCCAAGAAATTTTCAAAAGTTATGCTCAACGCAAGGAAGATCTCCTTTATATCGCCTTTTCTTCAGTCTTATCAGGGACTTACCAGAGTGCGGTCATGGCGAGAGACTTGGTCCTTGAAGACTACCCAGAAGCTGTGATCGAAATCATCGATCCAAAAGCGGCAGGGATTGGAGAAGGCTACTTGTCTATGCTGGCAGTTGAGGCGCGTGATGCCGGTAAGAGTTTGGATCAAGTTAAGGAAGAACTAATGGAAGTGGCTCCTAAGTTGCGGACCTATTTCTTGGTGGATGATCTCTACCATCTGATGCGCGGGGGACGACTTTCTAAGAGTTCAGCCATCGTCGGGAGTTTGGTTAACATTAAGCCCCTTCTTTGGATTGATGAAGAAGGCAAGTTGGCTCCTATAGCCAAAGTTCGTGGACGTAAAAAAGCCATGCGGGAAATGCTCTCACTCATCCAGGAGGATATTGGCCACAGCACAGCCTTGGTTTCTTATACAGATGATCTAGCTGGAGCAGAAGAACTCAGGGCTCAATTGTTGGAGAATCCAGCTATCTCTCAAGTCTTGATTATGCCACTAGGTCCAGTCATTGCAGCCCACGTTGGTCCTAATTCTCTCATCGGCTTTGTCATAGGAAAAGAAAATCGCAAATAATTTTTCAAATCGGTTGACTTTTATTTGAAAAATTTGATACAATAGTAGGCGGTATTGTTTACCCCATTTGTAAGGCCCCGGAACCTTTCAAATAACTTGCGGACCGGAACATCCGCCCTGTAAACAAAAACGATATTCATAATAGGAGAAATCATGAACAAAACTACATTCATGGCTAAACCAGGCCAAGTAGAACGCAAATGGTACGTTGTTGACGCAACTGATGTACCTCTTGGACGCCTTTCAGCAGTTGTTGCAAGCGTGCTTCGCGGAAAAAACAAACCAACATTCACACCACACACTGATACAGGTGACTTCGTAATCGTTATCAATGCTGAAAAAGTTAAATTGACTGGTAAAAAAGCAACTGATAAGATCTACTACACTCACTCAAACCACCCAGGTGGATTGAAATCAATCTCTGCTGGTGAACTTCGTTCTAAAAATGCAGTTCGTTTGATCGAGAAATCAGTTAAAGGTATGCTTCCACACAATACTCTTGGCCGCGCTCAAGGTATGAAATTGAAAGTATTTGTTGGAGCTGAGCACACTCACGCTGCACAACAACCAGAAGTTCTTGATATTTCAGGACTTATCTAAGGAAAGGAACAATAAAGTATGTCACAAGCACAATATGCAGGTACTGGACGTCGTAAAAACGCTGTTGCACGCGTTCGCCTTGTTCCAGGAACTGGTAAAATCACTGTTAACAAAAAAGATGTTGAAGAGTACATCCCACACGCTGACCTTCGTTTGGTCATCAACCAACCATTCGCAGTTACTTCAACTGTAGGTTCATACGACGTTTTCGTTAACGTTGTAGGTGGTGGATACGCTGGTCAATCAGGAGCTATCCGACACGGTATCGCTCGTGCCCTTCTTCAAGTAGACCCAGACTTCCGCGATTCATTGAAACGCGCAGGACTTCTTACACGTGACTCACGTAAAGTTGAGCGTAAGAAACCAGGTCTTAAGAAAGCTCGTAAAGCATCACAATTCTCAAAACGTTAATCAAAACCTTATTATACCAACGATTATGGCACCTTTTTGGTGTCAGTTGGTGTTAATTATAGTGATAAGTCGTTTAAGAGACTTAAAGCATCGGCATCTTGCTGGTGCTTTTTTTCTGGCATCAATTCAAGGTAATACTGCTGAGTTGTCAAAATTGAATTGTGTCCCAACCGTCTTGAAATATAATCCAGACTAATATCTTTTGAAAATAGAAAAGAAGCGTGGGTATCGCGTAAACCGTGAAAAGTTGTTTTGGTTAGGTCAAGTTGCTTTAGTAAGCGTTGGAGCTGTCCAGCTTGCCTAAATCCATTCCAGTCGAAGATATAATCTTCTTTTGTGTTTGCAAGTTTGGTTATGGCTTCATGTATGTCTTTATTGATTGAAATCTCACGTTTGGAGTGTTTAGTTTTGAGTTGAGTGTCATCATTCGTAGGACTAATAGAACGTTTTATTTTAACACCATACTCAAAAATATCCTCTTTCCTGATTCCTAAGAGTTCACCACGTCTGGCACCTGTTTCAAGAGCAAGTGCGACAAGAACATTAAACTCATCTTCCGTATGGTTCAGGCAATATTGCCTGAGTTTTTTGAACTCTGTAATAGAAAGTGGAATATTTCGTTTAGGTTGTTCCTGCCCCTTTGCTTTTAGAAGATGACCGAAGTCATTACTAATTAAACCACGAGCATAAGCATATTTCAGTGAGCCACGAATTTTTAGGACAAGTTCTTTTACCGTCTTTTTAGAATGGTTTTCAGCGTATTTATCAAGCTTTTTCTGCATGATAAGGTCATCAAGATGTTTAAGCTTAATACCATCAAAAAGATTATCTACAACTACGAGCGTTCGCTTGTAGTTGATAAAGGTAGCTTCACGTACATCATTTTTCTTAACCGTATGAACCCAATTTCGATAAAAATCGGTAAATAAGGTAGAGCGTTCAGCGATATTTTTTCCACGTCCTTTTTCAAGCTCCATTTCTAATGTCCATAGTTCAGCATCTTTTTTGTTGTTGAATGTCTTAGTTTCTCGTTTGTATTGTCCTTTCTTATAGAGCGATACTGTTGCTCGAAACGAATTTCCACGTTTTGTTATTGTTGCCATTTTATCAGCCTTTCTATAAAAAATGATTGATAAAATAGACTAGTCATATATAGGATATATGAAAAGTCTCTTTTTATCAATCATTGGTGACTATACACAGTGACTTTCAATAAAATTCAACAGTTTAGAACGGAGATAGCGTTCTTGTTTCCCAACCATGAAACATTGAAAATCTGGATGACTGCGAATGTATTTATCGAAAGATTTTGGGTCAATCCCCAATAATTCGGATGCTTGTTGCCGTGTTAGTAGTAGAGGAGTGTCATTCATTATCTTCAAACTCCGAATAAGGTATTTCTTTTTGTTGTTGGTAACGATTTTGATTGTACCGCCGTGAATCTAGGTACTTGGCGAAGAAATACGTACGTTCAATGATTAGAGATAGTAAATTGGTATTGTTTGCTCGGGCATACCAGACCAATTCTTCAAATTCGCTAAAGTCGTTCTCTTCGATAATATCGACTACTTCATGGATAAAATCCGAGGAGTTCATCTCCATCAAGAATTTTTCCAAATTAAAGCCACAACCGACTTCAATATCCTCAATGTTATAGGGGGTCTTATCTGGATTCTCCGCATGAGTAAAGTAGTCAAATAAACCAGTGGGAGACATAACTACCTCCACATGTGCTGGACCGTTCAGTTTGTCACTGATGATATTTGATACTTGAGAATAGCTTTTCAGTGAATCAAAGAAGAAAGCACCGTGTTTGTGCGACTTTTTGAACTCTCCTGTTTGTTTATTAACATCTTTATCATGCCAAGGACTAAGAATAAAGGGGATATGAAGTTCCTCTAAGATAGTCAAGTAGTTCTCTGGTGCGCTTTCCTCGTAGAAGAGAAACGTCCATTTGGTTGAGCGCTGTTCTTTTGCCATAGGCAGTTACCTCATTTCTTTTGGTCTCTATTACTAAGGAGAAATGGCAGGTCAGATGCAAAGTTTTTTGAAAAAAATTGAATTTTTTGTGATTATTGATTATTGACCTATTGGGGGTCGTAGTAACCCCAATAGGTCATGATAGATTAGAATATAAAAAGGGGCTGTCTGGCTTTTGCTTAACGCAAGCCACAGCCCCAAGGGATTAACGTTTTTGTCCAGTGAACCACAATTGGTTACGAACTCGAATAGGAGAGGAGAAATAATAGTCTGCGTGTTGGCTGACGATTTCTTCTTTTAATTGTGCTTCCATCTCTTTTAGGATTTTTTGCCCTTGTTGGTCTCTAGGGACTTTTAGAAAAATAGTGATGGTATCTTTTCGTATATCTACGATACACTTACGAACAGCTCGGTTAAATCCGTTATGGATTGGGTTGATAGTAGTAACCGTCTGATGTTCAAGATTGCTTATCTTCTGTACTCGTTCACGCTGAAACAGGAAGTGTCGCAATAGAAAAGTGTGATAGACAGATTGGATATAGTTCCAAAGACTATCTGTTTTCAACCGTTGTATTATTTCTAATCCTACCAAAAATAAGGCAAGTAGAAGAGAAATAAGTGCAAATCCATGACAAACGGAACTAATGATATACGTAATGCTTTTGACCGTATCTAAATTGACAAACGTGATATTTGTTAATTGAACGGAAAGATAATTGAATAACCAGCCAAATGCAGAACAGATAGGTGCAAATAGAAATAAATATAGTATGAGATTAAAACTTCTCATAAAGTAGGTTTTATTGGTCATAGAATACCTCGTTTAGTGTAGTAGGTTGGACAGAGTAAGGGCAGAACTTGGTAGGGATGTTCATTATCAATAACTTGAATGATACCTGTTCCGTGTCCTATTGGAATAACAATACCCTCTGGGTCTAGGTCTGGAAATAAAAATTGAGTAGTTTTCTGATTGATATTTCCAATTTGCAACACTACGTTTAGCTGTTCCCTAACGGAAATTGGAATAGTATTGTGGTCAAAACGCTGGCTTACCAAAAACAGATGGATTTTGGTAGCACGTCCTAGTAAGGCAATCTGAGAGAGTAGGGAGAAAAAGGCTTCTTTGATATTCTTATTGACTCCCTCGGATAAAGCTAGGACTTCATCAATAACAATGGTTAGATGAGTAAATTGATGATTGGGGTTATCATACAAAATAGCTTGTCGTTTCTGAATGAGGTTTGTGCACTGACTTAATTGTTCATTGACCTGTGAAACAAAATCAGATTTTGAACGGTTTTCGACAGGGTGGATAACTGCAATTTGATTTTCCCTTGCCCATCGGCTTGGTGTATCGAATTTAGGGTCAATGATAATTAAGTCAGACATATGCTTCAGTACACTCAAAAAGTAAGTGAGAGCGTACGATTTCCCAGAACCCGACGAACCTGCTATAGCCCAATGGTTTATCCTTTCCAGGTTGAGTTCAAAGTGCTTCATGATAGGGATTTTCCCATGTGGTAATCTGGCTGAAAACTTATCCAAATCAGGAATCGCTAAACGTTCTGAAATTCCTCTTTGCCAAGGGAAGAATAAACCACGTTGAATGTGTAAGTCATCCGTTTCTAGAGGGACAAAATAGGTAGCGTTTTGTTTTAGGAGTGTGTATTGTGGATAAAGTGAAGCATTGGCAATCAGATAGATTTTTTTGTACAAGTCATCATCAAGGATATAGGCACATGGCAGACGAGGGACAAAGATAAACCCGTCTTCTTGAATAACAATATTAAAAGAATTGGTGTAGCTGGTTTCTCCCTGCATTAAAGCCCCCAGAGCCATGTTTAGGCTCTGGAGCAGGTAAGATTGCAGGTAAGATTGGTTCAGCACATCACGAGATTGTGAACTCATTACCGAACCTCCTTGATACCATTTGCTCGGAAGTAAATGTTATATTTTACTTCGCAGGCTTGTAGAGTGTCAAATTGAATCATGGATTGAAAAGCTGGAAGCTCAATCGTATCTTCAAATTTTACTTGGAAAGGGTCTTGCCCTTCCTGTACAAACCATGCTTTATAGGCTACGATTTCTCCGGTTGGTTTTCCTTCTTCAAACCGTTGTTGTGGTTCAAGTTCGGTACTAAGTGAGTAAATCGGTTGTTTTTGACTGATAATTTTATCAGCCAACGTAGTTGTATAACCACCTTTTGTGGTTTTCATTTTAAACGCCATAGGGCAAATCCTCCTTATGAATAAGAGATAGTGTGAATGCGACAGGCTCGGTTTGGGTCATGAGCTGGACTTTGTTTTTTAGGTTATCTGACCACCTCCTCATTACTAAGGAGAATGAGACAGCTAAACGCAAAGTTATTTATTGAATTTTTAATTTTATTACAAAAAATCCAGTGACAGAGACACTGGATTTGAGGGATTAGCGGTAAGCTTTTAATAAAGGAGCTAATTTTTTTAGCGCTTTACAATAATGGGATTTAACAGTTACATCACTCATTTTCTTATAATGTTCAGTGATATAGCGAGCCGTTTCTTTATAGCTTGAACCTTGTTCCGCTATCATTTCAACAATTTTACTGTCAATTGCTGATAAGGATGCTTTAGCTTTATGAATAGCCTGTTTTAACTCCTCTCGGATTAAAGTTTCTTCGGGATTCAAATCAGAGCTTGCAACTACTTCATAGCGTTCACGCCGTTTTCCGTCATTACGAGATATGTATTCTTCCATGCTTCGTTTATGGTGGTAACGATCACGGCGTTCTGCGTTACTTTGTTCTTGTTGAAGCAAACGGATTACTTCGTCCCAATTTTTAGCTTTAATAGCTTCTTCGATTTTACGCTCACGGCGTTCTTTGACTTTATTGCTCATAATGATGAGCTCCTTTCCGTCCTTGGACAGAAGGAAACAAAATGAGCAAATATTGAACGCTGAGTATGTTAAAAGGCACAACAAAGAAACAGCGAAACAATTCTATGCAAGACATGACCTTTATCGTCATATCATCATATTTGTTTCAATCTGTCCTTTGATGGCCATCAATTTGGACTATTAAAATTTTTATCAAGAGTTTTTCTTGATAAGTCTATTAAACCAATTTTTTTGCTTGTTGTAGTTAGTAAAAAATGGTAGAATTTATCTAAATAATCTACCAACTTTAGAGGATGCTTATGAATTTTGAAAAAATGAATGATTTAATTATTTCTGAAAGAATTCTAAATGCTAGAAAATCACGAAAACTAACACAAGAAAGTTTTTGTGATGAATTTTCGGGAAAGGTAAGTTTAGATAAATTTCGATTATCAAATTTGGAAAATGGGAAACGGAATAAAAAGAAAAACCCCCATTTTTTAACGGAGGCTTACATAGAATTTTATTCCGAGCTGTTAGGTGTTTCAAATGAGGAATTTCTTTTTGGAAATTTAGAAGATAAGAAAAGTTTGATCAAATTAATTTTGTTGAATATTTTTATGAACGCCGATTCACAGGCGTATAGAACAGATGTACCTCAAGTTGAACAGACACCTATATTTGATGTTGAAATAGCTTCTGATGAAGAATTTTTTAGATTAGCGTTTTTGAACCTACCAGAAGAAAAATACGGTGACTATCACAACCAATCGCAAAAGTATTTTACAGATTTAGCAAATGGCATAGACACGAATCTTTCAGATTTGAAAACGTACCGTGAAAAGGTGGCTGGTGTTTTAAAAGAAATAGATTCATTTTTTTACAGTGAAAGATTTGCTTCCTTCTATATTTCTTTGATGGACGGCAGGAGTATCTTTTCAGAGCAATCCTCTATTTTATTAAGAATACTATTAGGAAATTTTGATTTTGCTTGCGATTTTCTCAAGAGAAAAAGCAATTCTGAAAATATTAGGTGTAACGGAGTAGACTTAAGAAATCCTAAAGTAGAATATTTTTATATTGACAACTATCTGAATTCTTTAGGTAATTTTTCTGCTAGTGTTACTGACTGGAAAGAGATGTCATTTGATCTATTTATAAATGCATTTAATGAATTTTTAGAATTGCATTTAGAATTATTTATGGATTTTTTCTCAAAAAATGTTTTTAATAAGAGCTTGAAACAGCTCTCAAATGATTATATCAATACCTTATTTTCTGGGAATGAATTTACGGAGTTACTAAATAATATTTATCTAAAAGACCAATTCTTAATGGAGCGTATGATTGGTCATAATTTCTCTAGAGCGATGATTCAAAAATTTTCATTAGTAAAAGAAAATTCAATCAAATTTAAAAAAATAGGTAGAACTTATCCAACAACTGTAAAGAGGTTAGAAGATTTCTATGAGTTAGACCATTTAAAAAATCAACGAGATATATATGATTTAGATAAATATCTATATGACTTCGAAAATATGACAGTATTGTTTGCGAATAGCGGACAAAAACATGATAGTGGAGGACTATTTCTGCCCTCATATTTTGATATTGTTTCGCTTAAATAATGGTATAATGAGAAGGAAAGAGGATTAGCTCAAATAAAAGAAGTAAATTCTCTACCAGAGCAGGGAGAATCTCAGAACGAGAATGGTATGTACAGTTTTTAACTTCTCATCCATTTGATGATTCTCTCTTTAGGAGGTTCTATATTATGGTGAAAGAGAATTTTACGGAAATTGAAATTAGTGAAGAAGGTATACTTGACATTGGTTATTTTTGATTTATGAAAGAATGGAGCTAGTAAAATTTGATTTCTGTAAATGATAATGCAAAACTATTAAATAGTATTGTGGGGATTGAAAGGGATTATCTGAATTACTTTGGTAAAGAGTTTGCTATTGATTATGAACATCTTTACAAAGATGTTTTTGATGATAGGCTGAGTCGGTTATGTTCTAGTATACACTATCAGTTGGTGAAGGGATTAAGAATATTAAATGATAGTATAAATGGTGGGAGACATTTCTGGGCTGAACCAAGTAGAGATTTGATAAAATCAATTTCACTATCAAACAGATTTGTCAACAACCTTAAGAATTCTGGTGAGA
Organism: Streptococcus viridans; assembly: GCF_900636365.1. Classification (NCBI taxonomy): domain Bacteria; kingdom Bacillati; phylum Bacillota; class Bacilli; order Lactobacillales; family Streptococcaceae; genus Streptococcus; species Streptococcus viridans. The sequence continues at coordinate 1,664,052 of NZ_LR134266.1, read as the reverse complement.
GTGTTAGTATTGATGAATACTATGATGAAGTATTAAAAAATTGTAATGGTTTTCTATCGTCATCTGGTGGAAGCTCAGTACCAGATGATATGTCAGAAGTTGAAATATACTATGAGTTACCAATTTTTAAAGTATCGGATATTGTCGAAATCCCGAATAACACTATACAACGGTTCCAATTGAAAACGATTGGTGATGGTTCTTACGCTACTGTCTTTAGTTTTTATGATGAGAACTACAACAAAACTTTTGCATTAAAACGTGCTAAAAAAACTATTCTACCCAAGGATTTAGAGAGATTCTATTTAGAATTTGATATAATGAAGCAGTTACAATCTCCGTATGTACTCGAAGTTTACTCTATTGATAAAATGAAAAATGAGTATGTCATGGAGTATGCTGACACTTCACTTTTTGAATATATAAAGAACCATAATCAAAAATTGACGTTTGCCGAGAGAATGAACCTAGGCAATCAAATAATAAAAGGATTTGAGTATCTAGCTAAAAAAAATATACTTCATAGAGATATATCACCCAAAAATATTTTGATTAAAGAGTATGAGGATTTAAAAATTATTAAAATAGCTGATTTGGGGAATGTAAAGTTAAGCGATAGCCTGTTAACATCTCTGGATACAGAAATAAGAGGTGCGTTTAATGACTATTCAGGACTCCAACGAGTTGGATTTAGTAATTATAATTTTCATTTTGAAGGGTTTGCTTTGTCTAAATTATTGTACTTCGTTTTAACTGGAAGATATAAAGATTTTACAAAATTTGAATATAGTAATTTGGAGGAATTTATTAATAAAGGAACAAATCCAAATTTGAATCAAAGATTTAGCGATATAAATGAATTAAAGAGGGCGTTTTTAAAAATTAGACCACCTTATTAAATAAGATGGCTGACTAGTCTATTTTATGGTGTTAATTGGTGTCAATTTTATCCAAATCAATGGATTTCGTTCCATTTTTATGGAATTTTCAAAGAAAAAATTGTTGATATAAAGGGATTTGTGAGGATTGATTTACCTTGGTATCCAATGGAGAAATTCTCTAAACGTTAATTCGTTGCTGGACAGCAGAATACAAACGAAAACACTTTGCATATTGCAAGGTGTTTTTTTCTATGAGAACTGGCGGTGCGCAATTAGGATAGCTCTAGCGACTTTAGTCGCATAGAGATATGCTATGCACAGTTGCCCCAAGAAAACAAGCGAAGTGATGTTTGATTGGATGGCAACCACTGCACTCAAAACGTTCTTCGAAAGAATGACTATACTTACAAAAAGCACCTTTCGGGGTGTTCTTTTTTATTGATATCTTGTAGATTTATAATTAGAAATCTCCTTGAAGGGTATCAGGTAAATGAAAAATGCGGCGATCATATCCTATTTCTTCGTACTTTAGTCTAATACCTATAATGTAAAAAACTCTAGCTATCAGGTAGTTGATAGCTAGAGTTTTTTTCTATTCATATGATTTAATGAGATTAAATAAGGCTTCTATTTCTGATGACAGTGTAGCCGATTTGAGATAAGCGTAATAAACTGTAAATGTTATCTGGTCCTCCGGTATTAGAGGGATTTTTATTAAATCATCATCTTCATCAGAAAGTGCGATATCAGCCAGTAAACTAACGCCAATCCCTTTCTTTAAAAGTTCTTTAATGATGACAATGTCGTCACTCTTAAAGAATATTTCTGCCTTGTTTTGATACTTTTGATTAAGTAGTTCAAAAGCTTTCAGGTGAACAAAGTGTTCGTCTAAAAGTATAAAGGATTGATTTACTAAATCTTCAAAAGTGAGGGAAGGAGCAGTAGCAAGAGGATGGTTCTTAGATAAAACGACATACAGTTCTTTATGAAAGAGTTCATGTGTCTCTATTGAAGGATGATTGAGTGGTTCAATCAAGCCGAGTAGGCTTGCATCAAGGTCTCCCTTGAGGAGAAGATTTAATAACTCTACGGAGCCACCGCGGATAGGGCGTACCTTTTTTAAAAAATCGAATTTATCATTTTCGTTTAAGACAGCAAAGAGATACTGAATGATAATAGGAGGGAATCCTACAGTAGAGTATTGTGCCAAGGAGCGATTAATTTCTTTGCGAGTAGAAATAACCTCAGATAAGATCTTTTCTGTATGCTTTAGAAGGATTTGCCCTTGAGGAGTTAATTTAAAGGAACGATGTGAAGGATCATGGTGAATCAATTTGCAATTAAAAGATTCCTCTAAGCGCTTGATGGCATAAGAAATAGATGGTTGGCTGACTTTATGTAGTTTTGCTACTTCCGTATAGGATTGAAGCTGGCAGAGGTCATAAAAATATTGTAGATCTTTTAAATTCATATGGGCTCACTTTCATTAAATGGAGAAAAAATTGGAAATCACCAGATAAATAAATTTTATCCGTATCCTACAATTTGACTATACGAGTATTCGCTGGTTAAAATGTAAGTGAGTCAGGAATCTCAAAGATTATCTAAGATACTTTCAAAAATGACCAACATCTTTTCTCGTTTATCAATAGGGAGCTGTTTAATCTTCATGTTGATTCTTTTGAGTGAAAGATTGTCAGTCTTATCAGAGGTTGATTCAAGGCTATCAAAATTGAAAAATTCCTCTGGGGTCATCTCTAGGGCGTCAATCACTTTTTCAAGACTGTGAATGGTCAGATTCACATTTTGGTTTTCGAGTTGGTTGATATACTTAAGCCCAAGTCCCGCTTGTTCCGAAAGTTCTTCCTGGCTCATTTTGTTTTGTGTTCGAAAATATTTCACTTTTTGGGAAATATAGTGTTGTAAATAGTTTTTAGTTGTCATATAAATAGAATACAAGTTTTGCATGACAAAAAAACACATTAAAAAGCACAAAGTATTGTTTAAGGAACTTATGTGATATTAATTTTAATCAGGGTTGCCAATTTGTATGATTATTTTGCTATACTTGAAACTTTTAGGAAAGAGTGATCATCGAGAGTTTCATGAGTTCAGGACTTTATAAAATTTAACAACTTGAAGTATCATCAATAATAGTGTTTTAAGTAAAAAAGAGCTTATTAGAAAATTGTTCTCGTAGACTCATTATAACATATACGTACATAATCGTATTTTTTAAACGACAAAGTTTTCCAAACAATTCATTTAAGTAGTATAATAGAAGTAAAAAGGAGGTTGCACTATGACTGCACATGATATTTTAAACAATCCTTTCCTTAATAAGGGAACTGCCTTTACCTTAGAGGAGCGAAAGGAACTAGGCCTTATTGGTTTACTGCCACCGTATGTTCAAACGATTGAAGAACAAGCGGCGCAAACTTATGCACAAATGCAAACAAAAGCCAATGATTTGGAAAAGCGTCTTTTCCTAATGGAAATTTTTAATACCAACCGGACTCTTTTCTATTACCTCTTTTCTCAACATTTGGAGGAATTCAATCCAATTGTATACGATCCAACCATTGCAGATACCATTGAAGGCTATAGTGACCTCTTTGTAGATCCCCAATATGCGGGATATCTTGATATCAATCATCCTGAAAATATTGAAGCCACTTTGAAAAATGCTGCTGGGGATCGCGAGATTCGTCTCATTGTTGTAACAGATGCAGAAGGAATCCTTGGAATCGGTGACTGGGGAACAAATGGTGTCGATATTTCTGTCGGGAAATTGATGGTCTACACAGGTGCTGCTGGAATCGATCCTTCTATGGTTCTTCCTTTAGTCATTGATGCAGGGACTAACCGTGAAGAACTTCGTAACAACCCTAATTACTTAGGAAATCGTCACGAACGGGTTCGCGGTGATCGTTACTACGACTTCATTGACCAATTTGTTCAAACAGCAGAACGTCTCTTTCCTAAACTCTACCTTCACTGGGAAGACTTCGGCCGCTCGAATGCTGCCAATATTCTTGAAAAATACCGGAAACAAATTCCAACTTTTAATGATGATATTCAAGGTACAGGAATCGTTACCCTAGGTGGTATCTTTGGTTCACTGGATATTAGTGGTGAAAAATTAACAGATCAAGTTTATCTCTGCTATGGTGGTGGTACTGCTGGTGCAGGAATTGCTGCTCGTGTTCTTCGTGAAATGGTAAGTGAAGGTCTTTCTGAAGAAGAAGCCTATAGACGTTTCTTTATGGTTGATAAACAAGGTCTTCTCTTTGATGACATGGATGACCTAACCCCTGAACAAAAACCGTTTGCTAAGAAACGTGCTGACTTTAGTAACGCAGACAAGTTGACTGACCTGCTTGAAGTAGTGAAGACTGTGAAGCCAACCATTCTTGTAGGAACTTCAACTCAACCTAATACCTTCACTAAAGAAATAGTAGAAGCAATGTGTGAAAATACAGAACGTCCGATGATCTTCCCTTTGTCAAATCCAACCAAACTAGCAGAAGCGAGTGCCAAAGATTTGATTGAATGGTCAGATGGCAAAGCTTTTGTCGCAACAGGAATTCCTGCTGATACAGTTTCTTATAAAGGTGTCGACTATGTGATTGGTCAAGCCAATAATGCCTTGATTTACCCAGGTCTTGGTCTAGGTATGCTGGCTTCTGAAGCAAGTCTTTTGACTGATGAAATGATTGGAGCAGCGGCTCATTCATTGAGTGGTATTGTCAATCCAGGCCAACCAGGAGCTCCTGTTTTGCCACCATTCAAGTATGTAGCAGATGTTTCTATTAAAGTAGCAGAAGCAGTCGCTAAAAAAGCACAAGAGCAAGGTCTTGCGCATGCTAAGGAAACAGATATGGCCAAAGCAGTTCGTGATTTGAAGTGGTACCCAGAATATAAATAAGTAAATTTAATTGGGGTGTACGAGTGCGACTGGATGCCTCGTACGCCTTTTGCTATATGTCCTATTATATAGAAAGGGAGACTATGGAAATCTTTATAACGTCAATTCAGAGTATTGTACCCATTATCGTCATCATCATTCTTGGTTATTTCTTGCAAGTCCGCGGTTGGTTCCAAGAGAGTTTCGGAAATGACTTGTCTAAACTTATTATGAATGTGGCCATGCCCGTTGCAATTTTCACCTCTGTTCTTAAATATTTAACTTTAGATAAGCTGATTAGCTTGTCTGGCGGTTTGCTCTATACGTTTATCGCCTTCATTCTTGGTTACCTAGCGGCCTTTATCGCGGTGAAAGTTTTTAGAGTGCGCCCAGGACGCCGAGGAACCATGATTAATACCTTTGTCAATGCCAATACCATATTTATTGGTTTGCCTTTAAATATCGCTCTGTTTGGAAATCAAGCCCTTCCTTATTTCTTAGTGTATTATATTACAAATACAGTATCTACTTGGACATTAGGTGTCTATCTGATGACGTCTGATAGCAAAGAAGGGGCTTCAAAACAGGCTCAAAAATTTAATTGGAAGAAGCTCTTCCCTGCTCCTTTATTAGGATTTCTCGTAGCCCTCGCCTTTTTAGTGCTCCGTCTTCCTGTTCCAAGTTTTGCGGAAAGTACCTTGACCTATATTGGTAGTTTAACAACGCCATTATCACTTGTCTATATTGGTATCGTTCTAGCGAAGGCAGGACTTAAGACGATTCGTTTTGATAAGGATACCATTATCACACTGGTTGGTCGTTTTATCCTTGCACCGGTCATCATGCTCCTAGTTTTGAAATTCTTCTCTCCAAATATGGTAGCACCAGAATTTAGGACCTTTATGATCCAATCAGCAACACCTGCTCTAGCGGTTCTTCCTATTCTTGCCAATCAAGGAAAAGGTGATGTTGAGTTTTCAACGAATGTAGTGACTCTAAGTACGGTTCTATTTATCGTTGTTATTCCAATATTACAAACTTTATTAGGATAAGAAGGAAGAGGATAGGATTAAAGTTTTGCGTTAAGAAATTTCACTATTTTAAATACATCTATTCCTATTTCTTGAAATCAAAATCGGCAGAAACTCTTCGGATGTTTCCTATCAAGCGCTTTTGGAAAGTCCTAAAAGCCAGACTTTTCAAACTAGGATTGAAAAAAGCTCGTAAAGTATCACAATTTAGTAAACGTTATTCGAAAGAGTTACTATACTTACAAAGAGCACCTTTTTGGGTGTTCTTTTTGTATACCGGAACTGAATTAGAAATAAACAAAAAACCACCCTATCTTCCACAGTCAAACGTGACGGTAGAAAATAGGGTAGTTTTAGAACGTTAAGGATTATTTATCGTCTTTGTGAAGGATGTTTTTCACACCGTTGATAGCTCCTTCAACAGCTTCTTTTGCATCTTCAGCAACTTCTTTAGCTTTTGATGCAACTTTTTCAGCAACGCCTTCAGCTTCTGTTTTTGTGTCGCCGGTTACTTTACCGAGACCTTCCTTAACAGAACCTTTAACTTGGTTTAATTTATCTTCTAATGACATAGCGCCACCTCCGTTAAGTAAATAGTTTTTTAATCTGAATTCAAGACAGTTCATTTAAAAAATTAAAACTATTTAGTTCAGATTAATATAAGTATATACCCTCTGAAATGGAAAGTCAAATATTCGCTACGGTATTCTGAAAGTTGGAGTGAGTCCTTACGATATCGTGAAAAAGAGGGATGAATAGGTCCTTGCCTTGTTCTTTAATTGAATAAACAAAGGTTTTCAGCTATTTCATAACAAAATCGTCCAGATGATTAAAGAATAATATATTTTAGAATCGTCAGGGTAGAAAACCTAAACGGCTGTTTTCTACTATCAAAGTGGAGTAAAAAACAAAAGAAGATGCCACTTTCTGTTCAAAAAGGGACAATTGAGGCCTTCCTTGCTTACAAGTTTTTCCATGTGCTATACTTGTACATAATTGAATGGAAGAATGGTATCGGAGAAAAGATGATATGAAATATGCCAAACATGGAGTCGCTATCCTATTCCTGTTAGTTCTATTTGTTTTTGGGATCGAAGGTCTTGGTATCTGCCTAACTGGGCTTTTCAATGGTGATGTAAGTTTTCTTTATTTCATCTATTTGATTCTCTACTCTTTGCTTCTCATCGGCATTCTATTTTGGTTTAAAAGTCAGAAGATAGTCATCCGTTCCAATATACAGAAATGGAAGTGGTCCTATCTGGGGTATTTTGCTCTGGTGCTCTTGTGGTTCTTTTTTGAAAGATGGGTGCTGCAAACGTTTCAGGATTTGCTGGTTCCTGTCGTTCATCAAACCAAATTGCCATCCTCCATTTATCTAAATGGCCCTGGTATTTCGGGTACTTTGTTTTTTGTCCTGGCAACCATTATATCTCCTATGATAGAAGAATTCATTTTTAGAGGCTATCTGATGAATATCTTGTTTAAAGAGAGTAAGTTTCATTTAGATGTTTTGCTTTCGGGCTTACTCTTTGCGGCCTTTCATCTGATCCATCAATATCGGGATCCTGTAACCTTTGTTCTTTATTTCTGTTCAGGGCTCTTCTTGGCAGCTGTCTACAAGAAGCATAAAGATATCCGTTTACCGATTTTCTTGCATGCTTTTAGCAATTTTCTGACTTTTTGGAAACCAATCTGGATTTTCATCTACAACTATATCTACTGGCATTTTCTTGTTTAATATCTATTGTCTTTGAAGTGGGCATAAAATGGGAAATTAGAAATCGGAGTGTAGTATAATAGACATAGATGGTGAACTGCAAAAATTAGAAGTATAATAGAAGAGAATTAGCAACATGAAAAACATCCTCAAAACCTACCCAGTTGTCAGTACTTTAACTTTCATTTGTTTATTGTTAGGAATTCTCACTTCTATTTATGGGAATGCTATGTACGACCTATTGGCCTTTCATTCAAAACCGGTTTATTATTGGCAGTATATGAGTGGAACCTTGATGCATGGAAGTAAAGGAGCCCCCCTCTGGTTTTTATGGGTCCATCTATTTTTAAATGGGCTCATGATTCTACCTTTTGGCGGACTACTGGAAAGGAAAAGAGGCTCCAAACATGTCTTGCTTGTTTTTGTTACCGCGACAGTCATCTCTTCCATCGCCTTTCACTTCTTAACACAGGGGCAAACAATTCAGGCGACGGGGATTTCTGCGGTTGGCTATGCTTTTATAACTGGAGGAGTCATACTTTTACCGAATATTTGGAAAGAATTTTCATGCACCGTAAAACTGTATTATCTTTTCTTAATCCTTCTAGCTAGCCTGATGCTTTTACCAATGATCACCGGATGGATCTCGACTTGCTTGCATCTGTCGGGGATTGCTAGTTACCTTTTGGTTTTATCTTCAGCCACTATCTTAAGAAAAAATGGTTTAGTGATCCGTTGATTGATCATGATATTGAGATTTACAGGCATTCAATAGATTCTCTTGGATGTCTTCTTTTTGTTTGTAAAACCGAACCTTTTCTAAAACATTTAAGTGATTTTAAGGGGAATGTGCTACAATGGAAGCAAATAAATAGAATGGAGCAGTGAAATGAAAGCAATTATTACAGTCGTCGGAAAAGACCAAAAAGGAATCGTAGCGGGTGTTGCGACTAAGGTGGCAGAGTTGGGACTCAATATCGATGATATCTCTCAAACGGTATTGGATGAGTACTTCACCATGATGGCGGTCGTGACATCGGATGAGAAAAAAGATTTCACCCAGCTTCGTTCAGAATTAGAAGAATTCGGTCAGTCTCTTCATGTAAAAATCAATATCCAGAGCGCAGCGATTTTTGACGCCATGCACAATTTGTAAGATAGGGGTTGAGAATTTATGGACATTAGACAGGTAACAGAAACCATTGCCATGATTGAGGAGCAGAACTTTGATGTTCGGACCATCACCATGGGCATCTCTCTTCTAGATTGTATTGATCCAGATATTGATAAGGCGGCAGAAAAGGTCTACCAGAAGATTGTGACAAAGGCCAAGGACTTAGTAGCTGTTGGGGATGAGATTGCGGCAGAACTCGGCATCCCGATTGTGAACAAGCGGGTTTCGGTCACTCCGATTTCCATTATCGGAGCGGCAACCAATGCGACAGACTATGTGCCCTTTGCTAAGGCGTTGGATCGTGCGGCTAAAGAGATCGGAATTAACTTTATCGGTGGCTTCTCAGCCCTGGTTCAAAAAGGCTACCAAAAGGGGGATGAAATCCTCATCAATTCCATTCCTCGTGCCCTAGCAGAGACGGACTTTGTCTGCTCTTCAGTCAATATCGGATCGACCAAGACGGGGATCAATATGACCGCTGTCCGAGACATGGGCCGTATCATTAAAGAAGCTTCCCAAGCAGATCCAATGGGGCCAGGGAAACTCGTTGTCTTTGCCAATGCAGTAGAGGACAATCCTTTTATGGCGGGTGCCTTCCACGGTGTTGGTGAAGCGGATGTTGTCATCAACGTTGGGGTTTCCGGACCTGGTGTCGTTCAACGGGCGATTGAAAAAGTTCCTGGTGCAAGCTTTGATGTCTTGGCTGAAACCATCAAGAAGACAGCCTTCAAGATTACTCGTGTCGGGCAACTGGTTGGTCAAATGGCTAGTGAACGTCTCGGTGTTGAGTTTGGTATTGTCGACTTGTCTCTCGCGCCAACACCGGCTGTTGGGGATTCGGTTGCCCGTGTTCTTGAGGCTATGGGGCTTGAAGTAGTAGGAACCCATGGAACTACTGCAGCGCTCGCTCTGCTCAATGACCAAGTGAAAAAAGGCGGAATCATGGCTTGTAACCAAGTCGGTGGTTTGTCAGGTGCCTTCATTCCGGTCTCAGAAGATGAGGGGATGATTGCGGCAGTCCAGTCAGGCCATATCAACCTGGAAAAATTGGAAGCCATGACAGCCATTTGTTCCGTCGGTCTGGACATGATTGCCATTCCAGCTGATACTCCAGCTACGACGATTGCGGCTATGATTGCCGATGAAGCAGCTATCGGAGTGATCAACCAAAAGACAACAGCGGTTCGGATTATCCCTTATGGAGAAGAGGGGGATATGTTAGAGCTTGGAGGACTTCTTGGGTATGCTCCAGTGATGAAGGTCAACAAGGCTTCGTCAGCTGATTTTATTGCCCGTGGGGGTCAAATTCCGGCCCCAGTTCATAGTTTTAAAAACTAAAAAATGGCCCTGGAGCATGATGTTTGCTCAGGGCTTTTAATGTTGACCAAAGTAGTGAAAGTGAATCTAGTGGTCATCGCTGACAGTTTCCTTATAAAAAGTGATATAATAGAAGAACGTAAAAGGAGATTACATGGCGAAAACAAGATTATTTATTATTCGGCATGGAAAAACCATGTTTAATACGATAGGTCGTGCCCAAGGTTGGTCGGATACACCCCTGACTGCTCAAGGAGAAGAAGGTATCCGTGAATTGGGGGTTGGTTTGAGAGAATCTGGTTTGGACTTTGTCCGTGCTGTTTCTAGCGACTCCGGTCGCGCCATTCAAACCATGGGAATTGTTTTAGACGAGCTTGGGCTAACAGATCAGATTCCTTATACTTTTAACAAAAAGATCCGGGAATGGTGTTTTGGAAGTTTTGATGGCGCCTATGGAGGAGAGCTTTTCCGTGGAGTCGTTCCCCGTGTTCTGGATATAGAAGACTACAAGAAGTTAACACTAGAAGAGTTAGCGAATGGGATTTACCAAGTGGATACAGCCGGATGGGCTGAACCGTGGGATGTGTTGAAAAAACGCATTGTAGATGGTTTTGAAGAGATTGCTAAAGAAGTCGAAGCCAAGGGTGGTGGAAATGCCCTAATTGTCAGTCATAGCATGACCATCGGTTCCTTTGTGTGCATTTTAAATCCAGAGATAGAGTTGGATCCAAGGGTTGAAAATGGTAGTGTCACCCTGGTAGAATACGAAAATGGACGTTTCTCGATCCAAACCATCGGAGATGAGTCTTATCGCAAGCAGGGTGCTAACTGGTTAGCAACCCACTCAGAAGAACTTGATGTAAAAAAATAAAATACCTTATATAAAAAGATAACAATTGCAGGAGGATAAAAATGGCAAAGACAAAATTGTATATTGCCCGTCATGGAAAAACCATGTTTAATACCATTGGTCGTGCCCAAGGTTGGTCTGATAGCCCCTTGACGGAAGCTGGTGAACGAGGGATTCATGAATTGGGGATTGGTCTGCGTGAGGCAGGGATTCAGTTCCAACAAGCTGTTTCCAGTGACTCGGGTCGAACCATTCAAACCATGGGGATCGTGCTAGAAGAATTAGGGTTAGCAGGTAAGATTCCTTATCGTTATGATAAGCGCATCCGCGAATGGTGCTTTGGAAGCTTTGATGGGGCTTATGACGGGGAACTCTTTTTAGGTGTTTTGCCACGTGTCTTTCGGGTTGATGACTTCCATCATTTGAGCTTGATGGAGTTGGCCGAAGGGATTGTCGAAGTGGATACAGCAGGCTGGGCGGAGTCCTGGGAAACTCTTCGAGATCGCATCTTGGATGGCTTTACGGCGATTGCCAAGGATGTCGAGTCTCAAGGTGGTGGCAATGCCATCGTGGTCAGTCATGGGATGACCATCAGTACCTTGATTTACTTGATTGATCCAAAAGCCTTCAAAGAATTGGTTTTGGACAATGGTAGTGTGACAGTTATTGAGTATGAGGATGGCCAATTTAAATTGGAAGCAGTTGGAGATCTGTCATACCGACAAGTTGGAGCGCAATTGTTAGAGGGAAATCATGACTAAATACAAACTTGCCAAGAAAAGAGAAAAGAAAGTTAGCTGGATCGTGCTCTGCTGTTTAGGCCTCTGTCTGATCGGAGCAGGAGTGGGTATTTTCTATTTGAAACCTCAATGGCTTCCTATGAACTTTGCTGAAGACAAAAAAGTTGAAACGACTACTCCAAAAAAAGTTGAGAAAAAGGAAGAAAAACCGAAGACTGACCTTCCCCAAGTTTCCACTAAGGATTGGAATTTGGTCTTGATCAATCGGGACAACAAGTTAGCCGAGCTGAACCCTCAGTTAGTCGATGTTGAAGAAATCAAGGTGGATAGTCGGATTGCAGAACAGACGAAACAGTTTCTAGCAGCGGCGAGAGCTGTCGCGCCTGAAGAATCCTTGATTTCGGGTTATCGAAGTGTGGAGGAGCAAACAGAACTCTATAATGAGCGGGTAGCGCAGTTAGAAGCTACTGGTCTTTCTCATGAGGAAGCAGAACGTCAAGCTCAAGCCCAAGTACAGGTTCCAGGTGCTAGTGAACACCAAACGGGTCTTGCGATTGATATGAGTGCTCCAAATGGACAGTCTGAAGAGGTAGCCCAGCAGATTATTGCTTTGGCTCCCCAGTATGGTTTTGTTCTCCGCTATCCAGAAGGGAAAAATGCGATTACAGGTGTGGACTATGAAAACTGGCATTTCCGCTATGTCGGTGTAGAAAATGCCCAGTATATGGCCAAACATCAGCTAGTTTTAGAAGAATACATCCAAAAACTGAAAGAAGCAGGATTATAGGTTTTTTAGACAACTATCGGTCTTAAGAATGATTTTTAGCACTCTTGAAAAAAGAGTGCTAATTTTTTGGATTTTTTTCTTGACTTTCTTTTGAGAGGGTGTATAATAGAATCATGGTTTAGCACTTGAGTGTTTAGAGTGCTAAATACGAAAGAGAGGTGAGGTCATGGTTACAGAACGTCAAAATGAGATTCTAAATCTTGTCGTCGATATCTTTACCAAGACCCACGAACCAGTCGGTTCAAAAGCACTGCAAGATGTCATTCAATCCAGTAGTGCTACTATTCGAAACGATATGGCTGCCCTCGAAAAGCAGGGCTTATTAGAAAAAGCCCACACTTCGAGTGGTCGAATGCCCAGCCGAGCTGGTTTTCAATATTTTGTTCAGAACTCGCTGGATCTAGAGTTGATTGATGAGCAAGATGTTTACCAGGTGGTGAAAGCCTTTGATTTCGAAGCCTTTAAGTTAGATGATATCTTGGATGCTACGGCTAAGTTATTAGCCCAGATGACGGGCTACACCGCGGTGATCCAGGATGTTGAGCCGACACGACAGCGCTTGACAGGTTTTGAGATTGTTCCATTATCAAACCACGATGCTTTGGCGGTATTGACCTTGGATGAATCAAAGCCTGTTACCGTACAATTTGCGATTCCAAAAAATTTCTTAACCAGTGACTTGGAAATCTTCCATCAGCTAGTTCAAGAACGTTTCATTGGAAATACAGTCTTGGATATCCACTACCGCTTGAGGACAGAGATTCCACAGATAGTACAGCGCTATTTTAAGACGACAGACAATGTATTGGATCTGTTTGATTACGTCTTCTCGCAACTGTTTCAAGAACTGGTCTTTGTAGAAGGAAAAGTTTCATCCTTAACCTACGCCGATCTTCAGACCTATCAGTTCTTAGATAACCCCCAACACGTAGCTCTCGAGTTGCGAGGGGGAATGCCAGAGGACCAAATGACCCAGATTCTGGTTGCTGAATCCCAAGAGAAGGCTTTGAAAAATGTGACCGTGATTAGTCATAAATTCCTGGTTCCTTATCGTGGGATGGCCCTCATGCATGTGATTGGTCCCGTAGAGATGAATTACAGGCGTGTGATTAGCCTCGTCAATGTTATCGGACGGGTACTGGTCATGAAGTTAACGGACTACTACCGTTACCTCAACAGTAACCATTATGAAGTAAATTAATACCAAATGAAAGGGGTGTATGCCTTGACAGAAGAAATCAAAAAAGAAGACGTGAAAGAAGAGGAAGTTGCCGAGACAACTGAAGAAGTTGTAGAGGAAACCAAGCAACCTTCTGAATTAGAAGAAGCACAAGCGCGTGCCGAAGAATTTGAAAACAAATACCTTCGCGCTCATGCTGAAATGCAAAATATTCAACGTCGTGCCAATGAGGAACGCCAACTCTTGCAACGTTATCGTAGCCAAGATTTGGCAAAAGCGATCTTGCCTTCGTTGGATAACTTAGAACGTGCCCTTGCCGTTGAAGGGTTGACAGATGATGTCAAAAAAGGACTAGAAATGGTCCAAGAAAGCTTGATTCATGCCCTGAAAGAAGAAGGAATTGAAGAAATTCCAGCGGACGGTGAATTTGACCATAACTACCATATGGCTATTCAAACAGTCCCAGCGGATGACGAGCATCCAGCAGACACCATCGCACAAGTCTTCCAAAAAGGCTACAAACTCCATGACCGCATCCTAAGACCGGCTATGGTCGTTGTCTACAACTAGGCTACCTTGTCCGAAACGACACTAAACTATGAAAGAAAGATAAGAAGCAAGCCGGAGGCTTGCAAGGAAGATATTTCCCGCCGTGGTGAAAGTTTCAGTAGCATGTGCTACTGAAACAGGGGATTTTTGAGACAGTAGGCTCAAAAATAAGTGATGAAATCCTGAAGGGAGTTGCTCACGTCCCCACCACTTAAGGGAAATATCAAAAAGAAAAAAAGAAGATAAATTTAAGGAGAAAAACACATGTCTAAAATTATCGGTATTGACTTAGGTACAACAAACTCAGCAGTTGCAGTTCTTGAAGGAACTGAATCAAAAATCATCGCAAACCCAGAAGGAAACCGTACAACTCCATCTGTAGTTTCTTTTAAAAACGGTGAAATTATCGTTGGTGACGCTGCGAAACGCCAAGCAGTCACAAACCCAGATACAGTGATCTCTATCAAATCTAAGATGGGTACTTCTGAAAAAGTTTCTGCTAACGGTAAAGAATACACTCCACAAGAAATCTCAGCGATGATCCTTCAATATTTGAAAGGTTATGCGGAAGAATACCTTGGTGAAAAAGTAACCAAGGCTGTTATCACAGTTCCAGCTTACTTTAACGATGCTCAACGTCAAGCAACTAAAGATGCTGGTAAAATCGCTGGTCTTGAAGTAGAACGTATCGTCAACGAACCAACTGCAGCAGCTCTTGCTTACGGTTTGGACAAGACTGACAAAGAAGAAAAAATCTTGGTATTCGACCTTGGTGGTGGTACATTCGACGTATCTATCCTCGAACTAGGTGATGGTGTCTTTGATGTATTGGCAACTGCAGGGGATAACAAACTCGGTGGTGACGACTTTGACCAAAAAATCATCGACCACTTGGTAGCAGAATTCAAGAAAGAAAATGGTATCGACTTGTCAACAGACAAGATGGCTCTTCAACGTTTGAAAGACGCAGCTGAAAAAGCTAAGAAAGACCTTTCTGGTGTAACTTCAACCCAAATCAGCTTGCCATTCATCACTGCTGGTGAGGCTGGACCTCTTCACTTGGAAATGACCTTGACTCGTGCTAAATTTGACGATTTGACTCGTGACCTCGTTGAACGTACTAAAACTCCAGTTCGCCAAGCCCTTTCTGATGCAGGTTTGAGCTTGTCAGAAATCGACGAAGTTATCCTTGTCGGTGGTTCAACTCGTATCCCTGCAGTTGTAGAAGCTGTTAAGGCTGAAACTGGTAAAGAACCAAACAAATCAGTGAACCCTGACGAAGTAGTTGCGATGGGTGCTGCTATCCAAGGTGGTGTCATCACTGGTGATGTGAAAGACGTTGTCCTTCTTGACGTAACACCATTGTCACTTGGTATCGAAACAATGGGTGGAGTATTTACAAAACTCATCGACCGCAACACAACTATTCCAACTTCTAAATCACAAGTCTTCTCAACTGCAGCAGACAACCAACCAGCCGTTGATATCCATGTTCTTCAAGGTGAACGCCCAATGGCAGCAGATAACAAGACTCTTGGACGTTTCCAATTGACTGATATCCCAGCTGCACCTCGTGGTATCCCACAAATCGAAGTAACATTCGACATCGACAAGAACGGTATCGTATCTGTTAAGGCTAAAGATCTTGGAACTCAAAAAGAACAAACAATTGTTATCCAATCAAACTCAGGTTTGACAGACGAAGAAATCGACCGCATGATGAAAGATGCAGAAGCAAACGCTGAAGCAGATAAGAAACGTAAAGAAGAAGTTGACCTTCGTAACGAAGTAGACCAAGCTATCTTTGCGACTGAAAAGACAATCAAGGAAACTGAAGGCAAAGGTTTCGATGCAGAACGTGATGCTGCTCAAGCTGCCCTTGATGACCTTAAGAAAGCGCAAGAAGACAACAACTTGGACGAAATGAAAGCAAAACTTGAAGCATTGAACGAAAAAGCACAAGGACTTGCTGTGAAACTCTACGAACAAGCCGCAGCAGCACAACAAGCTCAAGCAGGAGCAGAAGGTGCCCAAGCAACAGGAGACGCAGGCGATGACGTCGTAGACGGAGAGTTTACTGAGAAGTAAAATAATTTATAGGAGGGTAGTTTATGTCAACTATTTACACTACCAATGAGTGGAAGGGACACGGGAAGAGTTACTACTGGAATGAATATCGTTTAGAAGGCGATACAGTTGTAAAATATAAGTGTTCTCGCAGTAAATTTTTTGATGGTGATGAAAATGTCTGGAGTGAGGATGAATATGAGGTTGAATCTTGGAACCTTGATGATGATTCTATGCCAGATTGGTTGAGGAACTATCTATAAAATTTTTAACAGAGGTTGCAACCCAGCCTCTGTTTTTCGGTAAAATAGAGGATGTTGCGTATGAAAAAAGTACTTTGTATCATTTATCCTAATTTTTCTCTTTATGAGATAACCGCTTTAACGAGTACTTTAGCTCTGTCTTTTGATATTACGATTGATTATGCCGCTTCAGATCATTCGATAGTGGTCTCTGAGGATGGCTTGCCCTGTCAACCAACGAAAACACTAGATCAAATCTGTATAGAAGAGTATTCTTGTGTGATTTTGCCAGGAATGGTAAACATAGGACCTGCTCTACAGGATGAGAAATTGATTTCGTTTTTGAGGGACCTTGGTGAGCAAGATGTCTTGATTGCAGCTATTTCTTCAGCGCCTCTTCTATTGGCGAAAGCAGGTCTATTGAACGATACGAAATTTACAGGTGGAATTTGGCAAAACTTCTTTGATTATTTTGAATTTCTTCCACGTGAGAATTTCCAACCGAAAGTGGTTGTGCAAGATAAACAAATCATTACGGCTATCGGTTTTGCCCATCAAGAGTTTGCAAGAAAAGTGATTCTAAGCTTAGGATTGGCAGAGAATACGGACAACTATTTTAAAGAAAAGAACGAGTGTGCTGAAGAGGATTTGATATTTACTCTATCAGACCAAGAGTTTGATCAAGTGAAGCAGAGTATAGAAAACACCCTCTAAAGATGTACATGAAAATTATAGAAAGGAACAAAGGTGTTCTCAACTGAACACGGGCTACGGACGGTGCCAAAAAGATAGTTTTTTCTAGGACGCAAGCGTCCGTCGTCAAAACTCCTATTTTGGCTGTGTCCGTTTGACGCCCTTTGTATCTTGAATTATGAACAATACTGAATTTTATGACCGTTTAGGCGTTTCAAAGAATGCATCTCAAGACGAGATCAAGAAAGCCTATCGGAAATTATCTAAAAAATATCACCCAGATATCAACAAGGAGCCTGGTGCTGAGGACAAGTACAAGGAAGTTCAAGAAGCCTATGAGACTTTGAGCGACGAACAAAAGCGGGCGGCTTATGACCAATACGGTGCTGCAGGAGCCAACGGTGGTTTTGGTGGCTTCGGTGGCGGAGCTGGTGGTTTCGGTGGTTTTGATGGCGCTGGTTTTGGTGGCTTTGAGGACATTTTCTCAAGCTTCTTTGGAGGTGGCGGTGCAAGTCGCAATCCCAATGCTCCACGTCAGGGAGATGATCTTCAGTACCGTGTAAACCTCAAGTTTGAAGAAGCCATCTTTGGAACTGAGAAGGAAGTGAAGTACCATCGGGAAGCTAGCTGTCGGACATGCGAAGGCACTGGTGCTAAACCAGGAACAAGTCCCGTAACTTGTGGACGTTGTCATGGTTCTGGGGTGATCAATGTGGATACGCAAACCCCTCTAGGAATGATGCGCCGTCAGGTAACCTGTGATGTCTGTCATGGTCGAGGAAAAGAAATCAAAGATCCTTGTACAACCTGTCATGGGACTGGTCACGAGAAGCAAGCCCACAGTGTCAATGTGAAAATCCCTGCTGGGGTTGAAACTGGTCAACAAATCCGCCTCTCTGGTCAAGGAGAAGCTGGCTTTAATGGAGGGCCATACGGAGATCTCTATGTGGTGGTCAACGTTGAGCCGAGCGACAAATTTGAGCGTGATGGATCAACCATTTACTATAAATTGAACTTGAACGTTGTTCAGGCTGCTCTTGGAGATACGGTTCATGTACCAACGGTTCATGGGGATGTTGACTTGGTCATCCCAGAAGGAACCCAGACTGGTAAGAAATTCCGCCTCCGTGGCAAGGGAGCACCAAGCTTGCGTGGTGGCTCTGTAGGAGATCAATATGTATCTGTTAATGTGGTGACACCTACAGGTCTAAATGACAAGCAAAAAGAAGCCCTTCGTGCATTTGCGGAAGCAAGTGATTTGAAGGTCAACCCAAAGAAAAAAGGTTTCTTTGATAAGGTCAAAGATGCCTTGGATGATTTATAAAATAAAAGAAGATTTGGTTTTTCCAATCTTCTTTTTTTATCAAGAAAAACACCTCCGAAACCGAAGGATTCAGAGGTGTGGCAAAAGAATCAAATTAAACAAGTCCTTGAGCAATCATCGCATTTGCGACATTTTCAAAGGCTGCGATATTGGCACCTGCAAGGTAATCTTTACCAAGACCGTAGGTTTCTGCAGTTGTTTTAGCAGTGTTGAAGATGTTAGTCATGATATCTTTCAAACGACCATCTACTTCTTCTCGTGTCCATGAAAGACGGAGGCTGTTTTGGCTCATTTCAAGAGCAGATACAGCAACCCCACCAGCATTGGCAGCTTTGGCAGGTCCGTAAAGAATGCCATTTTCTTTGTAGACTTTGATAGCATCAAGGTCGCTTGGCATGTTAGCTCCTTCAGAAACAACTTTTACGCCTTGAGCAACCAAGCGTTTCGCTGCTTCACCGTTGATCTCGTTTTGAGTCGCACATGGAAGGGCGATGTCATAGTTGCCGGTATAAGTCCATACAGAACCTTCGTAGTAGGTAGCGGTTGATTTTTCTGCAGCGTATTCTGTCAAACGAGCACGACGGTTGTTTTTCACATCTGTAAGAAGATCGAAGTCGATTCCGTTTTCGTCGATGATGTAACCGTTTGAGTCAGAGACTGAGATGACAGTTGCACCAAGTTCAGTTGCTTTTTGAAGAGCGTATTGGGCTACGTTACCAGAACCTGAGATCACGACTTTTTTACCAGCAAAGCTGTCGCCGTTAGCTTTAAGCATTTCTTCCGTATAGTAAACCAAACCATAACCAGTTGCTTCTGGACGGATCAAGCTACCACCGAAACCAAGAGGTTTACCAGTCAAGACACCTGCATCAAATTGGTTCAGGCGTTTGTATTGTCCGTAAAGGTATCCGATCTCACGTCCACCAACCCCGATATCACCAGCAGGTACGTCAAGAGAAGGTCCGATGTATTTTTGCAATTCTGTCATGAAGCTTTGGCAGAAACGCATGACTTCAGCGTCAGTCTTGCCTTTAGGATCAAAGTCTGATCCACCTTTCCCACCACCGATGGGAAGGCCGGTCAAGACGTTTTTGAAGATTTGTTCGAAGCCGAGGAATTTCAAGATCCCTTGGTTAACAGTTGGGTGGAAACGAAGTCCGCCTTTGTATGGACCAACAGCTGAGTTAAATTGGACACGGTAACCACGGTTCACTTGAACCTTTCCATCACGGTCAACCCAAGGAACACGGAAAGAAATTACGCGTTCTGGCTCAGTGATACGGGCCAAGATGTTTTCTTCAATGTATTCTGGATGTTTTTCAAATACAGGTTCCAAAGTGCTAAGGAACTCTTCAACAGCTTGAAGGAATTCTGCTTCATGGCCATTACGAGCTTTTACAGTTTCGAAAGTGCTTTGGATATATTCTTTTGCAGTTGTCATCTTGTTTCTCCTTTTTTTATTGAAACGAATGCCAGTAGGGGCTGTCTTACTGGGTATGAAGGCACTGCTAGAAGCAATGTCATGTTTTATTACGTGGACAATTATAGCAGACTTTTTTTGACTTGTAAAGAAAAAAGTTGAATTTTCTGAAAATTTCCACAGCTACTCATATAGTGGAAATAGATCGATTCTAGAGGACAACAGAATTGGATGAATATCTGATTTTTTTCTATACATAGAAAATAAATTGATAACGTTTATGGTGATTTTTTCTATTTCCGTACGTTTCTTGGGCTATTTTAGTTTTCTAACTGTGAATCCTCCTTTTCGTGCTATAATAGCTGTAAGAATTCATTTCAAGGAGAAGAAGATGGTATCGACAAAAACAACTATTGCAGGTTTTGAGTTTGACAACTGCCTGATGAATGCTGCGGGTGTAGCCTGTATGACAATTGCAGAACTTGAAGAAGTAAAGAATTCTGCTGCGGGAACATTTGTGACGAAGACTGCGACCTTGGAGTATCGTCAAGGGAACCCAGAGCCACGCTACCAAGATGTGCCACTAGGATCTATTAACTCGATGGGGCTTCCCAACCAAGGTTTGGATTATTATTTAGATTACCTCCTTGAGTTACAAACTTCTGATCCGAATCGGACTTTCTTTTTGTCTTTAGTCGGAATGTCCCCGGAGGAAACCCATACCATCTTGAAAAAGGTAGAAGACAGTGATTTTAGAGGTTTGACAGAGTTGAACCTTTCCTGTCCCAATGTCCCTGGGAAACCCCAGATCGCCTATGACTTTGAGACGACTGATCGAATCTTGTCAGAGGTCTTTACCTATTTCACCAAACCTCTTGGCATCAAGTTGCCGCCTTACTTTGATATTGTCCACTTTGATCAAGCTGCAACAATTTTTAACAAATACCCGCTCAAGTTTGTCAACTGCGTCAACTCGATTGGAAACGGCCTCTACATCGAGGATGAATCCGTAGTGATCCGCCCTAAGAACGGCTTCGGTGGGATTGGTGGAGAATACATCAAGCCAACTGCTCTGGCCAATGTCCATGCCTTTTACCGACGGTTGAATCCAGAAATTCAGATTGTAGGGACAGGTGGCGTCTTGACCGGTCGCGATGCCTTTGAGCATATCCTTTGTGGAGCTAGTATGGTGCAAATCGGAACCACACTTCATAAAGAAGGAGTAGGGGCTTTCGAGCGCATCACTGCGGAACTAAAAGACATCATGGAAGAAAAAGGCTACCAAAGCCTAGAAGACTTCCGTGGGAAACTGCACTACATTGACTAATCATTCGAAAAGAACTTCCTCAAGTGGATACTTGGGGATTTTTTATGGATTCTTGTCAAGAGAGAGAATCTGTTCCTAGTTTTAAAGATTTTCCATTTTTATAGAGAGAAAAAGGTGTACAATGGAGGTGAGAAGGAAGGTGATTGCTATGGGAGAAAGGGATGTGATTCAAGAGGCAAAGAACATGATCGAAACTCTCCAAACAGCCTTTTCTAGGGAATGCAAAACCAGTCCAGATGCCCTTCGATTTGAGGGAAATCTAAATCATATTTTGGAAGTTTTAGTGAAGGCAAGACAGGTAGACAATCGCCTGTTGATTGAGTTGGAAAAATTTTATCAAAGTACCAGTTTATTGATTGGCCTGGGTGAGCTCGGTTTGAGTGAAGAGGCCTATCAAGCCTGGCGAGCTTATGATCATTGGCATTACGAAGTTGTGAAGCCTCGGTTACAGGTTTATGGACCGACGGTGCTTCTTTAATCTTGGCAACGATGCTTAGGAACGTCAGAGATTGAGAGGAGGTGTGGGACATGTCTCTCATGCATGATTTTTTCCATCAGTTTTTAGTATCTCTACGGAATCTTGGTTACTCGCTCTTTTTCTTATTTGAAAAATAAGTGGGAGTGCCTTTATCCCTTTTACTAGTATAGTAGAAGGGATTTTTGATGCAGAATCCTTGAAAATTGGAGGCTCTTGGATTATGATGGAGCTAATAGATGTCAAGCGTTCCACATAGGGAATGCAGGAAGCGAGGAAAAAAGATGGCAGAGATTTATCTAGCAGGTGGCTGTTTTTGGGGCTTAGAGGAGTATTTCTCTCGGATCTCGGGTGTTGAAAAGACGACGGTGGGCTATGCCAATGGCCAGGTAGAAACGACCAATTACCAACTGATTAAGGAAACGGATCATGCAGAGACTGTACAAGTCATCTACGATCCAGATAAGATTTCCTTACGAGCGATTCTGCTCTACTATTTCCGGGTGATCGATCCCTTGTCCATGAACAAGCAGGGAAATGATCGAGGTCGCCAGTACCGAACCGGTGTCTATTACCTGGACGATGCGGACCGTGAGGTGATCGCCCAAGTGTTTGCGGAAGAAGAGAAGCAACTTGGTAGCAAAATAGCGGTTGAACTAGAACCCTTGCGCCACTATATTTTGGCGGAGGACTACCATCAAGACTACCTCAAGAAGAATCCTGGGGGCTATTGCCATATCGATGTGACGGATGCTGACCAACCCTTGATTGATCCGGCAACCTATCCCAAGCCCAGTCAAGAGGAATTAAAGGCACGATTGACAGAGGCGCAGTACCAAGTCACTCAAGAGAGTGCGACAGAGCGACCTTTCCACAATGCCTATGACCAGACCTTTGAAGAGGGAATCTATGTGGACATTACGACTGGAGAGCCTCTTTTCTTTGCCAAGGATAAGTTTGCGTCTGGTTGTGGATGGCCGAGTTTTTCTCGCCCTATTGCCAAAGATGTCGTTCATTATTACCAGGATCATAGTCATGGGATGGAGCGGATTGAAGTTCGTTCCCGCTCAGGCAATGCCCATCTCGGCCATGTCTTTACCGATGGGCCAAGAGAACAAGGTGGCCTTCGCTACTGTATCAATTCGGCCTCTCTGCGCTTTATTCCTAAAGAGGAGATGGAGGTAGAGGGATACGGGGATCTACTCAAGCAGATGCACTAAAAGTATGATGGAGAGGGGGGCTGTAAGCCCTCTTTTTAGTCCCTCCATTTATCTATACATGGAAGTTTAGGTCAGTCTGTTTTCTTTTATCAAAATTGTGTTACAATGAAAAAAGGCTTGACAGATGACGTAGGGGCCTTTGGCAAGAGCAAGAGAAATGGATAGGAAGAGAAGAAGATGAAGAATTGGAAGGATCTCCTAAAGAGATGGAGTGAGCTCGGGAAAGATATCCTCAGGATGCTCAATGAATGGCTTGATATTGGATTGGGAAAGGTGACAGTTGTTCGTCTAACCAACGAACAGTTTGTCTATGGTTTGCTGATTACAGTATTTGCGTCCGCGAATCTGGTCTTATGGGTTCAAAAATGGAATGGTTTCCCCATTACAGCACTAGAGATGCCGGAAGTTGTTGAAAAGCAAGAAGAAATTCATCCGGATCAGTTGCCACATACGGCTCGGATCATGGCAAATGGAGACCAACTCTACCATGACTTGGTTTATATGAGTGCCGTCAAGGAAGATGGAAGCTATGATTTTTCTGAGAATTATCACTATGCTCAGGAATGGTTGAAGCAAGGGGATCTGGTCTTGGGGGATTTTGAAGGAACCATCAATTCGGATTATGGACTTTCGGGATATCCAATTTTCAATGCCCCTGGTGCGGTCGTTGCTTCGATTAAGGATGCAGGCTATCAGGTGATGGACCTGGGACATAACCATATCCTCGATACTGGCTTGGAAGGGCTGTTTTCGACTGCGAAAGCCTTTGAAGACGCAGGGATCCAAACGGTTGGTGTCTATCCGCATGAGACGCGAGATCAAGCCCCTATCCTGATCAAGGAAGTAAATGGAATCAAGATTGCAATTTTGGCTTATTCCTACGGCTTTAATGGGATGGAAGCTTATTTAGATCAAGGAGATTATGACAATCGTTTGTCGGACCTCAACGAGGAACGTATGCGCAAGGAAATCCAAAAGGCTGAGATGGAAGCGGACATTACCATTGTCATGCCTCAGATGGGGATTGAATATGATTTAGAGCCATCAGAGGAACAAAAGGAACTATACCATAAGATGATTTCTTGGGGAGCTGATATTGTCTTGGGTGGCCATCCTCACGTCGTCCAACCAGCCGAGATTGTGGATAAGGATGGGCAACAGAAATTGATCATTTATTCGATGGGGAATTTCCTTTCGAATCAGCGACTGGAAACCATGGAAGGGATAGACAATGCCCAATGGACCGAACGGGGTGTCCTGATGGATATAACCATTGAGAAGGTAGGGCGCAAGACCCGGATCAAAACGGCCACAGCTCGTCCTACTTGGGTTAACCGGACGCCAAAGGACAGTTATTCTCCTGAAGGCTATGAACTCTATCATTTCCAGACCTATATCTTGGAGGACTGGATTGAAGGTGGCAAGTACCGGGACCAATTGGATGATGAAACAAAAGCGCGTGTCGATACAGCCTACCAGGAAGTGAAAGAACGTGTGAATTTGAATTGGGAATAGGAAGGAGCAGATGAAGGAATGGACAAACTTGGATGGTTACCAATTGGATTTGTTGGACTGATCATCGTTATGGTTCTAACAAACTGTATAGCAACGATTTTTCTGAGAAAAAAATTAGCCAAGGCTTGGGAGAGCGAACGGTTTTTTATAAAAAAAGATAGTGAAGAAAGTTTAGCAGAAACCATTCTCTTGGCGTCAACACTCCAACAAACAGATAGTCAAGTAGACGGCCAAACTTGGCATGATTTAGACATGCATAGAGTCTTTGATCTGCTAAACCATACACAGTCTAGTATTGGGGCTGAGGCCTTGTATCAGAGGATGCGTTTGTTAAACTTTCAACCAGATGCATCTTTGCAGGAGTTAGAAGATTTCTTTGAACATCACCCGGATCTTCGTCTGAAGGTTCAGGTTGTTATGAACCAGTTAGGAAAAAAGAACCACAATATGGCTAGAAGTATTGTGGCGAATCCAGGGAATCAAGATTCGAGTATCTATCTTTCTCTCTATATTTTTTTAGCGTGTTTGCCAGTCCTCTCTCTTTTCTTTCTTCCGTTTTTTAAAATTCAAGCCTTGTCAGTCTTGATAGCGAGTGTGACGTTTAATATCATTTTTTCGAGCATTCGGAATTGGTCGAATAAAATGCGCTTGGATCAAGTTAGTTACCTGGTTCGCATCTTTGCTTCAGCGGAAAAGTTGAGTCGTTTAGCGCTTCCGAAACAAGAAGCACTCAAACAGGCTGTCCAACCATTTAAGAAGACGAAAGTCATTTCCAGCATCTTACAAAGTCCAACAGGAAGCTCCGAGATGGAAATTATCCTGATTTACCTTAATTTTCTTTTCTTAATTCCGCAGATTGCCCAGATCTATATCTATCAGCAAGTGAGGGCTCATCAGAAAGAAGCGCAGGAAACAATCAATCTTTTGGGGGAATTGGAAGTAGCTATTAGCCTTCTACGCCATAAGCGTGATGGTAAATTGGTCTGTCATCCCTGTTTTAAACAAGATGGAGGGATCAAGGGCAAGGGGATCTACCATCCTTTGCTAGCGGATCCGGTTGCTAATGACGTTAGTTTTGAAAAAAATATGGTGATCAGTGGAGATAATGCCTCAGGGAAATCCACTTATTTGAAAATGGTAGCCATTAACTGTATTTTAGCGCAGGGCTTGGGCTTCGCCTATGGCGAAAGTTTGGAGCTTTCTTATGGACATGTCATGACCTCTATGGATGTTAGCGATGATATTGAGGTTGGAGATAGCTATTTTATTACAGAGAGCAAAACGATTCTCCGAATGATTGAGAGTCTGGAAAAGTCTGGCTTTCATTATTTCTTTATTGATGAACTCTTTAAGGGAACCAATACCATTGAGCGAATTGGGTCTGGCTTGGGCATTGTTCGCTGGCTATCGAGACACGATTGCCTGTATATGATTTCGAGCCATGATATTGAGCTAGTTGCGGCATCTGGTGCAGTCAATGATAATTATCATTTTGACAGTCGCTATGTTGACGGGAAAATCGTCTTTGATTATCAGATAAAGCAGGGAGCTGCAGTAACGAAGAATGCGGTCAATACATTAAAAAGCCTCCATTTTCCTTCAGAAATCACTCAAACTTCCCAAGAATTAATTGGACAATATGAAAAGACAGGGAAATGGTCTTTAAATAGAATGTTGAGTGATAAAGAGGAAGGTCGCTAGGCTTTATCAGACCTTCTGTTGTAAAAAATAAAAAGCACATAAAACGCAAACTTCATTTGTGTTTCATGTGCTTTTATTATTTGATCTATTGGTTAAAGACAAGCTTTTCGGTATTGGCTTGGAGTGGCCTGATAGTATTTCTTGAACTGGCGATTAAAGTTTGAGAGGTTGTTGAAGCCAGATTGGCTCGCGATATCAATGATTGCCAGATCGGAATGCTGGAGGAGGTGGGCAGCTTTTTTCAGCCGATATTGGATGATATACTCCATACAAGAGATCCCTAATTGTTTCTTAAAGAAATTCATAAAGTGGGTCGGGCTAAAATGACACAACTCTGCTAAATGTTCAATCATGAGCTCCTCTTGGTAATGGTTCGAAATATGGTCGAGGACCAAACGAATTTTTTCTTCTTTCCGATAAGCATCTGTTGAAAACTTCTTCTCGACAATATAGTGGTGAGAAAAGAGGAGATAGAGGAGTTCATTGAGCTGGGATTTGAGTCGGAGTTCATAGAAGGGGCCTTGTTCTCTTCCGTTTGCCATACAGGTCAAGAGGCTCTGTTTAATTTTTTCGTAACCGGGTGATTGGGCTTGAATGCGTCGAACAAATTCAAAATCACCATTGTAGAGGGGTTGTAAATATTTTAGAGTGGCAATGTTTTTATGGGTAATCCCAATCAGGTCTAGATTAAAATGGAGGATATCCATGGTATGGGAAGAACTCTGGATGGGATGAATGGAGTGAAGGGCATTGGGCCGGATCAAAATAATATCACCGGGCTGGCTATTAAAATATTCATAATCGATATGGAATTGGGCAGTCCCTTCGTTGACATAAATAATCTCAATATCAGTGTGCCAATGAAATAAAATATCCGGTTGGCCATTTTGAGTGCTAATCTGTTTGATTGAAAAAGGGAAATCGCTATTTGTAAAGGATGTTTGGCGGTATAAGGTCTTTGTGTTCATGCCTACCTCTTAAATCTTTTTCGGGAGTAGCAAACGCTTTGACTAGGTGAGAGAGGGTCTGCTAGTTACTTCATACAGGGAAAATCTACTATCTATATTATAATAAAATTGGACTAAAAATTAAAGAGGATTCAATGGAATTTCTGAAATTTTAAGGAGGTGAAAAGGGAGCGCTTGTGGGAAAGAAGGCCCAAAATGACTAGGAAATGGTGTATAATAGGGAAAAGGTAGAAAGGGGTGGCGGTATGTTACAAATGATTGCGACAGACATGGACGGTACTCTGATGGACGAGCAAGGAGAGGTTGACCGTGAGCGTTTGAGCCGCATCTTGGATCAGCTAGACCAAAGAGGGATTCCCTTTGTCATTGCGACAGGGAATGGCTATAGCCGTATGGCTCATGTATTGGGAGAGCTGAAAGATCGCGTCACCTTGGTTCTAGCTAATGGTGCACAGATATTAGAGAAGGGAAAACTCATCCGAGAGTGTAGCTGGCCTGAAGAGCTGGTGCAGGAAGTCTTACATTATCTAGAAGGTCGAGAAGAAGAACTCCATCTGGTCGTCAGTAGCCTATCTGGGGGCTATGCCAAGAAAGGAACAGAGTTTCCTCTTTTAGAGCAATTGATGACGCCTGAGCTAGCTGCAGCTTTTTACAAACGGATGCGGTTTGTGGATGATCTGACCAAAGAGCATGGTGAGCAGGTTCTGAAGCTAAGTGTCGTCACTGACACTGAAAAAGTCGAAGCCTTTGTGCAAGAGTTGCGAGAAGAGCTTGGGGAGCGCCTGCTTCCAGCAGCTAGTGGCTATGGAGCTATTGATATTCTGCAACCGGAAGTCAATAAGGCCACAGCCATTCAATTCTTGGAAGAACGCTGGGGCGTAGATGGAGGTCGCCTAATGGCATTTGGCGATAGTCAAAACGATGTGGAAATGCTTGAGTTAGCGACCTATTCCTATGCAATGGAAAATGCGGATGCCCATGCTCGGAAAGTAGCCCGCTATATAGCGCCCTCTCACCAGAAAAAGGGGGTCTACGAAATCATCGAAGCTTATTTGGACGGAAGACTAAGTTTTGATTAGGCGAGTATCCTATCTTGCACAGTTTCTACCATACGAATCGAAAGGAGTCTTTATGGCTGTACAATTATTGGAGACCTGGCTGTTGAAAGAACAGGCAAAAATACAACAGAACTACCGAGAGCTAAATCGAAATCCTTTGAAAGAACCCGATATACTTTTTATAGGAGACTCTATCGTCGAATACTATCCCCTTCATGAGTTGTTTTTGACAGATCAGTATCTAGTGAACCGGGGGATTAGAGGTTACAAGACAGACCTCTTAAGAGAGCATCTGGATGCCCATATTTTTGGGCAAGCAGTGGACAAGATTTTTTTGCTGATTGGAACTAATGATATCGGTAAGGAAATGCCCCTGTCGGAAACCATCGATAACATGAGCATCATCCTGCAGGAGATTATTCGACTCTTGCCCTTGACGCAAATTAAACTCGTTTCGGTTCTTCCTGTGAATGAGGGAGAAGTATACAAGGGGACAGTCTATATTCGGACCAATCAAAAGATTCAGACCTTGAATCAGGCCTACCGCGAGCTAGCACAAGGGATGATAAATGTTGAATTTATCAATGTTTTTGACCATTTGCTTGGAGAGGATGGTCAGCTAAAACCGGCTTATACAACAGATGGACTTCATTTAACAATTGAAGGATACAGGGTCTTGAGTAAGGCTCTTCAAAGCGAAATCTAACCCATCCTAGCAAGGAAAATGATTTTCCAGCTAGGATTTTTTAATGTCTTCTATAAAACAGTTCGGAGAAATACTCTATTTTTTACCAATTTTATAACAAGCAAAAACCTTGCCATTATGCGGTTTCTGACTTCTGTTATAAAATAGTTTGCGGAAACAGAACAGATTTTTGCTTTGTGTTATGTAATAGTTCCAGGTGTTTAGTGAGCATATTCTTATACAAGGACAATAAAACGTGATAAATTGATATAGTAAAGTTATTTGAAACGTTTTCACTCTTTGTCGAATTCAGTTCAAAGACTGACAATTATTTTATTGAAGGAGAGTTATCATTATGACTCAAGGGAAAATTACTGCATCTGCAGCAATGCTCAACGTATTGAAAACATGGGGCGTAGACACTATCTACGGTATCCCATCAGGAACACTCAGCTCATTGATGGACGCTTTGGCTGAAGACAAAGATATCCGTTTCTTGCAAGTTCGCCACGAAGAAACAGGTGCTCTTGCAGCGGTTATGCAGGCTAAATTTGGCGGTTCTATCGGTGTTGCAGTTGGTTCAGGTGGACCTGGTGCAACTCACTTGATCAACGGTGTTTACGATGCAGCTATGGATAACACTCCATTCCTTGCTATCCTTGGATCACGTCCAGTTAACGAATTGAACATGGATGCCTTCCAAGAATTGAACCAAAACCCAATGTACAACGGTATCGCTGTTTACAACAAACGTGTAGCTTACGCTGAGCAATTGCCAAAAGTCATTGACGAAGCTTGCCGTGCTGCCGTTTCTAAAAAAGGTCCAGCTGTCGTTGAAATTCCAGTAAACTTTGGTTTCCAAGAAATCGACGAAAACTCATACTACGGTTCAGGTTCTTACGAGCGTTCATTCATCGCTCCTGCTTTGAACGAAGTTGAAATCGACAAAGCTGTTGAAATTTTGAACAACGCTGAACGTCCAGTTATCTACGCTGGTTACGGTGGTGTTAAAGCTGGTGAAGTAATCACTGAATTGTCACGTAAAATCAAAGCACCAATCATCACAACTGGTAAAAACTTCGAAGCGTTCGAATGGAACTACGAAGGTTTGACAGGTTCTGCTTACCGTGTTGGTTGGAAGCCAGCCAACGAAGTGGTCTTTGAAGCAGACACAGTTCTTTTCCTTGGTTCAAACTTCCCATTTGCTGAAGTATACGAAGCATTCAAAAACACTGAAAAATTCATCCAAGTGGATATCGACCCTTACAAACTTGGTAAACGCCACGCTCTTGACGCTTCAATCCTTGGTGATGCAGGTCAAGCAGCTAAAGCTATCCTTGATAAAGTAAACCCAGTTGAGTCTACTCCATGGTGGCGTGCAAACGTGAAGAACAACCAAAACTGGCGCGATTACATGAACAAACTCGAAGGTAAAACTGAGGGTGAATTGCAATTGTATCAAGTTTACAATGCAATCAACAAACATGCTGATCAAGACGCTATCTACTCAATCGACGTAGGTGACACTACTCAAACATCTACTCGTCACCTTCACATGACACCTAAGAACATGTGGCGTACATCTCCACTCTTTGCGACAATGGGTATTGCCCTTCCTGGTGGTATCGCTGCTAAGAAAGATAATCCAGATCGCCAAGTATGGAACATCATGGGTGACGGTGCATTCAACATGTGCTACCCAGACGTTATCACAAACGTTCAATACGACCTTCCAGTTATCAACGTTGTCTTCTCAAATGGTAAATATGCCTTCATCAAGGACAAATACGAAGACACAAACAAACACTTGTTTGGTTGTGACTTCCCTAATGCTGACTATGCGAAAATCGCTGAAGCGCAAGGTGCTGTAGGATTTACAGTTGACCGTATCGAAGACATCGATGCAGTTGTTGCAGAAGCTGTTAAATTGAACAAAGAAGGTAAAACTGTTGTTATCGATGCTCACATCACTCCACATCGTCCACTTCCAGTAGAAGTACTTGAGTTGGATCCAAAACAACACTCAGAAGAAGCAATCAAAGCCTTCAAGGAAAAATACGAAGCTGAAGAGCTTGTACCATTCCGCCTCTTCTTGGAAGAAGAAGGGTTGCAATCACGCGCAATTAAATAATTCCTCTCGTGGAAAATCACAAGTAAACATTGTAGATTTTATGCATTGATTTTCTTAGAGAGAAACTTAAAAGATCGGAGCAATCCGGTCTTTTTGTGGAGGACAGTAAATGAATTTAAATCAATTAGATATTATCGTGTCAGATGTTCCCCAAGTCTGTGCTGAATTAGAGAGTGTCTTGGATAAAAAGGCGGACTATGTTGATGATGGTTTTGCTCAGTTCACGATTGGCAGTCACTGTCTCATGTTCTCACAAAATCATTTGATACCTCTGGAAAATTTTCAGTCAGGAATCATCCTACACATTGAGGTTGAGGATGTCGACCAGAACCAAAAGCGGTTAAAAGAAATTGGTGTCGAGATTTTACACGGTCCTTGTGAAACGGATTGGGGAACCGAATCCCTGCTAGTAAGTGGCCCTGCTGGTCTAGTGATTGATTTTTATCGTATGAAATAGGTCGCTTAATCATTTGAAGCTAACCATAATGATTCTTAATACAGAATATGAGAATATGAACTATTAAAAGATCGGAGTCATCCGGTCTTTTTGTGTTGCGCGTGAATATCAGTAATCATAGAATAGTATCAGTTTTTCCTAGGATGTTGTAAGACTTTCGGGTTAAAGAGGGATATAATAGAGCTATCAAATCAAGTGAGGTAGAGAGATGACAGACAAACTTCAATTTCCAGATGGTTTCCTTTGGGGTGGAGCAACTGCTGCTAACCAGTGTGAGGGAGCTTATAATGAAGATGGCCGTGGCTTGGCCAATGTGGATGTGGTACCGATTGGGCCTGATCGTCATGCGATTATTACGGGTCAGAAAAAGATGTTCGACTTTGAAGATGGCTATTTTTACCCAGCTAAAGATGGCATTGATATGTACCATCGCTACAAGGAAGATATTGCTCTATTTGGGGAAATGGGCTTTAAAACCTATCGCTTGTCCATTGCCTGGTCTCGGATCTTCCCGAAAGGGGATGAATTGGAGCCAAATGAAGCGGGTCTACAGTTCTATGAAGACCTCTTTAAGGAGTGCCACAAGTATGGCATTGAGCCCTTGGTGACCATTACCCACTTTGACTGCCCCATGCATTTGATTACAGAGTATGGAGGGTGGCGTAGTCGCAAGATGTTGGAATACTACGAACGCCTCTGCCGAACGCTCTTCACTCGTTACAAAGGCTTGGTCAACTACTGGCTGACCTTTAATGAGATCAATATGATCCTTCACGCCCCCTTTATGGGAGCGGGGCTCTGCTTTGAAGAAGGGGAGAATGAGGAGCAAGTCAAATACCAGGCGGCTCACCATGAATTGGTCGCTTCAGCCATTGCCACTAAGATAGCCCATGAGATTGATCCGAACAACAAGGTGGGCTGTATGTTGGCAGCAGGACCAAACTATCCTCATACCTGTGCTCCGCGAGATGTCTGGGCTGGTCTAGAAGAAGACCGCAAGAACTATTTCTTCATCGATGTGCAGGCGCGTGGGGAATACCCAAACTATGCTAAGAAAGAGTGGGAGCGTCAGGGAATCACGGTTGAGATGACCGAGCAGGACCTTCAATTATTGAAAGAGCATACGGTGGACTTTATTTCCTTCTCCTACTATGCTAGTCGCGTCGCTTCAGGGGATCCAGCTGAAAGGGAGAAAACAGCGGGCAATATCTTTGCCTCTCTGAAGAACCCCTACCTAGAAAGCTCGGAATGGGGTTGGCAAATTGATCCTCTTGGTCTCCGCATTACCCTCAATACCATCTGGGATCGTTATCAAAAGCCGATGTTTATCGTGGAAAATGGTCTTGGTGCAGTGGATACTCCAGATGAAAATGGCTATGTATCTGATGATTACCGGATTGACTACCTGGCTGCCCATGTCAAGGCCATGCGAGATGCCATTAACGAAGATGGTGTTGTCCTCTGGGGATATACGACTTGGGGCTGTATTGACCTGGTCTCTGCCGGGACTGGAGAAATGAAGAAGCGCTATGGCTTTATCTATGTCGATCGGGACAACGAAGGGAAAGGAACCCTAGCCCGTTCGCGCAAGAAATCCTTCTATTGGTATAAAGAAGTCATTGCGACCAATGGAGCTTCTGTTCACTAATGCAACACTCGATTAGGAGGAAAGTTCTTCTTGATCGAGTGTTTTCTTTGTATTTTTCATTGACGAAGGTCCCTTTATTTGATAGGCTAGAGGAATAGAAATGATTTGGAATTCAAAGGAAAAAGGAGTGTGGCAAGTGGCACGGGTTTTATTAATCGAGGATAATAATGATATCCAAGAAATTTTATACAGTCTCTTAAGTGAAGACCATGAGGTCCTTCAGGCTTTTTCAGGTACAGAAGGGCTGCGACTCTTCCAGCAAGAAAGCGTTGATTTGGTCCTTCTCGATATCATGCTTCCAGGGAAAAATGGCGATCAGGTCCTGGAGGAGATCCGTTTGCAGAGTCAGGTGCCGGTCATCATGATGACCGCTCTTGGAGACAAACACCTCATTAGCCAGTATCTCCTTGCAGGTGCTAATGATTATATCGTCAAGCCCTTTAATCTGGACGAAGTGGCAGCTCGGGTAACGGTGCAGCTGAGAAATAACAACACTCCGGCACAGGAACCTCCATCATCGAAAAAGCTGACTTTTAAAAATCTGGTCCTGAACCCAGAAACCTTTGAACTGGAGTCTGAAGAACATACGCTTCGCTTGGGCAAAAAAGAATTTCAAATTTTTGAGACTTTACTGGCGCATCCAAAGAAGATTTTTACCAAAGAAGAGTTGTATGAAGCGGTCTGGGAAGAAGTTTATCTGCCTGGAGACAATACGCTCAATGCCCAGTTGAGCAACCTCCGAAAGAAAATTGCTCAGCTCGATCCTAATGAGGACTATATTGAAACCGTCTGGGGCTTGGGAGTTCGCTTGAAAGGAGACAAGTAATGTGGGGATTGGTTCTAGTTCTAGTCGTCCTTGTCCTTCTCTTTGGACTGGGTTACCTTCGCCTACTCTCTGCTCTCAAAGATTTGCAGGAGCAAATTCAAAAGAAGCTCCAAAATGGGAGTGGGGTACGGTTGACCTCTCAGGTCTCAAAAAAAGAATTGGTCGCCTTGACCAAGCAGGTCAGTGATCTCTTTGATCAGATCGAGCGGACCAATCGGATTGCCTTTCAAGAGAAGAAAACCTTGGATATGGCCATCAGTAATATTGCTCACGATATTCGGACACCTTTGACCATTGCTTCGGGCTATACCCAACAAATCATCAAAGGAGGGACGCAAGAAGAGGAAAAGCTGAAGAAAATTGCTTCCAATCTTCAAGTCGTCTCAAAACGCTTGGAATCTCTCTTGGAGTACAGACGCTTGATGGAGGGAGCCATCCAGCCTCGGCTTTCAGACGTCAATCTCAGCCAAGTGCTAACCCAGCAGTTATTCCAGTATTATGATAGCTTGTCTGAGGCGGGGATTGCCTTAGAGGTAGAGTTAGAAGAACATCTCCATTATGCTACCGATCCTGAGCTTTGGGAGCGACTCTTGCAAAATATGCTCAGCAATGTCCTCAAGCATGGGAAGGAGCAGGCACGTTTGACCCTGATGTCGGACACGGACACGATTCGGGTCGAGCTACGCAATATTGTGCAACAACCGATTCAGCATTTAGACCAACTGGCTAGTCGATTCTACTCAGAAAATCTATCGGATACAGAAGAGTCTTCTGGCTTGGGTCTCTACATTATTCAAAATTTTGTAGAGATCTTAGGGGGAGACTTGCAACTAGCAACGGAGGCAGATTGGTTTGTCTTAACTATTACATTAAAAAAATAAGGCTTGACCAATCGTCAAGCCTTTTTCTTATAAATCTTTGTGTTTAAAGGTAGCGAGTCCCAAGAATCCGAAAACAAGGATGAAGCCAAGGGCAATCGAGAGGGTATTGTTGGTTGCTATCGTACTTTGGACCATGGAATATTGGAATTCCAAGTTTAGATAGTGCAAAATGTCGATGTCTTTAAAGAAGAGAGCAGGAAGGCTTAAGAAGATATTTCCAACGAAGTAGCCAACGAAGGCCAAGGTGATGGATTGGCTAGCATAAAGAAGGAAGGAAATGATGCTGACCCAAGCCAAGGTGGAAAGGAACTGAATCAGCACGGTTAGACCAAAATGAGCAAGGAAGTGCTCTGGCATGGTACCAATTCCATTGTAGAGGGTCGCGAGTAGGAAGACAAGACCATAAGATACAAGGAATTGGAAGAGAGCAATGGTCAGGACAACAGCGCTTTTAGCAAAGTAGTAGCTGGTGCGCGAAACGCCATAGGCCAGACTATTCTTGTATAAGTTTTGTGTTAAGTCTGTTCCCAGAACCAAGGTGATGACAATAATGGTAAAGAGGATAGTCACACTGATGCTGGAAGAGTAGTTGGTCAAGGCTTTAAAGCCCGTCCAAACTTCGGTCGCTTGGGGTAATTTGGATTCCGTATTGACGCCGACGTGGCCGGTAGCTCCAAAGATGACTCCAGACAGGATGTTGAGTACGAGAATGGCTTCTGTGATCCAAAAACCTTTGGAGCGAAAAAGTCTATAAAAATCTGCTTGAATGGTATGCAACATGATAAATCTCCTAAATGAAATGTGTGGGATAAGTAATACAAGACGGTGCTTTGACTAGTCTACCAAGTCCGTAAAGAATTTCTCCAGATCTTGGCGGGCATAGTAGATTTCGTCCACATCTATATCTGCTTGGACGAGGGCTTTGACAATGACTTTAATATCGTGAGTCTGTCCGAAGATATGGATTTCACCATCCTTATCGATAACCTTGATACGGTGATGGAGTTGATCTTGAATCAGTTGACTGGCAAGGGCTAGCTGGCTGGTCTTGAGGATGATGTAGTCTTCGCCTTGTTCTTCGAATTCAGCCTTGCTAATTTCTTTTATCAGGCGTCCTTGGTCGACAATGCCAAAACGATTGGCAACCAGATAGAGTTCAGAGAGGATGTGACTGGAAATGAGGATAGTCATGCCGAGTTCATCGTTGAGTCGCTTGATCATCTGACGGAACTCCTTGATTCCGACCGGATCAAGGCCATTGATGGGTTCATCTAGAATGAGGAAGTCGGGCTTGGCAATGAGCGCGATGGCAATTCCCAACCGTTGTTTCATTCCCAGTGAAAAATCACGGAATTTCTTCTTACCAGTATTATTCAGGCCCACATAGTTCAAAGTTTCTTTGATGACCTGGTCGGGATCCGGAATATGGCGTGCCTTGCAATAGTAGACTAAGTTTTGGTAGGCGGTCATATGCTTGTGAGCCACGGGACTCTCAATGACGGATCCGACACGTTTCAGGGCTTGCGTCCACTGGGAGCGATTTGAAGAAGCAAAGAGGGAGACGCTTCCGTCCGTTTCTTGAATCAGCTGGGTGATGACCTTGATGAGGGTGGTTTTCCCAGCTCCGTTCTTACCGATCAGGCCGTAGACATCACCTTTGCGAATAGTCAGATTCACATCATTTAAAGCGTATTGTTGACCGAATTTTTTGCTCAAGTGTTTAATTTCTAATACTTTTTCCATGGCTTCTTCTCCTTAGTACAGCTTATTTTCTAGCAAATCGAAAACGATTCCGTAAGCTTCATGCTCGTAGCTATGCTCTATAAAATTTGTTTGACTATCGTTGAATGTGACCTCAAAGTTAAAATCGTTATGTACGAGGCTCCAGACGCTAAGAGCAATGATAGAGGCGATGGCGACAATCATTAGTTTCTTTTTCATAAGTGAACTCCTTCTTGGTTATTTTCTTTACACTCTTAGTATACAGCTTGCTTTTCAAATAACTATCAAGTAATTCTAAAATATTTCTAAAAAAACGGGAGTGGGACAGAACGAATTTTGACTAAAAATCGTTCGTTGTCCCACCCCCGCAAGGCTGATTAGGTCATCTTTGGAGCTTAAAAGGCGAACAAAGATGCCAATCAGCTACTGCGTCTTGCAGTTATAACTATCATATATAAGAGACTGGACACTTTATGCCCAGCCTCTGTTCCTATTTAAATTCACCAACAAACTCCTTAATGGCTTCTGCCAGTTCATAGGGTTTCTGAGTATTAAGCGTATGGCCTCCATCTGCGATTTCTTGATAGTGACCTTTGGGCAGAAGATGTGCCAACTTTTTCGAAGAAGCCTGATTGGCCCCATCTTTGCTGCCACAAATCACTAGGCTAGGGAGAGGACAAGTTTTTGCAGTATCGGTTAGATTGAGGGTTTTTAATTCGGTAAATATTTGCAACATGTGCTGTTTATTGGTGCCCTGCTTTTCAAAGACATGCTTGGGAATCAGACGAAAAAGGAGAATTTGGAGCCGATAGAGGAGATTGGTGTTGAGTTTGTATTGTGTCCCTGAAAGTACCAAGCCCTTGAGTTGTGGTAAGTCTTGGCTGGAGAGATCAAGAGCGAGAACACCACCTAGTGAGAGTCCGACCAGTATAAAGGGTTCGCTTTCTTGTTGGAGGTACTCCGTCAATCTTTCTTTGGCATCCTGGTAGCTTTCGCTTGTATGGGAGAAAATAGCGAAAGATTCAGTATGCAAGGGAGAAAGTGCATCTTGGACTCCTTGCCAAGAGTGAGCATCTTGGCCTAGGCCGTGTAAAAAAATAAGTTTCATTATGAGTCTTTTCTTGTGAAATCGAGTGGATAGAGGCCACGAAGGGCATTG
This sequence comes from Streptococcus viridans, assembly GCF_900636365.1. Taxonomy (NCBI): domain Bacteria; kingdom Bacillati; phylum Bacillota; class Bacilli; order Lactobacillales; family Streptococcaceae; genus Streptococcus; species Streptococcus viridans. The sequence goes on along the minus strand of NZ_LR134266.1, from coordinate 1,626,400 downwards.
CAGGCATAGACTTGGTCAGCAAGTTCTAAATCCTTCAGTGTTAACAGTTTTTCCTCTACTTGTCCAGTTTCCAATAGATGGCGGCGGTAGATCCCATCGAGGATAGGGAGGTTAGCTGGAGGAGTATGAAGCTGGCCGTCGATCTCTAGGATGAGATTGCCAATGGTCGTTTCTAACAAGCTGCCATCAGGCAGATAAAAGATTTGCTCGTGATGTTTAGCTGCTAGATGATTTCTCTGGCTAGTCTTGAAATAGGTAAACGGAGTTGCTAGATCAAGCTTTTGTTCGGTCAATTGGGCCTGTAGATAGCTAGCTGGCAAGTCTGTTAGCTCGGTGATTGTCAGTTGGAAGCTTCCGTTTTTCTGCAAGGCAATGCGACAACGGTAGTCAAGGCTAGGATTCAAATGAGTGAGCTCTTCTTGAAGGTCGTTCAGGAGTTTTGGCTCATTAAAAGGATAGGCAAAGTAGCGGCTGGCCTCTCTCAAACGGGTCAGGTGTTGCTCTAGGAAAGTCAGCTCTCCTTGATGGATGCGACCGGTCGTCAGGAGCTCAAATCGAGGCTCTTGTCGGTAGAGGACAGCCGATTTTTGTTTGGTTTCCTGGTATTCGCCTTCCCATTTACTATCCCAAGTGATGCCACCACCAACCCCATAGATAGCTTTGGTGCCTTGCATTTGAAGGGTCCGGATGGCCACATTAAAAATCCGTTTCCCTCTTGGAAGAAGGATCCCAATCGTGCCACAGTAGACTCCACGAGGAGCAATCTCTGTATTTTGGATGATTTCCATAGTAGAAATCTTCGGTGCGCCTGTGATCGATCCACAAGGGAAGAGGGCTTGGAAGGTTTGGACCAGATCGACTTCGGGTCGCAAGCGACTTTCAATGGTCGACGTCATCTGCCAAACGGTGGAGTATTGCTCGACTTGGCAGAGGCGGGTCACCTGCTCACTTCCAATTTCCGAAATCCGATTCATGTCATTGCGCAGGAGATCCACAATCATCATGTTTTCCGCCCGATTTTTGGGATCTGCTTCTAGCCAGGCTGCCTCTTTGAGATCCGCTTGGTTGGTAAGCCCACGGCGCGTCGTTCCCTTCATGGGGCGCGTGGTCAGTAACCGGTCATCTTGCTCAAAAAAGAGCTCAGGACTAATGGAGAGGATGGCGACATCATCGTGCTGGATGAAGGCATTGTAATGGGCCTTCTGCTCCACCACTAGTCGGTTGTAGATGGCCAAAGGATCAGCCTCTAGCTCTTGAGAAAGCTGGACGGTGTAGTTGACCTGGTAGGTGTCTCCCTGGCGTATGTGGTGATGGATGGTCTTGATCGCTTCTTGGTAGGTAGGAGACTCGACCTCTTCCTGCCAATTGGCTGGAAGGTCCACAGCCTCGTAGTCCTCTGGGAAAGGAAGGGTCTCGACTTCCTCATGAATGGTGAAATAGAGGAGATACTCTCCCATGAGAGGTGCTGGGTGGACGGCTAATTTTTTCTCAAAAGCAGGAGCAGCCTCATAGCTGACATAGCCAACGGCATAAAAACCAGCCTCCTGGTAAGTTTCCACTTCTTTAAGAAGTGCCTCTACTTGGTCGATGTCTCTGGTTTTTAATTCTTTTAAGGGCTCGGTGAAAAGGTGACGCAATCCAAGCTCTTTAAAATCAATAATCGTTTGTTTGTGCATGCTTTGAGTATATCAAAAATAGAGGGAAAAAGGTAGATAAGGTTCTAAAGATTCCTTGCTTGGTCCTCTCTTTCATGCTAAAATAACCATAGAATCCGCATTTTGCAAGGAGTAGGAACATGCAAAAGAATTCCCTCTATAACACTTCCAGTATTAGTCTTTTTCAATACCTCTTTGCGATTGCAGTGATTTTGGTGCATAGTGGTCGCTTAACATCCTATGAACCGCTGCATTTTGGACTCAAGAGCATCCTTGGACGGCTAGCGGTGCCATTTTTTATCGTCTGTGCTAGCTTTTTCCTCAAGCAATCCCTAAAGGATGCAAGGAAAATGAAGGCCTATCTGGTCAAAATCGTAAAAACCTATGTATTTTGGAGTTGTGTCTATCTTCCCTATGCCTGGGTCTTTTTTTCTAGTCTCCATCTTCCTGTCTATCTCTTTCCAGCAGGCGTCCTCATCGCTCTGCTCTATCTGGGAATGTGCTATCAACTCTGGTATATCCCAGCTTTTCTGCTGGGCTTGCTTTTGGTCAATCAATTGGTCAAACGCCTAGGCATGGTTTGGGCAGGTTTGATCACCTTGCTCCTCTATTGCTGGGGCTTGATTGAGACCTATTCGGCTTATCTGGACACCACGAGTCTTCTAAAAGGCTACCAGCTCTATAGCAACCTATTTTTCACAGCGCGAAATGGTCTCTTTTACACGCCCATTTTTATCTATATGGGTTACTATCTGTTTGATCATTTTCATGCACCAAGATTTAGGGTTCACCGTTGGCAAAAGGTTGCTCTGGCTTTTGGCTTTCTCTGTTTAGAAGGCCTGGTTATTTTTCAACGTGAAGGAATCGATAAGAACTTTTTCTTGCTCCTTCCCTTTGTCACGGTCTATTTGGTCAATGCTTGCTTAAAATCGTCCTTTCTAAAAAACTATGACTTACAGTATTTGAAACAGATGAGTGTGGCGCTTTACTTTTCGCATCCAATCTTCATCGAATGGGCTCGCTATGGCTTTAGCAATCTCCCTCTCTCTTATCCAGATAGGGGCAAGCTGATTTTTGTGGTGGCCTTGTTTGGAAGCCATCTCTTTGGAGTGGCCATGCTTTCTTATCACTCTAGGCAAAAAGAAAGGAAGAATCGAAGTTTTAACAAGGGAGGTCTCTAAAGAGGCTTTCTTTTTTACCTTAAGGAAGACTTATAAAACAACTAAGAGTTGCAATTCCTTTCAACTTTGGTTATGATGTAAGGGATTACAAGCGAAATCAAAAAGGAGAAACACATGGAGAAAAAATGGTGGCATGATGCTGTGATTTATCAAATCTATCCCAAGAGCTTTTTAGATAGCAATGGAGATGGAATCGGTGACCTCAAAGGGATTACCAGTAAATTGGATTATTTGGAGAAGTTAGGCATTACAGCCATCTGGCTGTCGCCTGTTTACCAAAGTCCTATGGATGATAATGGCTATGATATTTCCGATTACGAGGAGATTGCTTCTATCTTTGGGACCATGGAGGATATGGAAAACTTGATCGCTGAAGGGCAAAAGCGCGGTATTAAGATGATCATGGATTTGGTGGTCAACCATACATCTGATGAGCATGCCTGGTTTATCGAGGCCAAGGAAAATCCAAACAGTCCAGAGAGAGATTACTATATTTGGAGAGACCAACCCAATGATCTTCTCTCTAACTTCAGTGGTTCAGCTTGGGAATTTGATCCAGCTTCCCAGCAGTATTATTTGCACTTCTTTAGCAAGAAGCAACCGGACCTGAATTGGGAAAATGAGATCCTTCGGCAGAAGATTTACGATATGATGAATTTTTGGATCGACAAGGGGATCGGTGGTTTTCGGATGGATGTCATCGATATGATTGGAAAGATTCCAGATCAGAAGATCGTAGCCAATGGTCCCATGCTCCATCCCTATCTGAAGGAAATGAATCGAGCGACCTTTGGGGATAAGGATTTGTTGACGGTTGGGGAGACCTGGGGAGCGACACCTGAGATTGCCAAGCAATACTCTGGTCCTGACAATGAGGAATTGTCGATGGTCTTTCAATTTGAACACATTGGCCTTCTCTTCCAAGAAGGCCAGCCAAAATGGCACTATGCCAAGAAGCTCAATGTTCCTAAGTTGAAAGAAATTTTCAACAAGTGGCAGACAGAACTGGGCATGGACGAGGGCTGGAACTCCCTTTTTTGGAACAACCATGACCTTCCTCGGCTTGTCTCTGCCTGGGGAGATGACCAATCCTACCGGGTGAAGTCCGCTAAGGCTTTAGCCATTCTTCTTCATTTGATGAGAGGGACCCCTTATATCTATCAGGGAGAAGAGATTGGTATGACCAACTATCCATTTGAAAGTATAGACGAAATTGAGGATATTGAGTCCGTCAACTATGCCAAGGAAAGTCTAGAAAAGGGAGTAGACCTCGACACCATTATGGATCAGATCCGGCATATTGGCCGGGACAATGCTCGGACTCCTATGCAGTGGTCCAAGCAGCCACAGGCTGGTTTTACGACTGGTCACCCTTGGCTAGCAGTCAATCCAAACTATCAGGAAATCAATGTAGAAGCTGCTTTGGCTGATCCCTCATCCATTTTTTATACCTATCAACAATTGGTTGCCCTCCGTAAGGAGCAAGACTGGCTGGTTTCTGCTGACTTTGAGCTACTTAATACAGCAGATCAAGTCTTTGCCTACCAACGTGTAGATGGAGACCAGCGCAACTTGGTCGTTGTAAATTTGTCTAGTCAAGTCCAGAGGTTTGAACTGGAGGAAGACTACCAGTCTGTCCTTATTAGCAATACAGATGTAGAGCAGGTCAAAGAGAAGAAGGTGTTGGAGCCTTGGGATGCTTTTTGTGTGCAACTAACTAGAGCATAATTCCTACAAAAAAGAAGCGGACAAATCGCTTCTTTTTTTGTTTTAGAGGGAGCGAGGACTGTCCAATGGGAGGGGACTCAGTCTGTCTGCTAGAAGCCCTATAGTTATTTTTTATAAGGACTATTAGTTCTGGTCAATGGCAAGGGGCGAAAACCCTTGATCTATAAGGTTATAGCTTCTGACTATACCATAAACCATTGAAAAGCAATTATACAGAAGGGGCTTCTTCTGATAAGATAGATTCAACTTGAATTTTTGGAGGACAAAACATGTCAACTACAATTATCGGATTCCCTCGTTTGGGTGAATTCCGCGAACTAAAATTTACAACTGAGAAATATTTTAGAAACGAAATTACAGCAGAAGATTTGTTGGCTGCAGCAAAAGAATTGCGTGCGAAACACTGGAATATTGTCAAAGAAAAAGGTATCACTGAAATCCCATCAAATGACTTTTCACATTATGACAACTTCCTAGATGCAGCCTTCCTTTTCAACGTGGTTCCTGAATCGGTTCAAAACTTGGACTTGTCTGACCTTGAACGCTACTTCGCTTTGGCGCGTGGTTACCAAGGTGAAAAAGGGGATGTGCGTGCCCTTCCGATGAAGAAATGGTTCAATACCAACTACCATTATATCGTTCCAAAATTTGAAAAAACAACAGACGTTAAATTGGCTGGTCACAAGATTTTTGATGAGTACCAGGAAGCCAAAGAATTGGGTCTTGACACTCGCCCGGTTGTGGTTGGTCCCTTCACTTTCCTTCAATTGTCAGACTTTGAAGAAGGCGTAAAAGCAGAAGACTTTGTAGATAGCTTAGTAGCTGCTTACCAAGACGTTTTTGCTAAATTGGCTGAACTTGGTGCAACTCGTATCCAATTGGACGAAGCTGCTCTTGTCAAAGACTTGACAGCAGAAGAAAAAGCTCTCTTCTTGAACCTCTACAACAAATTGTTAGCTGACAAAAAAGGTCTTGAAGTTTTGCTTCAAACTTACTTCGGTGACGTTCGTGACGTCTACGCTGACCTTGTGAAATTGCCAGTAGATGCGATCGGTCTTGACTTCGTTGAAGGTAAGAAAACTCTTGAACTCGTTAAAGGTGGTTTCCCAGCTGATAAGACGCTTTATGCAGGGATTGTCAACGGTAAGAATATCTGGCGCAACAACTACGAAGCAAGCTTGGAAATCTTGAAACAAGTACCAGCTGAAAAAGTTGTTTTGACAACTTCTTGCTCACTACTTCATGTGCCATTTACAACGGCTAACGAAGACTTTGAGCCAGCTATCTTGAACCACTTTGCCTTTGCAGTTGAAAAATTGGAAGAACTTCGTGACTTGGATGCTATCCGCAATGGCCAAGGAGATCAAGCTCTTGCTGCCAACAAAGAACTCTTTGCGACGGAACGTGTCGGAGCAAATGCGGAGCTTCGGGCTCGTATCGCTGGATTGACTGACGCAGACTACACTCGTTTGCCAGCCTTTGCTGAACGTGAAGCTATCCAAGAAGATGCCTTCAAACTTCCAGCTCTTCCAACAACAACCATTGGTTCATTCCCTCAAACGAAAGAAGTTCGTGCTAAACGCTTGGCCTTCCGTAAGGGTGAATTGACTCAAGAAGAATACGATGCCTTCCTTGCTGAAACCATCGACGAATGGATCAAATGGCAAGAAGAAGTTGGATTTGACGTGCTTGTACACGGTGAATTCGAGCGTAATGACATGGTTGAGTATTTCGGTCAAAACTTGTCAGGTTACCTCTTCTCTAAGAATGGTTGGGTACAATCATACGGTATGCGTGGGGTGAAACCACCAATCATCTGGGGTGATGTGACTCGTCTCAACCCAATCACTGTGAAATGGTCTAGCTACGCACAAAGCCGTACTGACAAACCTGTTAAAGGTATGTTGACTGGACCTGTGACCATCCTTAACTGGTCATTCCCACGTGAAGACATCTCTATCAAGGATTCAACTCTTCAAATTGCTCTTGCCATCAAGGAGGAAGTTCTTGACCTTGAAGCAGCAGGTGTGAAAATCATCCAAATCGACGAGGCTGCTCTTCGTGAGAAATTGCCACTCCGTCGTAGCGACTGGTACGAAGACTACCTTGACTGGGCTATTCCAGCCTTCCGTTTGGTACACTCAACAGTAGCACCAGATACACAAATCCACACTCACATGTGTTACTCAGAATTTACAGATATCATCCCAGCTATCGACAACATGGATGCGGACGTGATCTCATTTGAAGCGAGCCGTTCAAACCTTGAAATCTTGGATGAACTCAAAGCTCAAAACTTCCAGACAGAAGTGGGTCCTGGAGTTTACGATATCCACTCTCCTCGTGTGCCTAACGAAGGCGAAATCGACCACACCATCGAAGCCATCCTTGCTAAAGTACCAAGCAAGAAAGTATGGATCAATCCTGACTGTGGTTTGAAAACACGTGGTATCAAAGAAACTAGAGAAAGCTTGATCCGTCTTGTAGAAGCGGCAAAAGTTGCTCGTAAAGCGCTATAAGGCAAGCAGCAATTCCTAAGCTTACCGGTTAGCAATAAAACGCTCAATCAAGAAAGGAATACATTTGATGACTAAGCAAACACCGTCGCTCTCCTTTGAGGTTTTCCCTCCAAATCCTGAAGTAGGCAATGCCAAGCTCTTACGTGCCTTGGAAAATATGCAGGAATTAGCTCCTCACTTTATCAGTGTGACAGCTAGCAATAATAAATACAATATCAAAGAGACGACGGTTGCTTTAGCCAATCATATTCAGAATGAATTGTCTATTCCGACCATTGCCCACTTACCTGCCATCTATCTAAGCAAGGAAAAAGTAGCAGATACCCTTCATGAATTAGATCAAGTAGGGGTTCATCGGATCTTGGCCCTTCGTGGTGATATTATTCCTGGTATTGAGCCTTTAAAAGACTTTCGTTATGCAACGGACTTGATCGAATTTATTAAAACAGAAGCTCCTCACTTTGATGTGATTGGTGCTTGTTACCCAGAAGGTCACCCAGATTCTCCAAATCAAATTTCAGATATTCAAAATCTGAAAAAGAAAGTGGATGCTGGATGTTCGAGCCTAGTGACTCAGCTTTTCTTTGACAATGAGCGTTTCTACGATTTTCAAGATAAGTGTACCTTGGCGGGAATTGATGTTCCCATTCATGCAGGGGTGATGCCAATTCTTAACAGAAATCAGGCCCTTCGCTTGTTGAAGACTTGTGAAAATGTTCATATCCCACGGAAGTTCAAAGCCATTCTGGATAAGTATGAACATGATCCAGAATCCCTTCGTGCAGCTGGTTTGGCCTATGCGGTAGATCAAATTGTTGATTTGGTCACGCAAGATGTTGCAGGTGTCCATCTCTACACCATGAACAATGAAGATGTAGCCTATCATGTCCATCATGCAACAAAAGCCTTATTTGAACACCAACCAAAGTTGGAAGTGATTTAATCAACAGTCTAAGCAGGAATTGTAGAGATTGAGAAAAATTTTTCTCAGTCTCTTTTTTACTTGGGCCAATTGCTTGCTAAAAGACAACTTTTTTTTTATAGTATTAATATAAAGATTTTGGAGGCGCTTGCAATGAAGAGAGAACTCACGTTGAAGTTATTTGGACCCCCTAAGGTTATTTTCCAACAGAAAGACATCCGTTTTTCCTTCTCAAAGATGGAGGCTTTATTTTATTACTTAGCTGTATCGGGTGAGGTTAACCGTGATGAAATTGCGGGTATTCTTTGGGGTGATAAGGAAAACCAAGTCGCTCGGAAAAATCTACGGAATACTGTTTACCAAGCCAATAAAATCTTTGAAGGAGATGTCATCGTCTCTCCAAGTAGGAGTAGCCTGTCCCTTAATCCTGAGCTGAATCTTTCTTTGGATGCAAAGCTTTTTGAAAGGGATCCGATAAGCAATTTGTATCTCTATCAAGGGGACTTTCTAGATGGCTTCTACGTCAAAGATGATGAAGACTTTGACCAGTGGGCTTCGCGCAAACGGAGCGCTTATAAGCAACTCTATATTGAAAGTTGTTATCAGAAGATTGACAAAGAGGGGCTAGGGGACCCTAGCATAGAGTCCTTACTCCACCATTTAGTAGAGCTGGATGAATTTGAAGAAAAGAACTACCAACTCTTGATGGAGTATTATAGAGTCCATCACCAGCTGGGGAAATTTTTTGAGACCTATTATAAGTTGGTCGATTTACTGGATCGTGAGCTGAATGTTCGTCCCAGTCGAGCGATAGAAGAACTCTACCATTCTGTTTTGGAAGCCAAACGCACCCATAAACAGAGCAATCGTGTGAATGTTCGAGAACTCCCTTTCTTTGGTCGCAAACACGAACTGTCTCAACTGGAAGAATACCTTTCCCTAGTAGAGAAGGGGGAAGCGATCGGTCCCCTCTTAGTCATGGGACAATCGGGGACAGGCAAGAAACGGTTGATACGTCAATTGGTCTTGATGTCCAATCGTAGTTTTAGCTTTGTCAAGGTGGAAGGCAAAGTCGGCAGTCGCAAACTAGATGAAGGGATCTGGGGTGACTTCAAAGGTTCCTTAGAGAAAGTGAGTGAAGAGCTGGAAGTCTCTCCTCTTGGAAAAGCGGACGATCTTCCTTCTGTTCGAAAGCACCTTCAAAGACTCAGCCAAGAAAAACCTCTCCTAATTCTTCTCGAAAATGCCCAGTGGATGGATGTAGCCTCATTCGACAAAGTGAAGCAATTAGAGGAAAAAAGTAGCGGGGAAAAATGGCAACTGATTTTTACAGCTGAGGGTCCTTTGCCAGAATTCTTGGTCACCTTCTTTGGTGGCTTAAAAGTAGAGAGACGGTTGTCCCAGCTAGAGTTGACCAATTTTGATCCGACAGAAAGTCGGTCACTCTTGCAAGGCCAATTGGGGCAGATAGAACCAGCCCTAATCGAGCAAATGATGGAATGGAGTGAAGGCAGCCCCTTCTTGCTGTCCAGCTATATAGAAGAGTGGAAAGAGAAGGAAAGTTTAGAGCCCTTGCCTGATATCATTCAAGCTTATCTGTCTCAAGAACTAGGTGACCTGAACAGTGAAGAGGAGTCTCTTCTTCATTATTTGTCTTGTTTTCATAAGCCGATATCTATGTCTATCTTGGCCGATTTGACAGCTACAGATTTTTCTGTTTTAACAGCATTATTAGATCCTTTAGCTCAAAGAGGAATCATCTCAATAGTGGAGGAAGGGGAGGATCTCTTGGTCCAATTTTGCAGGCAATTGGTAGCTATGTACTTCTACCAACTCCTATCGCCAGCCAGACGACGCCTCTTCCACCAACAAATCGCGCAAAAACTGGAAGAAACCTTAGAAGATTCGACAGACCTGCTCTTCTATAAGGAAATTGCTTACCAATACAAGCAGTCCCAGAATCTCTTGCGTTCCTTATCCTTTGAGTTGACCTATTTAGAAGAGATTCTCCAACTGGAACATGAACTATTCCCAATATACTCCAAGGGGGAAGAAGGGGGAGTATCCGATGGGAAAAATAGCCGTTGGGATATTTTTGGGGAGCTCTCTCGTCTTCGGCGAGAGCTGGATGAGCTTTTCTCAAGGCACCAGAAAGATAGAGACTACAAGTATTTAAAACTACGTTACTTGTATCTAGAGGGGCGCTACTTTATTCGAAGTGGTGAGTACCAAAAGGGGATTCATGATATTCAAAAGGTCATCTCCTATGCGAGAGAACTCAAACGGCTCGACTTCCTTTTAGAAGGTTACCGGCAAATCATTTATTATTGCATTCAAACAGAAAATATTTCTGAAATGGCCTATTACACAGATTTAGCTTTAGAAGATGCGATTCAGGCCAACAACCATGAAGCGATTGCGATTCAGTTACGCTTGAAGGGTTTGTACCATTTGATGGTGGGTGATGAGGAGCAGGCGACACGCCACCTCTATCGCTCCATTGACTGCTTTAGTCTGACCAATAGCATGCAGGCCAAGTATGCCATTCAAATTGCAGCATCTTTAGCCTACCTCGCTGAAATAGAGCAAGTGAGAGGTCATTTTCAAGTAGCTGTCACCCACTTGGAAGAGGTCCTACGACTGGTGGGAGATCAATCTGTTGATTCAGTCCGGGTTGTGTTTGATATCGATCTTGGGATTGCCTACTATTGGAAGGGAGACTTGATCCAAGCCCGCCTCTATTTTGACAGAGCTCAGAAGGTTTTGTCCGGCGTTCGCTTCCCTTGGAAGGAAGAATTGCTCGAATTTTATCAATCCTTAATCTCCTGTCATTTCGGGGAACAAGAGAAGGTAACAACTTACTTGGCTCGTAAAGAAGGAACCATGAAACAAGCGACTCATTCACGGGATAAGGGGATGGTTTATTATCTCTTGGCCTTCTTGTCGGCTCAGAAGGAGCAAGGAGAGCAACTGAATCCTGCTTTGAGCGCCTTCTTGAAAGAAGATAAGAACTACTACAAGAAACTGGCAGAGCAACACCTGACTCCATATAGAGATCGTCCTTTCCTCAAGAGATTAGCAAATCTCTAGTATATTTTCTACGGGTTATGAAGTGTCATGAAGATAGAATGAAAAAATGCTTAGCAACGCCCAAGGGATGGATGTTGCTAAGCATTTTGTATTGTTAGAGAAGTTTTGCTTCTTATTTTTGTTGAGATAAGATTTGGGTCAAGTAAAAGATAAAGGTGGCGGCAAGGTTGGAGGTGTGGTTGTCAATATCATGAGGAGGGGAGACCTCCACAATATCAAAGCCAATCAGTTTGCCACTAGCAGCAATGTGTTGGAGCAACATTAGGGCTAGTTTTGGATCCACACCAAGTGACTGGATGGCACTGACGCCAGGGGCAGATCCAACGGCAAAGCAATCCATATCGATAGAGAGGTAGACGGCTGTCTGTTTTTCTAAGAATTGATCAATCCGATCAAGAATGGCCTGGTGGCTCATCCGGAAGAGATCCTGTCCTGTTAAGAAATCAATACTTGGCGTTTTTGCCACATAGTTGAATAGGAACAAGTTGTTGCTATGTTCTTGAATTCCTAAGATTAAGTAAGGGAAATCTTTGCTCTCTTCTTTTGCGTTGTCTGCCATTTGGCGAAATCCTGTTCCAGAGTTGGGACCGGTTTGGTCGTAAGGACGCAGGTCAAAGTGAGCATCTAGGTTGATGACAGCCAATTGTTCATCTGGTTGCAAGGAGGATTTGAGGCCCAAGTAGTGACCATAAGCTGTTTCATGCCCTCCTCCGAGGACGATTGGTTGAATATTTAATTCCAACATCCGTTTGACAGTTAGAGAGAGGCTCTCTTGCAAATCTTCAAGAGAACGATTGGGGCCATCGATATTTCCGACATCAAAAACTGTGACGTTGGTGCCCCAGTGCCAAGGAAGTTTGGCGAGTTGGGTTCGAATAGCATTAGGACTTTCGACAGCACCGACGCGACCGTTATTGATATAGACTCCTTTATCGCTTTTAAAGCCAAGGATTCCAAAGGTGACTTCTTCAAAAGGAGTCAAGCTTTCATCATTCAAATCCAAAAACTTCGTCAGCATCCCCCATTTGGCTGTATAGGGATTGTCTTCAATACTGCCTTGGTAATAACTGTAAGTCATTGGGTAATAATCTCTAAGCACGTTCCATGCCTCCGTTTGTCTGTATTTGGCTAGAAAGGGAAAGGCTGAGAAATTTTCTCAGCCTTTTTCTGCTGTATCCTTACTGTATCAGTATTGAATGCTTAAGTCAACTGCTTTTTCGATGGTTGCTAAGAATTCTTCACTTTCAACAACGGCAGATGCTTTATTGAGTTCTTCAAAGATTTCAATATCTTTGTCAAATTCAATGAAGGCAACTTTGTTGCGAATCATGTCATAGGCTGGTTTTGTACCCTTACCAAGTTCATGATTTTCTGGTTTGAGATCCAAGGCTTGGCAAGCTGCCATGATTTCAGTAGCAACGATGCGGCGTGAATTCTTAAGGATTTCTGCTGCTTTACGAGCTGCTGTAGTTCCCATGCTGACGAAGTCTTCTTGGTTTTCACAAGATGGGATTGAGTCTACGCTAGCTGGGTGAGACAAGATTTTGTTTTCGGATGCAAGAGAAGCACAAGCATATTGCGTGATCATGAAACCTGAGTTGAGACCAGGGTGTTTGACCAAGAAGGATGGCAATTTGCTGAGCTGGCTGTTGACCAAGCGTTCCACCCGACGTTCAGATACGTTTCCGATTTCAGAAAGGGCAATACCCAAAAAGTCAAATGGTTGTGCCATTGGCTCACCGTGGAAGTTACCTCCTGAAATGACGTGACCTTCCTTGGTGATGATTGGGTTATCCGTCACAGAGTTGATTTCGATTTCAACTTTTGTTTTCACATAAGCAATAGAATCCTTGCTGGCTCCGTGGATTTGAGGGATACAACGGAGTGTATAAGGATCTTGTACCCGTTGTTGAGTCGCAACAGTGGTATTTTTGCTTCCTTCAAGAAGGTTTCGGATGTTGCGAGCAGTTGCCAATTGTCCACTTTGTGGGCGGATGGTATGAAGGTCTTCTTCAAATGGACTGGTAATACCATTGTGAACTTCCATTGAGAGAGCACCTGCAATATCAGATAGTTTAAGCAATTGAATACCGTCGTAAGTTGCAAGAGCTCCGATACCTGTTAGAACTGTTGTACCATTGATCAAGGCAAGGCCTTCTTTAGCAGCCAATTGGATCTTTTCAATACCAGCTTGATCGAGAGCTTCTTGACCGCTCAAGAGTTGACCTTTGTAGTAGGCATGTCCAAGTCCCAACATTGGGAGAACCATATGAGAAAGAGGAGCAAGGTCTCCAGAAGCTCCGAGAGATCCTTTTTCTGGAATATAAGGAGTCACTCCTTTGTTAAGCAATTCTAATAGTTTTTCAACAGTTGACAGACGAATGCCAGAATAGCCTTTCAAGAGCGAGTTGATACGGATCAACATGATGGCACGAACGGCGTCTTCAGGAAGTGGATCACCAAAACCAGATGCATGGGTACGAATCAAGTTTTCTTGTAGTTGGACAGTATCTTCTGGAGAAATGCTGACATTACAGAGGGAACCAAATCCAGTGGTCACACCATAGACAACACGTTTTTCACGGACGATATCATCGACAATTTTACGAGATGCGATGACAGCTTCTTTGGCTGCTTCGTCTAACTCACATTGGGCACCATGCCGAGCGACGGCGATGACTTCTTCCAGTGTTAAGCTGTTACCATCTAAATGAATCAATTGAGTCATATAAAACCTCCGAATATGAATAGTTCTGTAGAAGTAGATTTGTTTACTTCGGTTTGAATACCAAACGTGAGCCCATTGTCTATTGCTCTTAGGAAGATTGAAAGAAGTCTTAGAGAAAAGAGCTCAGGTTTGATATTCGTAGCTTCTTAGATGGGCTAGGGAGCAAAGAAATTCTTTGCTCCTCCTAAGTTCCCATCTAGTGTGTAAATAGAATTGGTGAGGACTGTTTTATTTTTTAGCTAGTTTGTCACCGTGGAATACAAAGTAAAGTCCACTGGCGATCACTAAACCGATAGCTCCCCAAACAAAGTTCATTAGATTGTCCCCTGCAATCATCAAGATACTGATCACAACGGCTAAAACTGGGATAACAGGACCAAATGGCACTCGGAAGGTAACCTTTTTGTCTGGGTACATTTTTCTAAGTTTGATAGCAGCCAAAGCAGTTGGAATGTATTGGAAGAAACGGAAGACAACACTGAAAGTTGCTAATGATTCGAAAGATCCAGATAACAAGAGTAAGAACGCAAAGGCACCGGAAATGATAATAGCAATGACCGGAGCATTCTTAGAGTTTGTTTTTCCAAGATCTGCTGGCAAGAGTTTTTCATCTGCTAGGGCAGCACCGAAACGAGGAACCATGATAGATTCACCGATGTTGAGACCGGCGATTGAAATGAGGGCACCATAAGAAACAAGAGGAGCTCCGATAGGGCCAATCATTTCAACAAATGCGTCTTGAACAGGTGCGTCTGTTTGCATGATATGACCACCAATCATGGCGATTGTTCCAGCAATGATTAACATGTAGAGGACAGATACGATACTGATGGATCCCAAGATAGCCCGAGGAACGTTCTTTTCAGGGTTACGCATTTCCCCTGCAACGATGGACATAGTTTCGAATCCGATAAATCCGTAGAAGATGTAAACAGCGGTACTCGAAATAGCACTAAAGAGATTTGATCCACTTTCCAATTGAAGGAAAGGTGTGAAGTTGCCCTTGCTCACTCCGCCAGAAATAAAGAAGATGGCGAAGAGAGAGAAGAGGACAATCGGAATTAATTTTGCGACAGTAGCTGTCAGAGTGAACATCTTAGATGTTTTCAGACCGGCAATGTTCATCAGACTTAAGAGAACCAACATAACGATACTAATCGGTAGGTTATAACCTTCGAATGCTGGGAAAGTAATGATGAAAATTTTGGCAAAACCGGCCAACATGGCAGCCCAAGCAATGACAGTAACGGCCCAACCGAGAATTCCGACGTTAAAGCCGACGAAGTCTCCAAAAGCGGCTTTTGAGTATTGCATGGCTCCACCGTTTTTGTCGAAGTAGCCAGCCGTTTCAGCCAGACAGGCTGATAACAGCATGACGAGAACGGCTACCCCGAACATGACAGCTAGAGAGGCTGGCCCGAGGCCAGAATAAATCTTTTTGGGTAGGAGGAAGATACCAGACCCGATCACGGCATTGATACCGTATAGAGTGGCACCGCTAAAGCTGAATTTCGCTTTTTCTTGTTCCTCAATCGACTGTTTATGTGCTCCGTTCATAATGTCTCTCCTTTTGAACATTATTTTAGCGCAGTCCAGATAGCAATCGGCTGCTTCCCAGACTGAAGGGGTGAAAACGTGATTGTCATCTCTTGAAGAGGAGATGCTTGTTCAATAAACAGGAGCTCGTGAGTTTGGAGGGAGTATGATTGTCCCTTTTTCCATTCAAGTGTTAGTGGACAGAGAGCATAGATCCATTGATAGCGACTCTGGCTCGTGACACTTTCATTTGGGGATATAGCACTCATATGCCCCTGATAGGAAGGTTTATAGATGAGATTAAAATCTTGACAGGTCCCTTGGCTGGATACAGGATCTCCCCCGTCAAAGAAGTAGCTTTGAAATGGCTTCAAAACCACTTCTTTCTTTTGATGGGTGAGTGTAATCGATGAAGTCAGAGGCATCAAGATTCGGTGGTAGCCAGTGAGATCGGAAAAGTCACTTGTTTCAACCTCTACCGTTGCGGTGGAGAGGCGAAAGTCAAAGGTCCGATCTGGATAACTTCCTTCTTTTGGAGAGAGGAAGAGTTGGGTGGTTTGGCCACCAGACCAAGTAGAAATCTGATAATCTGCGGGGGTGAGATGAAGGATAGTCACCATAGGACGTCCTCTTTCTTAAAAGAGACCAGTAATATTGCCTTGGGCATCGATATCAATCTTTTCACTGGCTGGAACTTTTGGTAGGCCAGGCATGGTCATAATCGTTCCTGTGAGAGCTACGATAAAGCCAGCCCCTGCAGCTACCTTAAGGTTACTGATTTTGACAGTGAAATCTGTCGGTGCTCCGATCTTCTTGGCATCATCGGAGAAGGAATATTGTGTTTTGGCCATACAGATTGGGAGGTTTGAGAAACCAAGTGCTTCTAATTCTTTTAGTTCGCGTTTGGCTGCTGGTGTTAGGCTGATGCCTTTTCCACCATAAACTTTTGTGACAATCTTGGTCAATTTCGTTTCAATGCTGTCTTCTTCGTCATAGACATAAGAGAAGTGGTTGTCTTCTTGAGCTAGTTGAATGACTTTTTCAGCCAAGTCGCGACCACCAGCTCCACCATTTGCCCAGACATCCGAAATGACAACATCTACATTGCGTTTCTTACAAGATTCATAGACAGCTTCAAGTTCCGCTTCTGTATCCAGAGGGAATTTGTTAATGGCAACGACTACAGGTAGGCCATAGATTTCTTGGATGTTGGCCAAGTGTTTGTCAAGGTTTGGTAGACCATCGATAACGGCTTGGACATTTTCTGTAGCCAAGTCCGCTTTGGCAACTCCACCATGCATTTTGAGAGCACGGATGGTTGCGACGAGGACTACGGCAGAAGGTTTGAGTCCGGCAATGCGGCACTTGATGTCAATGAATTTTTCAGCACCTAAGTCTGCTCCAAAACCAGCTTCTGTCACAACATAGTCTGCATATTTGAGAGCTAGTTTAGTAGCCAGCACACTGTTACAGCCATGAGCAATATTGGCAAATGGACCGCCGTGGATGATAGCAGGAGTATGTTCCAAGGTTTGTACCAAGTTCGGATGAATGGCATCTTTTAGGACAGCAGCCATAGCACCACCAGCTTTGAGGTCTTTAGCTGTGACTGGTTGCCCTTGGTAGTTGTAACCGATAATGATGCGATCAAGGCGTTCTTTGAGGTCAAGGATATTTTCTGAGAGACAGAGAATAGCCATGATTTCAGACGCCACCGTGATGTCGAAGCCATCTTCACGAGGCACTCCGTTTGTCTTTCCTTGAAGGCCATCGACAATATGGCGGAGTTGACGGTCGTTCATGTCGACCACTCGTTTCCAGGTGATGCGACGAGAATCGATGCCCAACTCATTGCCGTGATGGATGTGATTGTCAATCAAGGCAGCAAGCAGATTGTTGGCAATCCCAATGGCATGGAAATCACCTGTAAAGTGAAGGTTGATGTCTTCCATTGGAACCACTTGAGCGTACCCACCACCTGCAGCTCCCCCCTTGATTCCAAAGACAGGGCCAAGTGAAGGTTCGCGGAGGGCAATAACCGCTTTTTCACCAATAGCAGAGAGGGCATCCACTAGTCCAACAGAGGTGGTTGTCTTTCCTTCTCCGGCAGGTGTCGGAGAGATGGCTGTCACAAGGATCAGCTTTCCATCTTTCTTGTCCTTTAGTTGTTCCAGTTGATTGCTATCGATTTTTGCCTTGTACTTTCCGTAGAGTGAAATATCCTCTTCGGTCAATCCAAGTTCAGCAGCGATTTCCGTGATGGGCTTCATTTGGACAGAATTGGCAATTTCAATATCCGATAAAACCATAGAATCCCTTCTTTCTTTGTAGGTATTAAAGTTATAAAGTTGATTGATAGGTTTATGATAGGCTTTCTAAAATGCTTTGGTAAATGCTATCTGCAAGGTCAGAGCCTGTTTGGAGGAGTTCGAGACCCTTGCCGTGGTATTCTTGGACAAAGTCTTGGTCCTTGATTCCTGAAATGTTGATTAGGACATTGAGCCAAGCCCCCTGAAGGCCAGCTTTAAGGTTGAGAGCAGCCACCCCTAGGTCACTCGCCGCATTGGTGTTGGACTTACCAACAGCTTCTTTGGTGGTTTCAAGCGCCTCAACGATGAGCTCCATCATAGAGAAAGGAGATACTGTCGCATGTTTCAAAGCTTTTTGCATGGCTTCACGACGAGCGGCTTTCTCTTCTTCCGTTTCTTTTGGAAGATCAAAGACAGCTGATACGACGTTGAAAGCTTCTGTATCCTTGTCAATAGCTTCTAGTAATTGGTCTTGGAGGTGGGCACTTTTTTCATGAACCCCTTTGATGTGGTCTTCAAATTCAGCGTATTTTTTCTTACCAATGGTCAGTTCGCAGACCATTTTTGTAAGGGAAATCCCATTTGCAGCAGATAGGGCAGCAGCAGAACCACCACCTGGAGCTGGGGCATCTGAACCAAGAACCTTGGCAAACTCAGTAATACTTAAGTCAACTAGTTTCATAGAACTCCCTTTCTAACCCAACAAGTGATTTTCCAAGACTTGTTTGCTGTAGTCAAAGTCTTCTAATTGCAAGTAGTATTCCGCTGAGTCGATCAAAGCCTTAGCTGGAGCAAGTCCGATGAGTTCTGTTCCGATGATTCGCACCCCGTAGCGTTGTGCTTCGAAACGAACGGTTTCAACGACGCGATACAATGGGAATTTTTCCAAGTTGACCATGTTGATAGAAACTTGGGCAATGTTGCGATCTTCTAGCATAACACCAATCGCTTTACAGTATTTGTATCCACCGCTGGATCCGCGAATGATTTTAGAAATGTTATTGGCAATTTCTAGATCATCTGTGTCCAGGTTGACATTGAAGGCAACGAGCGGCATACGGACACCGACAGCAGTAACCCCTGCAGTTGGGTGAATCTTGCGTTCACCGTAGTCTGGTTTCCAGTCTTCTTCCAACAATTTTTCTGGCATTCCTTCGAATTGGCCTTTACGAACTTTAGCGAGGTTGGTGCGTTCTGGACGGGTTGCGGCATCTTCATAGAGGAAGATTGGAATACCCAATTCACGATTGATGCGTTCTGCTACTTTATTAGCGATTTCGACACATTCATCTGTTGTGATATCTTTGACCGGAACGAATGGACAAACGTCTGTTGCTCCCATCCGAGGGTGTTCGCCTTCGTGCTTGGTCATATCGATGTTTTCAGATGCGTATTTTACCAATTGGAAAGCCGCTTCTTGAATGCTTTCTTCATCCCCAACGAGTGTAAAGACGCTGCGGTTGTGGCTAGCATCAGACGAGTAGTCTAATAATGTAACACCTGGAATGCTTTTTGCAGTAGCGACTAATCCGTCGATTACAGCTTGATTGCGTCCTTCAGAGAAGTTTGGAATACACTCAACAATTTTTGCCATATGATTACCTCTTTTTATAGGAGAAGTGGGGAAGGAGGGCAATGTATTCTCCTCCCCTTTCTCAATTTTTATTTTTTTGAATTAAAACAATTTTTGAACCGCATCTTTGACCAAATCTTCGTCTGCAAGATAAGGAATAGTGATGTGGTCTGTTCCTGCATGGAGACGGTTGTATTCGATCGCTGTTTCAATAGCATGATCGTTCCGTGCCCAGTTCCTACGAGCAACCCCTCCCATGGTATCCCATGAAATAGCAGATTTGATAATTTCGTCGATTCGGTGACTACCGTCTAGAACGAGACCGAATCCTCCGTTGATAGCTTTACCGATACCAGTACCACCACCATTGTGGAGAGCCACGAGACTCATACCGCGGGCAGCGTTACCAGCGTAACATTGAACCGCCATATCGCAAGTAACGTTCGATCCATCTTTGATATTGGATGTTTCACGGAATGGAGCATCTGTACCAGATACGTCATGGTGGTCACGTCCGATCATGACTGGTCCGATCTTACCTTGGCGAATGAGTTCATTGAATTTCAAAGCAATGTTGACACGGCCCATACAATCTTGATAGAGGATACGAGCTTCTGTACCCACCACCAATTGATTCTTTTCAGCATCGCGAATCCAGTTGTAGTTATCGCGGTCTTGGTAACGACGAGTTGGATCGATCGCTTCCATAGCTGCGTGGTCAGTTGCAATCAAGTCTTCGTGTTTACCGCTGAGGCAGACCCAACGGAATGGTCCATAACCATAGTCAAAGAGCATAGGGCCCATGATATCTTCTACATAAGATGGCCAAATGAAGCCGTCTTTGTCATCCAAACCATTCTTAGAAATTTCCTTGATGCCTGAGTCATAAACAGATTTCATGAAGGCATTACCATAGTCGAAGAAGTAGGTACCTTTAGCAGTCAAATCTTTAATCACTGCGAAGTGGCGAGCCAAAGTTTCATCGACGAGACGGTGGAAGGTTTCCTTGTCTTCTGCCAACAAGCGTGTCCGTTCTTCAAAGCTAATACCAGCTGGACAATAACCACCATCGTAAACGTTGTGGCAAGAGGTTTGGTCAGACAAAAGATGAACATGGACTTGGTGTTCATTGACATATTCAAGCAAGTCTACGATATTACCATGGTAGGCAATAGAAGTTGATTCACCAGCTTCCAGTGCTGCTTGAGCTAATTTCACAGCTTCTTCGGCACTGTCTGTCACTTGACTAATCCAGCCTTGAGAGTGACGGGTTTCGATCCGAGAGCGGTCCACTTCTGCAACGATCGCAACAGCTTTTGCAATTTCAGCTGCTTTCCCTTGAGCGCCACTCATACCACCGAGACCAGATGAAATAAAGAGTTTACCAGTTAAGTCACCATCGTCAGCAACGCCGAGTTTAAGACGACCAGCATTAAGAAGAGTGTTGAAGGTACCGTGAACGATTCCTTGAGGGCCGATGTACATCCAGCCACCAGCAGTCATTTGACCGTAGTTGGTAACGCCCATCTCTTCAGCAATTTCCCAATCGTGCATGTTGTCATACTCACCAATCAATAGACCGTTGGTAATGATTACGCGAGGAGCTTCTGGTTTAGATTTGAAGAGACCGAGTGGGTGACCAGATTCAACGACTAAGGTTTGGTCTTCCGTCATGACTTCCAAGTATTTTTTGATCAAGTTGTATTGCATCCAGTTAGCACAGACAGAACCTGTTTCTCCATAAGTAACCAACTCATAAGGATAAAGAGCAATCTCAAAGCTCAAGTTGTTGTCGATCATGACCTGCATAGCTTTAGCAGCAGTGCAGTTTCCTTTGTACTCATCAATTGGTTTTCCATAGATCCGATCTTTTGGACGGAAGCGATAGCCATAGATCCGACCGCGAGTTTTTAGTTCTTCTAGAAATTCTGGGATCAACTCTTGGTGGAATTTTTTAGGGATGTAACGCAGAGCGTTTTTAAGGGCAACCTCAGTCTGAGCTTGCGTTAAGCGGAAGCCTCTATCAGGTGCACGACGGATGCCTTCTTGAAACTTTGCCTTTTCAGGTAGGACATCAAAGTCAAGTTTGACAGACATAGCAGCTGCAATTTCTTTATCGTCTATAAATGACATAGTAGGAACCTCCTTATGTATAAACTATGAATTTATATTTTCTTTATTGTATCCAAGAAACGTCAATAAAGAGTCAAAAATAAATTTAATTTTTAATAAAGCAAAAAAAAATGAGGGAAAAACTTTTTGACTTTTTTTTGACGCTTTTACTTTAGAATTATAAAATGAATAACAATGGAAATAGAAAGGAAAGTATTCATATGTCTGCTGATGTAATCTTAACCCACTTTAACCAGTTGTTTTGTCCAAACGACCTCGGTCATCCTCTTTATGGCAAGGAGATGGCAGAGGCAAAAATCCTTTCTGATGCTTATATCGCCATTAAAGATGGAAAGGTACTTGCAGTGGGGACCGGTCAACCAGATCCAGAACTGATGGATGCCCATACGGAAGTAAAATCCTGTGAAGGAAAAGTTGCGACCCCTGGCTTGATTGACTGCCATACCCACTTGGTCTATGGAGGCAGTCGTGAACATGAATTTGCTAAAAAGTTAGCGGGTGTTTCCTACTTAGATATTCTCGCTCAAGGAGGAGGGATTCTAAGCACTGTTCGGGCAACACGAGAAGCGTCCTTCGACAACCTTTATGACAAATCCAAACGACTGTTGGATTATATGTTGCGCCATGGGGTGACAACTGTTGAAGCCAAGAGTGGTTACGGTTTGGATTGGGAAACGGAAAAACGCCAATTAGATGTAGTAGCAGCCTTGGACCGAGACCATGAAATTGATCTGGTTTCAACCTTTATGGCAGCTCATGCGATCCCGACAGAGTACAAGGGCCGTTCTCAAGAGTATTTAGATCTGATTATTGAACAAATGCTTCCAAAGGTAAAAGAAGACAATCTGGCTGAATTCTGTGACATCTTCTGTGAAAAGGGTGTCTTTACAGCGGATGAATCACGCTATCTTCTGTCGAAAGCCAAGGAAATGGGCTTCAAATTACGAATTCATGCGGATGAAATTGAGTCCATTGGTGGCGTGGATGTAGCAGCCGAATTGGAATCTACCAGTGCAGAACACTTGATGGTCATTACTGATGAGGGTATTCAAAAACTAGCAAAAGCAAAAGTTATTGGAAATCTTTTGCCTGCAACAACCTTCAGCCTCATGGAAGATACCTATGCACCAGCTCGTAAGATGTTGGACGCTGGCATGGCTATTACCCTAACAACAGACAGCAATCCAGGATCCTGTCCGACAGCCAATCTCCAGTTTGCTATGCACCTTGGTTG
The DNA here is from genome assembly GCF_900636365.1 of Streptococcus viridans. Taxonomy (NCBI): domain Bacteria; kingdom Bacillati; phylum Bacillota; class Bacilli; order Lactobacillales; family Streptococcaceae; genus Streptococcus; species Streptococcus viridans. Next base: position 1,603,792 of record NZ_LR134266.1, on the reverse strand, counting down.
CTTCATGATGCGCCTAACTCCAGTGGAAATTCTCAATGCAGTGACCATCAATGCAGCCTACTCAGTAGATCGTGCCAAAACGATTGGCTCTTTCGATGTTGGAAAACAAGCTGATATCACGATTTATGACGCACCAAATCTAGATTATCTCTTCTATTTCTTTGCGACCAACCTAGTGACAGATGTCTATAAGAATGGTAAGAAAGTGATTTAATTTTCTTCGTTTTAAATGTGACCTAAATAGAAAAACCCCCTCATCAGAATTGGTTGATGAGGGGTTTTTAGGGCTTAGAAAAGTATTTCAAAAGAGGAGTTAGAAAGCTTTAAATTCCAACCTTGACATCTGGGAATCGCTCAGACACCTGTGCAAAGAGAGTGTAGAGTTGTTCTTCAGCGTTCTTCTTATTTTTAATGGCTAGGCGGTGCTGTTTCTTTGGCTTGTCCTTGCGGATGTAGCACAATTGGAAGATAGAGCGGGCAATACCTGATTGACGAACTCGAGTGACATGTAAGTATAGTTGTTGAACATCTCGTAAATCAATCGTTTGCGTTCCTCTGAAATAGGTGATCAAATGATTTTTGTATAAGATAACTTTTAAGTCTTGATTGTAGTAACTGGCCTCATCAGCCAAACGGTTTAGATCTCCTTGGAGTTCGGGATAGTTTTGGTGGAGTTCCTGATAGGAAGCAATGGTCCGTTTCCGAACAGAGAAGCTGGCTACAACCATTGTAATGGTAAGTCCAGCTAAAGCAACTGAACCTAGCAAGAGGAATAAGGAGTCTTTGTTATATTCCGTAAGGCTTAGATAATAGTTGGTCGTCATATTGAGTGACACGACAGAAGTCGGGTCAAGGAGGGAATGGATGTACTCACTATAACCGACAAGGCGACCATTGCGAGATGTATTCTTGCTATCCTTTGCCAAAGGGGCTAATTGCGTTCCCTTTAGTTGATAAGGATCGGTCTGCAGTTCCCCATTCTTCGCTTTATCAATGATTTCTTTAATCGTCGCATCGTCTTTTTTGGTTTCGATCCCTGCATACTTACCATCATTTTGGTTATCGTATTGGACAATATAGAGTACATGCCTTTTGTCCACAGTTCCGACAGGTTCTGGATAAATATCATAGACTTGCATCGTTACAGGATCCCCAGACTTTTCTGCCTTAGCAAAGCTAGTAGCAGGATTTTGGTGACGAATCCATAATGAAAATATTAATCCTGCGAATGCTAGGAAGACAAGGGCAAGCACCAGACCTGAAACAAATCCTTTATTGCGTTTTTCCTTAATCATATCGACCTCCTTTAGTTTGATATCTAAAGTATATCATGAAAGATTTTATGTGACAAGGAAATTTATAGACGGCTGATTTCTAAGGCTTTTTAGTAGTTTTACCCAAAAGCTGTCTGTAAAATGATTGAAAAATGGTTTGATTTTAAAAGAGATTTGTAACTTTTTATAAAAAACTATATTTTTTTTAATTTTTTCTATATACAAAAAGATAAATTATTGATAGAATAGAAAAGAATTGAATTAAATTTGGTTCGCGCTCATTCTGTCTTCATGTTAGTGAAACAGAATGTTTATAACCTAAATACTTGCACTGGATTCTAATTCATCAGAATCATAGCTAGAATTTGAGAGGAGACAATATGACTGTTGATTTTAACAGCAAAGCATACTTGGATAAAGTGGATGCGTGGTGGCGCGCAGCAAACTATATTTCAGCTGCTCAAATGTACTTAAAAGACAACCCGTTGTTGAAACGTGAAGTGGTTGAAAACGATTTGAAAGCTCACCCAATCGGACATTGGGGAACTGTACCTGGACAAAACTTTATTTACGCACACTTGAACCGTGCAATCAACAAGTATGACTTGGATATGTTCTACATTGAAGGACCAGGTCATGGTGGACAAGTTATGGTGTCCAACTCTTACTTAGATGGTTCTTACACAGAATTGAATCCAAATATCCCACAAAATGAAGAAGGATTTAAACACCTATGTAAAATCTTCTCATTCCCAGGAGGGATTGCATCTCACGCGGCACCTGAAACTCCAGGATCTATCCACGAAGGTGGAGAACTTGGTTATGCTCTTTCTCACGCAGCTGGAGCTGTTTTAGATAATCCAGATGTGATTGCTGCAACCGTAATCGGTGATGGTGAAGGGGAAACTGGTCCATTGATGGCTGGTTGGTTGGCCAATACCTTCTTGAACCCAGTCAATGATGGTGCTGTTCTTCCAATCTTCTACCTCAACGGTGGAAAGATCCACAATCCAACAATCTTCGAACGCAAAACAGACGAAGAATTGGCCCTCTTCTTTGAAGGTCTTGGATGGAAACCAATTTTTGCAGACGTAACGGCTATTTCTGACGACCATGAAGCAGCTCATGCTTTGTTTGCAGAAAAATTGGACGAAGCGATTGAAGAAATCAAGAAAGTCCAAGCAGAAGCTCGTAAAGGTTCTGCAGAAGAAGCAACTCAACCAGTATACCCTGTCTTGATTGCTCGTATTCCTAAAGGTTGGACTGGACCAAAAGCTTGGGAAGGAACTCCAATCGAAGGTGGATTCCGTGCGCACCAAGTGCCAATCCCAGTAGATGCTCACCACATGGAGCATGTAGATGCCCTTCTTTCATGGTTGGAATCTTACCGCCCAGCAGAGTTGTTTGACGAAACTGGTAAACTAGTTCCTGAAATTGCTGAAATCGCACCAAAAGGTGACCGTCGCATGGCTATGAACCCAATCACAAACGCAGGTGTCATCAAACCAATGGACACTGCTGATTGGAAGAAACATGCCTTCAAGATCGAAACACCAGGTGCCATCATGGCGCAAGATATGATCGAGTTTGGTAAGTATGCAGCAGATCTTGTGGATGCGAACCCAGACAACTTCCGTATCTTTGGACCAGATGAAACCAAATCAAACCGTCTTCAAGAAGTCTTTACTCGTACAAGCCGTCAATGGTTAGGACGTATGAAACCAGACTACGATGAAGCTTTGAGCCCTGCTGGACGTGTGATTGACTCTCAATTGTCAGAGCACCAAGCAGAAGGAATGCTCGAAGGATATGTCTTGACAGGTCGTCATGGATTCTTCGCATCTTACGAATCATTCCTTCGTGTCGTAGACTCTATGATTACTCAACACTTCAAATGGTTGCGTAAATCGAAGACACATACGACATGGCGTAAAAACTACCCAGCCTTGAACCTGATTGCGACTTCAACTGTTTTCCAACAAGACCACAATGGTTATACTCACCAAGATCCAGGTATCTTGACTCACTTGGCTGAGAAAACTCCTGAATACATCCGTGAATACTTGCCAGCAGATACCAATAGTTTGCTTGCAGTGATGGATAAAGCCTTCAAGGCAGAAGACAAGGTAAACTTGATCGTTACTTCAAAACACCCACGCCCTCAATTCTACTCAGCTGATGAAGCAGAAGAATTGGTTCGTGAAGGATACAAGGTGATCGATTGGGCATCAACTGTTTCAGCAGATGAAGAGCCAGATCTTGTCATTGCAGCTGCAGGGACAGAGCCGAACTTAGAAGCTCTTGCAGCCATCACAATCTTGCACAAGGCTTTCCCAGAATTGAAGATCCGCTTTGTCAACGTTGTGGATATCTTGAAATTGCGTCACCCATCAGTCGATGCGCGTGGACTTTCAGATGAAGAGTTTGACAAAGTCTTCACCGCTGACAAACCAGTGATCTTTGCCTTCCACGGTTACGAAGGCATGATTCGTGATATCTTCTTCAACCGTCACAACCACAACTTGCGTGTGCATGGTTACCGTGAAAACGGTGATATCACAACACCATTCGATATGCGTGTCATGTCTGAATTGGATCGCTTCCACTTGGCACAAGATGCAGCTAATGCAGCTCTTGGAGCAGAAGCAGCTGAATTTGCAGCTCAAATGGACGAAACAATTGCCTTCCACAATGCTTACATCCGTGAACATGGTGATGATATTCCAGAAGTACACAACTGGAAATGGGAAAACGTAAATAAATAAGTTTATTCAAAAGAAATCAGAAGCTATTCTGGTTTCTTTTTTTTTACCTTTTTAAAGAAAGAAACTTTGTCTAAGGAATTCCCCTTGGTAAGAGAAGCTTCTCCAATACTGGATAGAGAAACCTATCAAAAATCAATAAAATAATATATTTTTTAGAATTTGCTAGATTGCATTGACTTTGCATAAGATAAGGACTAAAATATAGGTGCGGAAACCGCTTACAAAATATAAAGGAGGTCTGTTTATGGGAAGCGACAGACAACAACGTTTTTCTCTACGAAAATATGCAGTCGGCCTAGTATCGGTACTTGTCGGATGCTTTTTTTGTGGGGTGACTGTTTCAGCCCAGGAGCAGGAAGGGCAGGTAGATGTACCCGCTATTGTAGTAAAAGAAGGAAGTCAGGAGGTGAGTCCGACAGTCGGACAGGGCGATGGCTCGGACGGAGCTCATACAACTGATACAGTTAAGGAGGAGTCTTCTTCACAAGAGAAAGCCAAGACTGAGAAAACTGGCGAGATCTCACCTTCCAATGCTCAAACAAATCCAGTTTCGGACCCTACACCTGAAAAAGAAGGTGTTGAAAAGAAGGAACAAGAAGATCACACTGTTTCAGCATCTCAGCCAGTAGCTAATAAGGACGATGCTTCAGCAAGTGTGGCAGATGAAGCCCGTGTTCAGGCCCTGGTACGTTTGGAGACGAAAAAGCAAGATGCAACGGCTCCTCTTAGTATTGCAGAGCAGATCAAGGATAATGCACCAATTAAGGAAGCAGTATTAAATGAACTGAAGGAAAAAGGCATTGAATATACGAAATTAGCTGATTTTGATCTAGTCTTTAATGGTTTTGTTCTAGAAACCAAGTACAAGGATGCCTTGAAGATTCGTCAGTTGGCGCGTGTTGAAAAGGTGGAAATTACCCCCTTAACGGCTCAGGCGAATGCACAGCCTAGCGCAACGAAGCAAAATACCCTCCTTCCTACAAAAGTTAGTGATGAAAATGAATTAATCAATCTACAGCCTCTCTGGGACAAAGGTATCAAGGGCCAAGGTCGGGTGGTAGCCGTTTTGGATACGGGCCTTGATGTCCACCATAATTTCTTTAGTCTAACGGATAAAAGCAAAGCCAAATACCAGAATAAAGAGCAGATGGAAGCGGCCATGAAAAAGGCAGGCATCACTTATGGGAAATGGTACAACGATAAGGTAGTCTATGCCTATAACTATTCAGATATGAACGATGAGATTCGAGAAGACGATCCGCGTTCGCATGGGACTCACGTGGCAGGATCGGCTGTTGGGAATGCGACAAAACCTGTGCCAACGGGTGAATATCTAAAGGGTGTCGCACCAGAAGCTCAGCTTATCTTTATGCGTGTTTTCTCTGATAAGAAGGGCATGACAGAACAAGGCTTTGTTGTAGCCAAGGCTGTTGAAGATGCGGTCAAGTTAGGTGCAGATACCATCAATATGAGTTTTGGTGGGGTCAATGGGTCTGAAGCAGATACCAATCCCTTAACCCGTCAAGCCTTTGAATTCGCCCGTAAAGCCGGTGTTGTCATCAATGCTGCAGCAGGAAATTACGCCGTGAGTGGATACTGGCAGGCTAAGCCAAAAGCAGATGCACCCGATACGGGAACGATTGATGAGCCCGCCATTGAAGATGGGGTTCTAGCCATTGGTGCTTTCAATAATCAGATCAATCACGAAACGACCATGCGTCTGGAAATCCCAGCTCTAAAGGATAAGAAAGAATTCCAAAATGGCCTCGTCGATCTTCCCGTTTACCGGCTGATTTTCCCAGTAGAAGGTCCTCAGTCTTACGTTTCAGTTCCAAAAGGTGAACTGGATAGTTACCGAACTGCTACGGTGAAAGGCAAAATTGCTCTGGTTGAGAGCGGAGGGGATGTGACGGACGAAGAGAAGGTTAATGCCCTCAGACAAGCTGGTGCAAAAGGTGTCCTAGTTTATCAGAATGAAGAGCAAGGAGACAACCTCCAAAAACTTCCGATGGGCTATTGGGGCTCCTTCTATCCGGTCAGCGTCTTGAATCATGCTATCGGAAAAGAGCTAGCCTCCCACGCTGGAGAATACGAGCTAATCTTCCATCAGGAAGTCAAGAAAGTGCCTTATAGTGAAGCAAACAAGATGCTCTTCTTTACTGGTTGGGGGCTTTCTGCCGAAGGAAAACTTAAGCCAGATGTTACCCTACCTGGCGGAATGGTCTACTCGGCGATTCCAGATGGTCTGTATGATATGGATGAGGGGACCAGTATGGCAACGCCCCATGCGGCAGGGGCGACAGCCTTGATCAAGCAAGCTCTAGAACAACGTTTCCCAACTTATAGTCCAGAGCAAATTCATACGCTTTTGCGCCAATTAGTCATGAGTACAGCCAAACCTCATTTTGATCAGGAAAGTAAGAGCTACTCTTCTGTCCGTCAACAAGGATCTGGTCTCATGGATGCTGCAGCGGCAGCCTTTGGCGATGTCTTTGTAACAGGCGGAAAAGGAACAAACAGTAGTTTGACGCTTGGCAATGTCAAGGATACCTTTACGTTTGAGGTTACGGTGCACAACTTAAGTTCGGAAGCGAAAGACTTCACTTATCATACGGTCGTTAACACCGATCAGGTGGAAAATGATCGCATCAGCTTGAAGATGCGTCAGCTACTGGATCAAGTGGGAGAAAAAATCATTCATGTTCCTGCTAAGGGAAGTGTGACGGTTCCAATTTCTGTAGATACCAGTACCTTTACAAGCGAACTTACCAATCAAATGAAGAATGGTTACTTTTTAGAAGGATTTGTCTTCTTTAAAGATGCCAAAACCAAGAAAGATCTCGTAAGTCTTCCATATATCGGCTTCAAAGGGCAATATCAGGATTTACCAGGTATCGAAAAGCCTATCTATGCCTTCACTGGGGATGAAAAACCATTCTACTATTATGCAAATGAAAAAGCAGAGAAACCTGAAAAAGACTCAGGAGATCACTTTACAGCCTTGGTCAGCACTATTTGGCGCGGGGGCAAAGAGGTACAGGTTGTATTGGGAGAAAAAGATGGGCATTACGATGGAAATCAACTTGTCTTCTCGCCAAATGATGATGGTTCCTATGATAGTGTCAAGCTCAATGCAGTCGTTTTGAGAAATGTAGACAATATTCATTTATCGGTCTATCGTGCAGATGACCTCAAACGCGAACATCCTATTTTTGAACAAGGTAATGAAAGTCAGAAGAAATCGGACTATGGTTGGCGGATTAATGACCGTAGTAAGATTCTTTATGCGACACAGTGGGCAGGCAAGGACAAGAACAATCAGCTAGTGCCAGATGGGGACTATCAATATGTAGTCACTTATCGTCCAAGCACACCAGGTGCCAAACCTCAAGAGATTGTTCTAAAAGTCCGAGTCGATAAGCAAGTGCCACAACTGGCGAATACCAAGGATCTCTTTGATCCAGCAACTCGTCTCTTTAAGCCAGGTGAAATTATTGAAACGGGTAGTGGACTAGGCGGAAAATACCTCTCTTACAAAAAAGATGATCAGGAAGTTGAAATTAGTCCAAATGAAGATGGAACCTACTCTATTCCAGAAGGAGTAGATCTAAAAACTGTGCGCTTCTATATTTGGGATCAGGTCAATAATACCAACACCTTGACCTTGGATGGTAAGACCGTTTCAGAAGAAAAAACGACGGAAAAATCAGGGACGGAGGAAGCAAGTCCGACAGCTGCGACTAGCGAAGCAACCGTCGGTCGCTTAGAGGTGCAAATTGTCGATGAAAAAGGCGAGGCAACCAACCAATACCCAGAAATGATGCGTTACCAAGTCTTTGACAGCAAGGGAAATCGGGTGGATCAAGAATTTAATAGCTACTACGAAGATCCGCTACCGACTCTTCCATTTGGAACCTACACTGTAAAAGTTGTCGCTCAAGATCAAAATTATTCTTGGGTATCTCCAACCACTGTGACAGTGGAATTAAGCAAGGAGCACCCTGAAGGACTGGTCAAATTTGTCTACCACTACATTGACAAAAATCGCTTTGACCTCGTCTTTGACAAAGAACTTCCAGATGGAACCCGTGTCTTTGCCATTGATAAGAAGACAGGAGAAAAAGTGGAGTTGAATCAAACCCTATATGAACCAAAGACATTTGAAAGCATCCTGATCAATGGAGAGTATCAGATCCATATTGATCTGCCAACAGGTTATCGGGCAGTGGAAAATGATTTCATCTATACCGTAGCTAATCGTATTAATCGCTACTTGACCAGTTTTGTAGAAGTCTCAGAAGATCAGGTGGAAGATCCAACTGTCCCACCTACTCCTCAACTGTCACCTATGATACAAAAAGGTAGAATAAAAATGGATCAGGAGGCTCAACAAGTCACTCCTCAACCGTCACCTATGACTCAAGAAGGTCAATCAGCAATGGATCAGGAGCTTCAACAAGTCTCTCATCGCCCAGTAACTTCTCTTCCAAAAACTGGACAGGAAAATGACCAATTAGGGATTGTAGGCTTTATGGTTCTTCTACTCACTTTCGGTGCGATCCGAATGAAGAAAAATCATCCAGACCAAGTATAACGTTCTCTTAGTAGAGAAAATTGAGTGGGCTTCAGGTGGTGTAACAGCCACCTGAACCTGGTATATAAAAAGGAGTTTTTATGGAATTTCATCGACAACAACGTTTTTCCATTCGTAAATATGCGGTTGGAGTTGCTTCCGTTTTAATAGGTATGTTCTTGATGGGATCGGTGGTTTCGGCAGATACTGTAACACCAGCACCATCCACAGTCGAGTCATCAGCCGTAGTACCTGATAGCACAACGACAGATGAAAAGGCAATAGAGCCGATCGTTGCTGTTAAGGAGGATATCTCCGGTGTACCAGTAGAAAAATCGACTTCCGCTGTCCCTACTCCAACAGAGACTGAGGGCAAGGACCAGACCAAACAAGCACTAAATACTTCTTCAGTTGCTAGCGATTCTTCAAATGAGAACCCAAGAGAAGAGAAGACCTTGTCACCTTCTGTTATTGCAAGTCCAAAAGTCAATTCTGAAGTTGTTGCGACGGAGGCTCCCCAGGAAGTAGCTAAAGAAACGCTAGAGGATGCAAGTCCAGTCGAGGTCCTGGTTCGCCTGAAAGAAAAGGTTTCTGCTGAGAATGGAGATGGATCTCGAACTTCAAAAGAAGCGCGTATCGAGCAAACCAACCAAGACCATGAACAATTTTTGAAAGAACTCGAAAGACAATCCATTCAGTTCAAAAAATTGTATGACGTTAATTTGCTCTTTAATGGACTGGCTCTAGAGACGACCTATGGAGATGCTAAAAAGATCCGGGGATTATCACGTGTCGATGCCCTAGATTATGCTCCACTTGGTCGGACCAGAGTAGCTGAGAACCAGCCTACTCCTGCCTCACCGGCTTCAACTACGACCAAGGTCAGTGAAGAAAACAGCCTGATCAATTTGCAACCACTCTGGGATAAGGGTATCAAAGGCCAGGGACAGGTTGTAGCGGTTATCGATTCGGGGGTGGATCCAGCACACGACATTTTCCGCCTAACAGATATCAATAAGGCCAAGTACAAGAGTGAAGCAGAAATTGAAGAAGCTAAGAAAAAGGCCGGCATCACTTACGGTAAATGGTACAACAATAAAGTCGTCTACGTTCACAATTATAGTGATATGGATGAAAACGTTAAAGAAGATGATCCAATCTCTCACGGTGCCCACGTAGCTGGAACCGCTGTGGGAAATGCCTCTCAACCATCCCCAAATGGTGAAATTATCCGAGGTGTCGCTCCCGAAGCCCAGCTCATGTTTTTACGTGTTTTCTCAGACACCAAGGGCGGACAGGTCCAAAATTTCATCTATACCAAGGCGGTGGAAGATGCCATAAAATTAGGGGCTGATTCCATCAATATGAGTTTGGGAACGGCTTCCGGCTCTATTTATGATGTGGGAGAAATCACGCGCCAAGCCTTTGATGCTGCAAGAAAAGCTGGGGTAACCATTACAGTTGCTTCTACCAATATGGCCACCAATGGCTTCTGGCACAGCAAGCCACTTGCAAGCACACCAGATTATGGAATGACAGGGACCCCATCCGTCAATCCCAATGTCCTTTCGGTCGCTTCGATTAATAGTCTGACCAAGCATGAGTCTACAGAAGCAAGCTTGACCGTAGAAGCCTTAAAAGGGTCAAAAGACTTCCCAGATGGCAAAATTCCGATGCACTCCTTTGTAGAACGCGACGCCTTTCGGACAACCATCCCTCAAAGCTATCTCCATGTGGAAAAGGGAGGGATAGACCACTATCAGTCTGATAGTATCAATGGTCACTTAGTCCTTACTGAGCGAGGTGGCGAAGTTTCAGATGTGGATAAGGTCAAAGAGCTGAAAAGGGCAGGAGCAACAGGTGTGATTTTTTACCAGACCGAGGATCAGGGCAATACCCCTGTAGGATTTGACTTAGAAGGTCTCGGAGAACGATTCCCAGTTGGGGTCATTGGCCACGGTGCTGGAAGTGTCCTAGCTCAACATGCCAAAGATTACCAGCTCCATATTGCCAACAAATTTAAACGTGTTCCTTACGATGCAGCCAATCAACTATCTGACTTCTCCTCTTGGGGGCTGTCAGCTGATGGCGACCTCAAACCAGATGTCACCCTTCCAGGAGGGATGATCTACTCATCTGTTAATAATGGAGAGTACTATATGGATAGGGGAACCAGTATGGCCTCTCCTCATGCAGCAGGAGCCACTGTACTGGTGAAACAAGCCCTGAAGGAGCGCTTCCCTCATCTCAGTCCAGAACAGTTGCAAGTTCTTGTCAAACAGATGACCATGAGTACAGCTGTTCCGCATGTAGATGAAGAGACACATGCCTATTCCTCTGTACGTCAGCAAGGCGCAGGGGTCATGGATGTCACAGCTGCAGCTCTAGGAGATCTCTATGTGACTGCAAAAGATGCGAAAAGCAGTCTAACACTTGGCAATGTCACTGATACCTTTGAGTTTGACGTGACCATCCACAATCTTTCCAATCAAGAGAAGTCGGTCCGCTATGAAACCACCCTTCAGACAGACCAAGTCCAGGATGGCAAATTCACCCTTCATCCTCGTCTGTTAGAAACCCTCGATGGCAAGGAAAGCATCACGATTCCAGCCAATGGTCAGCGGACGATCCACGTGTCCGTTGACGCGAGCAAGTACAAGGAAGAGCTCAGCAAGCAAATGCCAAATGGTTATTTCTTAGAAGGTTATGTACTGGTCAAAGATGCCAGCAACAACAAACATCTGGTCAGCCTTCCTTATGTTGGTTTCCATGGAGATTACCAAAATCTTCGCGGGATCGAAAAGCCTATCTACGAATATACAGGTAGTGACAAGCCATTTTACTACTATAAGGACAAGACAGATTATCCAGATGAAAAGGTCCCAGAAACGCCAGAGCGTCATCCAGATAACCACTTTACTTCTTTGATTAGTTATGTTTATGAAAATGGGGAGTCTGTAGCCAAAACTCTAGGTCAGGATGGGGATCGCTTTGATGGAGACCAACTCTACTTCTCTCCAAACAATGATTCCAGCTTTGATAGCGTCAAGGTAAAGGCCGTCATGCTTCGCAATGTAGAAAATGTCCACCTATCAGTCTACAAGAAGGAGGACACAACTCGTACTAACCCGATTTACGAGGTTGGAAATGAAGTGCATCGAAAGACCGACTGGAGTTATCGGATTGGGAATCGTAGCGAAGAGTTTTATGAAATCTCTTGGGAAGGTTTGGACAAAGATGGCAAGCAATTACCAGATGGAGAATACCAATTTGTGATCACTTACCGTCCAACTGCTTCAGGGGCCAAACAACAAGAACTTAACTTCAAGGTTAAAATTGACAACACGGCTCCAAGCATTGAGACTGGAAGTGCTAACTATGACCCGCAGACTCGGATTTTCCGTCCAGGAAAGGTGATTGAAACCGGCAGTGGACTAGCAGGAACTTATCTGTCCTATGTCAAGGACGGGGAAACAGTAGCCTTGGAACCCCAAGAGGACGGCAGTTATCTGCTTCCAGAAGGGGTGGACCTCTCTACTGTTCGTTATAGCATCTGGGATAAGGTCTACAATACCACTGAGATGGATATCGAAGGGAAGAAAATAGAGGCAACGACCCCAACGAATGAAGGCAACTCAGATGAAAAACCAACCGAGACAGAATCCGAAAAACCAACAGCTGAAAAGAGTAGCTTAGAGGTCGTCTTTACAGATAGCAGTGGGGAAGTCATTTCTTATTATCCATCTGTTGTTCGTTACCAGGTAGTGGATGACCAAGGACGGATTGTGGAAGGAGAGTTCAATGCTTCCTACAATGGTGGCACCTTCCCAGACTTGCCTTTTGGCACTTATACAGTCAAAATCACCTTGTCGGATTACCATTATGATTGGGGAACAGAGTTAGTGAAGAAGGTGACCGTTTCACCTGAAAACCCACATCCGAAAGTGACCTTTGCCTTCCATTATTTAGATGAAAACAAACTTACCATTGGATTTGATCAGCCAGTTCCGATAGGCACGGTCGTAAAAGTGGTAGGCAAAGACGGCATCAGTCGCCTTCTTCCACAAAGCATCTATGATTTGCAGCGCTTTGAGACCATGCTGATGAACGGATCCTATCGTGTCCATGTGGAACTCCCAGCAGGCTACCGTGCATCGGAAAATGATTTCCTTTATGAAGTGACCAATCAGATCAATTTCCACCTTCTTTCTTTGGTCAAAGACGTTATCAAGCCAAACCCAGAGGTGCATGGTGGAGCGATTGTAGCGCCATGGATTCAACCAGAAAATCCGACGTTAGAGATACCGGAAATTCCAGTGGCCCCTGTCCAACCAGCGGTATCCAAAGGCCCAGTTACCCCAGCTCAACCAACTACACCTGAAACGAAAGAAGTTGCAGCAAACAAACCAGTCGCTGTTGGCTATCATACTGGTGGCCAAGCAGAAGTGGCTGCTTCAACACCAACAACCAGCCTTCCAAAAACAGGACAAGAAGCCTTGACTTCAACAGCCCTCAGCCTCTTGGGTATGAGTTCACTAGCTTTGGCAGGTTTTGTAGCAAGCAAAAAACGGCAAGATTAAGCCGTTCAGGCATTAGCTTACTCTAAAAAACGTCCGTTTAATTTTAGAAACGGACGTTTTGAATGTTTTAAGCTGTTTTCTCCAACCAGACACTGCGGACAAAGAAGAGGCTGATGAGGGCAAGGGCTAGGAAGAGCCCTGCAACATAATAGTAGGGTTGGTCGAGAGTTGTTGAACGACCAGAGAGGTTCACAATGCCTCGGTAGAGAGCCCCCGCAGTTGCCGTAGCAACAGCTGAGTTCCAAAGATTAAGAGTGATTCGAGAAAGGCCTTTTACCACTAGTTGCAGAGTCACTAGCAAGGCACCACCAATCAAAGGGATCATGAAGAGATAGTGCATGAAGGCAGAGGTTTCCCCAAAGCTAAAGTGTTCGTAGATGCGACTTCCGACGAAGAAGAAAGCTGAAATCAGAGTGTACCAGAGGATGGTCTTTTTCAACCGTTGTTTGATAGGATTAGTAACCGATGTAGACAATGTCACTCACCGCCCTTTCTGAGATAGTACCATTTGTAGTTGGTTTGTTAATAACTTGGCCATTGAAGTAAAGTGTAGAAGATCCACCACCATCCAGGTTGTAGGCTGTTTTGACGCCATACGATTTCATCACTTCCGCTAATTGGTAGAGAGAAAGCCCTTCGCTCTCTGAAGTCCGCCCATCTGAAACGACAATGATGTAGTGGTTTTCATCGATGATTCCGATAGCCGTCCGTGGGTTAGAAGACATGGATTGTCCCACCTCTGAGTTTGTATCGACTGTAATTTCTCCATCTTCAACCAAGGAAGGTCCGAAGGCAAGGAGATTAACAACCCCGTCTTTGACCAACTGATCCGCAGAGATTTCATCTTCGTAGATAACCTTGAAGGAGCCATCTTTATAAATCGCCAGGTCGCCATTGCTTGAATCCTCACGAACCTTATCGCGGTAGACCACTCCGTTTCGGATGACATAGCCGGTGCTATTAGCTCCGTAGTAGTCTCCATTGACGGCTAGAATAGCATTGTTCTCAGCTGCAGTGACGGAAGTTTTAGCCGTCACATTGGTCCCATAGGTATTTTGAGCAAAAGCAGTTCTTAGATAGTCAGAAGAGCTAACCGTAATATCTGCAATGTAAACTTGAGTGTTTTCGACTGTTTTTTCTGTCAGGCTTACCTGGATATTGTCATCGGAGTAACTGGTATCTGTAGTGGTAGCAGTTGCTGCAGCTTGTTCAGCAGCTTTACTATCAGTTGTTGTTGCTTTAACTGTTTGGATAGCATCTGATAAGACGAAGGTCTTAAGCATAGAATAGCTGAAGGAGCTTGTTAGCAGGATGCCGAAACAAGCAGCATAGGTATACGATTTTTTAAAGAATTTCATGAGTAGGTGCAGTCCTTTCCTTGAAAATGATTTTTTTCTGAATCAACCATGAGACGACGAAGAGCAAGAGTCCGACGATCACTTTGCTGAGGAGCAAATGGAGACCGAAGCTTGTATAGAAGAGTCGAATCAAGAGGGTATCGAGAATAAAGAGTCCAATCGCAAGTCCCAAGTAACCACTTCCGGTTCGAGCCAGGCTGTCTTTGTTCTTAAAGACGAAACGTTTGTTAGTCGAGTAGTTAAAGATAGAGCTAGCCACACGAGCAATCCCGTTGGCAAGGAGGATCCGAAGGCTAATCGGCACAGCCATCATTACGAAAAGAAAGAAAGCATAGACCAGATAGTCAACGATAAAGCTACTGAGGGACGAAAGTGCAAATTTAAACATGTCCTTGTAGATCATGAGACCGTCTCGAACAGGACGGAAGTGGGACCCTTCATTGTCATTGATATAGACTGTTTCGATCGGAACTTCCAAGATGGGGAAGGCCTTGCTAGCTGCAAGAAGCACATTCATTTCGTACTCATACCGTTGACCCTCAATTTCTAACATAAAAGGAATCATGTTCGTTGTAAAGGCTCGAAGGCCAGTCTGGGTATCTGTCACAGCGACCCCTGTTTGTTGCTTGAACAAGAAGCGGGTCAATTTATTTCCAAAAGCAGAACGCAAAGGAACCTTGCCTGAAAAGGCGCGTGCCCCTAGAATCAATTGATTCGGATTATCTTGCGATTGGTTGGCCACGCGGAAGATATCCCAAACCTTATGTTGGCCATCGGCATCGGCAGTGATGACTGTTCCGTATTGCCCTTGCTCTTGAATGTAGGTGTAGGCTGTTTTGAGAGCCCCTCCTTTTCCAAGGTTCACTTCGTGGTGAAGGACTGTAGCTAATCCGTCTAATTTTTCAAAAATAGCCTGGCACTCCTCAGAACTACCATCGTCCACAACGATAATGGAGAAGTCACATTTTTCTCTCAGTTTTTTCACCAGTTTGAGAAGTTTTTGATCGGGTTGATAAGCGGGGATGACTAAATAATTCATAACCGTTCCTCGTTTCTTGTTTGTGATGAAGGTAGTATAACGGCCCATTCTTAAAGCTAACTGATATCAGTTTTCTTTAAGGAAAGGGAGAGATTTCCTTGCTGTATAAAAACTAGAGAAAATAATAGAAGAAAAATAAATCTTCTCAAAAAGAATCAAGAGAAGGTATTTTTACTTGCCTTCTATACCGAAGTCTGGTATAATAGTTTCTTGTGAGCAAACCTCACTTACCCCTTGCAAAGACTTGGGGTCATTAGACCAAAAGGAGGAACATATCAATGGCTAAATACGAAATTCTTTATATTATTCGTCCAAACATTGAAGAAGAAGCTAAAAACGCTTTGGTAGCACGCTTTGACTCTATCTTGACTGACAACGGTGCAACTGTTGTTGAATCAAAAGATTGGGAAAAACGTCGTCTTGCATACGAAATCCAAGATTTCCGTGAAGGACTTTACCACATCGTAAACGTTGAAGCGAACGACGATGCAGCTCTTAACGAGTTCGACCGTCTTTCAAAAATCAACGGTGACATTCTTCGTCACATGATCGTAAAAGTTGACGCGTAAGCCCTAACGAATAAAGAAGGTGACTAATGATTAACAATGTTGTACTTGTAGGTCGTATGACTCGAGATGCTGAACTTCGTTATACCCCTCAAAACCAGGCTGTTGCGACATTTTCACTTGCTGTTAACCGTAATTTTAAAAACCAAAATGGTGAACGAGATGCGGACTTTATCAACTGTGTGATTTGGCGTCAACAAGCTGAAAATTTAGCAAATTGGGCTAAAAAGGGTGCCTTAGTTGGGATTACAGGTCGTATCCAGACTCGTAATTATGAGAATCAGCAAGGTCAACGTGTTTATGTCACTGAAGTCGTAGCGGACAGCTTCCAATTGTTGGAAAGCCGCGCGAATCGTGAAGGACAAGCTGGTGGAGGTTATTCTTCAGGTGGAGGATTTGCAGGAAATGCAGCTCCAAGCTTTGGAGGATCTGAACCATCGAACGCAACACCAAACTTTGGACGTGATGACAATCCATTTGGAGCTAATCCAATGGACATCTCGGATGACGATCTACCATTCTAAGAATGGGTTTAACGAATTAAAACTATAAAGGAGAAATAAACATGGCTCAACAACGTCGTGGCGGATTCAAACGCCGTAAAAAAGTTGATTACATCGCAGCAAACAAAATTGAATATGTTGATTACAAAGATACTGAGCTTCTTAGCCGTTTCGTTTCAGAACGTGGGAAAATCCTTCCTCGTCGTGTAACTGGAACTTCAGCGAAGAACCAACGTAAAGTAACAACAGCTATCAAACGCGCTCGCGTAATGGCTTTGATGCCTTTCGTAAACGAAGATTAAAAAAAAGACCCGGGTGGGTCTTTTTTTCAGGTCCGGGTGGACCTCTTTTTCACGAGCTTGGAAATGTGATAGCGAGTTGAGGTCCGGGTGGATCTCTTTTTCACGAGCTTGGAAATGTGATAGCGAGTTGAGGTCCGGTGGACCTCTTTTTCATGAGCTTGAAAATAAGAAAGCGAATTAAGGCCTTTACGGGTCTTTTTTTCATGAGCTTGAAAATGAGAAAGCGAGTTGAGGTTCGGGTGGACCTCTTTGACCTTTCCCTAGCTCTAATCGTGTTATAATGTGGGAAGGAATGTATCAAGGAGGGAACTATGAAGGAAGGTGTAATCATCAGGAGGATGATAAAGGCAGATATTGAGCACATCTCTCAAGCCTTTATCCACCAAGGGTGGCCGGGTAGAGAGGATATCTTGGCCAGCTATTTTCAGGATCAGGAGAATGGAGAAAGGGACGTATTAGTAGCTGAGTCGGATGGACTTGTGGCAGGTTATATCACTATATTGCCTGTTGCCAAGCACGGTCCTTTCGTGGGAGTCTATCCTGAACTAACTGATTTTAATGTTTTTGAGCCATTTAGAAATCGAGGAATTGGGAATCAACTCATAGAGGAGGCGGAAAAAAGAGTCTGGCTACTTTCAGAGATTGTGACTTTAGGGGTTGGTTTACACTCGGGTTATGGCCCGGCTCAAAGGCTTTATGTTAAACGGGGCTATATCCCAGATGGATCTGGGGTTTGGTTTAGGGATCAGCCCTTGGGCCCTTACAGTTCTTGTGAAAACAATGATGACTTAGTCCTCTATTTTTCAAAAAGGTTGAACAAGGACATGCAGTAAAACAAAAACGGATGAAGTGTTCATCCGTTTCTTTTTAGCGTCGTTGAGGTGCCGTATTGGCGCTCTTGATATTGTATTTTTTCTTCAAGTAGTAGCGGAGGAGAAGAGCCCCACCACCGAGTAAGAGCATGAACCAGTTTGGTACACGAGGGTTAAGGAATTGTGGGAGCAAAGCAGTGACCATGAGAATCACAACCCAAAGGATCATGGCTAACATTAGGATAGGAAGTGACTTGGTTAAAGCAGGTCGTTTCATTCCACGTTTAGAAACTTCGTAGTATTGGTAGAAGTAGTAATACATCAAATAGAGCACAACCCCACCAGCCAAGCTACCAAGAGTTAAAGTGAGAAGTCCATAAGTGGTTCCCTGAGGTGCAAAAAGGTTCATGAAGGCTGAAATGGCAGCAAAGAGACCAAAGACGAGAAGGAAAGAATCCGTAATCATGAGAAGAGGAGTATCATTTTCTTTTGGATGCTCTTTTTCGTAGCGTTCCTTATCACTAAAAGCATTGGCCCAAACAGTTGGCGCTCCAAAGAGAGTTCGCGCCGTTACTCCTTTTGGTTGGTTTTCAAAGATGGCTGGAAGAATTTCTTCAATTAGGCTAGTAGCATCTTCTTCGGTTTTGCCATTTTCAATCAATTGGTGTTTAGCGATGCGAACGAATTCTTGATTTTTTTTACTTAATTGGGTCAAATCAAATTGAGACATAAATACTCCTTAGTGTTATTAGTAGGTGTTAGAACCATTTTTTATGGATGAGGTAGACAACGAGCGATCCGGTCATGGCAAAGGCAATAAAGATAATGAGCCAGAAAGCATTAGGTTCCCCATTGAGGGGTAGGTCATTGTTCTTGAAGTTCATCCCATAGGCCGAGAAAATCATGGTTGGGATGGACATGACGATGGTCACCATGGCCAAGGTCTTCATGATATTATTCTGGTTGTTGGAGATAATCGATGCGAAGGTATCGGTCATAGAGTGGAGGATGTTTCCGTAAATATCCGCCATCTCAATCGCCTGTTGGGTTTCGATCAAGGTATCTTCCAACAAGTCCTCGTCTTCCAGGTATTTCTTGATGTTACTAGTGGCACTGGTCAATTTCTTGATCACGCGCTCATTGGTTTTCAGAGAGGCCTTAAAGTAGACGATGGTTTTTTCTAATTCCATCAGTTCAATCAGCTCTTCATTACGCGTTGATTTGTGCAATTGGCTTTCAATCTGTTCACTCTTACGATCCAGGGTACGAAGCGCAGTCAAATAAAGTTCAGCATTGCGATAAAGGATCTGGAAGATGAAGCGCGACCGCATGAAAGTATAGAAATTCCGCAAGCGACGATTGATAAAGGTGTCTAGGAGAGGCAACTCTTCCAAACAAGTGGTGATGATAGCCTCTTCTGTTAGGATGATTCCCAAAGGGATGGTGACATAGTAGGTCTGATTGTTCCGCTCTTCCTTGATGGGAACGTCCACGATGATCAAGGTATACTCATCTTCGATGGTCATACGAGACATTTCTTCCGCATCGAGTGGTGCCCGTAAATCGGCAATGTCGATACCGAAAGCAGATGCGATTTCCATCGATTCACTTTGGGAAGGGTTGACAAGGTTGATCCAGCTACCGGGTTCCAGTGTCTCTATTTCTTTAAATTCAGTTGTGGTTGATAAAAAGACCTGTTTCATGGTGCCTCCCCTTGTTTTTTTACACCTTAACATTATAACAGAAAAAGCACGCTTTTGGATAAAAGAATGCTGAAAAATTTGATATAATGAAGGATAAATAAATTGATGAAAAGTGGAAGAAATGCTCGATAAAATTGTCATTCATGGAGCGCGTGCTCATAATTTAAAAAATATTGATGTTGAAATCCCTCGAGATAAGCTAGTGGTGGTCACTGGTCTATCAGGTTCTGGGAAATCGAGCTTAGCCTTTGACACTCTCTATGCGGAAGGGCAAAGACGTTATGTAGAGAGTCTGTCAGCCTATGCTCGTCAGTTTTTAGGAAACATGGAAAAACCCGATGTGGACTCGATTGATGGCCTAAGTCCAGCCATTTCTATTGACCAAAAAACAACCAGCAAAAATCCGCGGTCAACGGTTGGAACGACAACTGAAATCAACGATTACTTACGTCTTTTATATGCTCGTGTGGGGATTCCCTACTGTATCAATGGCCATGGAGCGATTACGGCTTCTTCGGTCGAGCAGATTGTTGACCAAGTTTTGGAACTGCCGGAGCGCCAACGTCTGCAAATCTTAGCGCCCATTGTTCGCAAGAAAAAAGGCCAGCATAAGAATATCATCGAAAAGGTTCAAAAAGACGGCTATGTCCGGGTGCGTGTGGATGGTGAGATCTATGATGTGACAGAGGTCCCAGAATTATCCAAAAGCCAGCAGCACACCATCGAGGTTGTCGTAGATCGGATTGTGATCAAAGACGGCATTCGCTCGCGTCTCTTTGACTCGGTAGAAGCAGCCCTTCGAATTGCGGATGGCTACGTGGTCATCGATACCATGGATGATAATGAACTGCTCTTTTCAGAGCATTATGCTTGCCCGGTATGTGGCTTTACCGTCCCTGAATTGGAACCTCGTCTCTTTTCATTTAATGCCCCCTTTGGCTCTTGTCCAGATTGTGATGGACTAGGGATCAAGCTAGAGGTGGACTTGGATTTGGTTGTTCCAGATGCTAGTAAGACTCTCCGTGAAGGAGCGCTTGCACCATGGAATCCGATTTCTTCTAACTACTATCCTCAGATGTTGGAGCAGGCCATGATCCAGTTTGGGATTGATATGGACAAGCCATTTGAAGACTTGTCTCCAGAAGACCGACACTTGGTTTTTTATGGTTCTGAGGGCAAGGAATTCCATTTCCATTATGAGAATGAATTTGGTGGGGTTCGCGATATTGACATTCCTTTTGAAGGGGTCGTTACCAACATCAATCGCCGCTACCATGAAACTTCTAGTGATTTCACCCGCAATCAGATGTTGTCCTACATGAATGAATTGACTTGTGCCACCTGCCATGGTTATCGTTTGAATGACCAGGCCTTGTCTGTCCGAGTAGGAGGAGAGAAGGGGCTCCATATCGGGCAGATCTCTGACTTGTCTATTGAGGACCATCTTAAGGTGATAGCTGATCTCAAATTAACCAAGAATGAGGAGACTATTGCTCGTCCGATTCTTAAAGAAGTCAAGGATCGCTTGAGCTTCCTAAACAATGTTGGTTTGAGTTATTTGACCCTGTCTCGATCAGCTGGGACTCTATCTGGGGGAGAGAGTCAGCGCATTCGCTTGGCTACCCAAATTGGCTCCAATCTCTCAGGTGTCCTCTATATTCTGGATGAGCCTTCGATCGGTCTCCATCAAAGGGACAATGACCGCCTGATTGCCAGCCTTAAAAAGATGCGTGATTTAGGCAATACCTTGATCGTCGTCGAGCACGATGAGGATACTATGAGAGAAGCTGATTACTTGATTGACGTCGGTCCAGGAGCCGGTGTCTTTGGAGGAGAGATTGTTGCGGCTGGAACGCCTAAGCAGGTAGCCCGCAATAGCAAATCCATCACTGGTCAGTATCTTTCTGGCAAACGGGCCATTCCAGTACCAACGGAACGACGGGTAGGCAACGGACGCTTTATCGAGCTGACAGGTGCCGCTGAAAACAACTTAAAAGAGGTGACAGCACGCTTCCCGCTGGGCAAGTTCATTGCTGTCACTGGCGTTTCTGGCTCAGGGAAGTCAACCTTGGTCAACAGTATTTTGAAAAAAACGCTGGCGCAAAAATTGAATCGCAATTCAGAGAAACCAGGGAAATACAAAACCATTTCAGGTGTCGAGCACATTGATCGACTGATCGATATCGACCAAAGTCCGATTGGCCGCACTCCACGCTCCAATCCAGCTACCTATACAGGTGTATTTGACGACATTCGCGATCTCTTTGCCCAAACCAATGAAGCCAAGATTAGAGGCTACAAAAAAGGCCGCTTTAGTTTCAACGTCAAAGGTGGCCGGTGTGAGGCTTGTTCGGGAGATGGTATTATCAAGATTGAGATGCATTTCCTACCGGATGTCTATGTACCGTGTGAAGTCTGCCATGGACGACGCTACAACAGTGAAACCCTAGAAGTTCACTATAAAGAAAAAAATATCTCCCAGATTTTGGACATGACCGTCAATGATGCGGTGGATTTCTTTAAACATATTCCAAAGATTAATCGCAAATTACAAACCATCAAGGATGTCGGCTTGGGCTATGTGACCTTGGGACAACCGGCAACGACACTTTCAGGAGGAGAAGCCCAGCGGATGAAGTTGGCTTCTGAGCTTCATAAGCGTTCGACAGGTAAGTCTTTTTATATTTTGGATGAGCCGACAACAGGTCTTCATACCGAAGACATCTCTCGTTTGCTCAAGGTCTTGGAACGCTTTGTGGATGATGGCAATACTGTTTTGGTCATCGAGCACAACTTGGACGTGATTAAGACAGCGGACCATATCATCGACTTAGGACCTGAAGGTGGAGTCGGTGGTGGTACCATTATTGCGACAGGAACACCAGAAGAGGTAGCTAGCAATCCAGCTAGCTTTACAGGACAGTATTTGAAAGGGAAATTACAATGAACCAACGAATTACAAATCTACGAACTAAAATGAAGGCGCAGGATTTAAAAGCTGTCCTCATTAACAACTTGAAAAATGTTTACTATTTGACAGGTTTCTGGGGATCGAACGGGACTGTTTTGGTGACAGAAGAGCGCGTGGTCCTCTTCACTGATTCGCGCTATACCATTCATGCCCATGCGACTTGTTTCCCCTTTGTGGAGATTGTTGAAACCCGCAATGAATTGGAAGAAGCATCAAAAATTATCAAAGACGCAGCGATCCAAGAACTTGGCTTTGAGGATGAGATTACAGTTGCCTATCATACCCGTCTGGCGACAGCTTTTTCAGGAGTCTCTCTAAGAGCCTTGTCTGATTTTGTGATGGAGTTTCGTTTGATTAAGGATGAGACAGAAGTGGCAACCATCCGCAAGGCCTGCAGTATTTCAGATCAAGCCTTCCTAGATGTGCTGGAGTTTATCAAGGTTGGTCAAACAACAGAGTTAGAAGCTGCGACCTTCCTGGATTTCAGAATGCGGGAATTGGGAGCGTCAGGTGTATCCTTTGATATCATCTCCGCTGCGGGAGAACGCTCTGCTATGCCCCATGCGACTCCTAGTGATCGCATTATCTCTGCGGGGGATGCCTTGACCTTGGACTTTGGCTGTCTTTACAACCATTACGTGAGTGATATGACCCGGACCATTTATGCAGGTCATGTCAGTGATAAGGAAAGAGAAATTTACGAAACGGTCTTGAAAGCCAACCAAGCTCTCATTTCTGAAGCCAAGGCTGGACTAGGTTTCCGTGAGTTTGATAAAATTCCTCGAGACATTATCGAGGCGGCAGGATACGGCCAGTACTTTACTCATGGAATTGGACATGGTATTGGCTTGGACATCCATGAAGAGCCTTATTTCAGTCAAACATCTAAAGAAGTTATCAAGGCGGGAATGGTCTTAACAGATGAGCCAGGGATCTACATTGAAGGTCTATCAGGTGTCCGGATTGAAGATGATCTCTTGATTACAGAAAGTGGCTGTGAAGTCTTGACCCTTGCACCGAAAGAATTGATTGTGATCTAAGGAAATTTGCAGAGATAGATTTGAGAAATCTGAGCTTTTGTGATAAAATAAAGAGTAATATATTTTTAAAAAGAGGTATGAAAACATGATTGAAGCAAGTAAGTTGAAAGCTGGTATGACCTTTGAAACAGCTGATGGAAAATTGATCCGCGTTTTGGAAGCTAGCCACCACAAACCAGGTAAAGGAAATACCATCATGCGTATGAAATTGCGTGATGTTCGTACTGGTTCAACTTTTGATACAAGCTACCGTCCAGAAGAAAAATTTGAGCAAGCCATTATTGAAACAGTACCAGCTCAATATTTGTATAAAATGGATGACACAGCTTACTTCATGAATACTGAAACATACGATCAATATGAAATTCCTGTTGTCAATGTTGAGAACGAATTGCTTTACATCCTTGAAAACTCAGAAGTGAAAATTCAATTCTACGGAAGTGAAGTGATTGGGGTGACTGTTCCTACAACTGTTGAATTGACAGTTGCTGAAACTCAACCATCTATTAAAGGTGCTACAGTTACAGGTTCTGGTAAACCAGCTACAATGGAAACTGGACTTGTCGTTAACGTTCCAGACTTCATCGAAGCAGGACAAAAATTGATTATCAATACAGCTGAAGGAACTTACGTTTCTCGTGCCTAATCAGCTCTAAAAATTGGTCTGATAGAAAGGAACTTCTATGGCAACTGAACAATACGGCGAAATCGTCATTGCACCTCGTGTGCTAGAAAAAATTATTGCGATTGCGACTGCAAAAGTGGATGGTGTTCATTCTCTTGAGAACAAGAGTGTATCGGATAGCCTTTCAAAACGTGCTCTTGGACGTGGGGTTTACCTTCGTACACAAGAAGATGGTCAAATCTCAGTTGATATTTACCTCTATCTAGAGTATGGTGTAGCAGTCCCTAAAGTAGCGGTTGCGATCCAAAAGGCAGTAAAAACAGCTGTCTACAATATGGCAGATGTGACCTTGGATGATGTCAACATCCATGTGGTTGGAATCGTGACTGAAAAAGCAGCGAAACCTGATTTGAAAGATTTGTTTAATGAGGATTTCCTCAATGACTGATATTTTATTTGAATCACGTCGTGATTTACGGGAGCGTGCCTTTCAAGCTCTAATGAGTTTAGAGTATGAAGGGGATGTTGTAGAAGCGTGTCGATTTGCTTTTACTCATGACAAAGAGGAAACAGACCAGGAAGTGGAAATTCCAGCTTTTTTACTCAATTTGGTATCGGGTGTTCGTCAATCAAAGGATGAATTGGATCAACAGATTGCCCAACACTTGAAAACTGGATGGACTGTCGAACGCTTGACTCTAGTGGAGAAAAACATTCTTCGTTTGGGTGTGTTTGAAATGACTTCCTTTGATACCCCTCAATTGGTTGCGGTGAATGAAGCAATTGAATTAGCTAAAACTTTTTCAGATGAGAAATCTGCTCGGTTTGTGAATGGTGTCTTAAGTCAATTTGTAACAGAAGCAGAATAAGATAGAAAAGAAACCACCTGCACGGGTGGTTTCTTTTTAAGTATAGAGATTCGATTGATCAGGATAAGGAAAAAGACTGGTACAAAAGTCCGGCCTCTCAATTGACTTTGGATTGTCGAACAAGACGCAGTGGTTGAGTGGGCTCTACTACGCTGATTTTATCAGCTTTTACAGCCCTACTCAACTGTGCGGAGGTGGGACGACGAAATCGAATTCTAACGAATTACCGATTTCTGTCCCACTCTCTTTTAAACACTTTTGCCGGGTAAAACATTCACTGGGAGAAAATAGCCTGTTGTTTTAACGTCTTTTCCTTCGATTTTTTGAAGAAGAAGGTCGACCGTCAGACGAGCAATCTCTTGTAAGGGTTGCTTGATGGTGGTGAGACGGGGGAAATAATTTTCGATAAAGTAGGTCCCATCGTAGCCAATAATTTTTAGGTTTTCTGGAACGACAATGCCGAGTTCGTCAGCGATTTTCATCACCAAGATAGCAGTCAAGTCATCGGATGCAAAGATAGCATCTGGTTTCTGCTGGGTCAAGATGGATTTGATTTCCATTTCTTTGCGAATAGGTGAATAATCGCTAGAAACATTAATGATTTGTGCTTCTGGCAGGACTGAAGCAAAACCAGCATGCCGGAGTCCAGTTGGGGAATTGGAATTGTCATTCCCGGTAATCATGATAATCTTTTGTGCTCCTGTCTTGGCAAGGGTTTCCGCTGCAAGGACGCCACCAGCGTAGTTATCTGAGGAAACAACAGGGATCTCAGGGGATAGGTTTCGGTCAAAAGCGATGATAGGAGCTGTAACCCGGTTATAATCTTCAATTCCCAGATTATGACTACCAGAAATAATACCATCTACTTGATTGGCTTCTAGCATTTCGATGTATTCACGTTCTTTTTCAGAATCATGCTCGCTATTACAAATAATGGTTTTGTACCCATGTTTGAACAGTTCTTCTTCCAGTTTATCGATTAATTCTGCATAGAAGACATGGCTGATTTTTGGGAAGATTAAGCCGATTAACTTGGCTGATTTTCCTTGTAGGCTCCGAGCAATCGTATTAGGCTTATAGCCCAATTCCCTCATGGCCTCATTGACTTTTGAGACAGTTTTTTCAGATAAATATCCCTTTTTGTTAATGACTCGTGAAACTGTCGTGGGGCTGACACCAGCTAATTTGGCGACATCAGTGAGTTTTGCGACCATAGTCTAGTTCATAGTATGTTCCGGTAGGTGTTCCGGATTTGATCAAAATACCAGTTTGATCAGCATGCGGGAAGACACGACCAGAGAATACTTTTTCTCCTTTGTTGATAAAAATTTCAAAAATAGAATTATCGATGAAAATAGTAGCGGTAGTAGCTTGGTTTTCGATCGGACAAGTACGAGTGGTCCCAAACTCTTGCGCATATTGTTGGCCAGCTTGGCTACGATCGACAATGACTTGACCATTTGCAATATCGAAAGTAATAGAAAGTCCTTTGCCTTCTTTATCTGCAAGGAGAACAATCTCACTTTTGCTATTAGCTTCAAAGTCTAATTCTAACTCGTAGCAATTATTGGTTGTTTCCTTGTTTGTAAACTCGGATGAAGTGGAGCGAAGCTCTTTTACAGCTTCAACTGGATATTGATAAAGTTTGCCGTCCTTAATGCTTAGCTCTTTGACCAAAGAGAAAGCTCCTTGATGGTCATAACGATCGGATGGATAAGCGACATCTGGTAGGCCAAGCCAGCTAACGGTTAAGGCTCTTCCATCAGGCGCATTGAAGCCTTGAGTCGCGTAAGCCTCAAAACCATAGTCCAGATTGTGCAATTCAGAAACATCAACTAGACGAGCCTGTTCAGGATCAAAAGAAGCCCCAATCTTATACATATTTGGGTAGATATTGTCGTAGTCGAGGACTGTTTTGTCCAAACCTTGAGGGCAATAAAGAAGGACAGGTTGCTCGCCGACGAAGACTAAGTTAGGACACTCCATCATATAAGCTGTACGATCATTGTTGAAATCAAGATTTCCTACTTCAACCCAGTTGCTATAATCGTTATTCACTGCTTTGTAAAGGCGAACGAATCCTTTTTTCTCAAGGTCTTGACCACCGACGATGGCATAGTATTGATCTTTGAATTTAAAAATTTGTGGGTCGCGGAAGTGGTCGGTAGCATCCTCTGGTTGATCAATAAGGATTTGGTCGATTTTTTTGAGGTTCCCATTCTGGTCTATGAGGGCTCCGATTTGGTAAGGATGGCGGATCCAGTTCTCATCTCGTACATTTCCTGTATAGAATAAGAAAAGTTCGTCATCGAATTGCATAGCCGAACCAGAATAGGCTCCATGGCTATCTAAAGGTGTGTCTGGTAAAACTTTAAGACCAGTTTCTTTAAAATGAACTAAATCATCACTTTCCAGTTGTACCCAAGACTTCAATCCGTGAGCGGCTCCAAAGGGAAAGTTCTGGTAAAAGAGAATCCATTTACCATTAAAATAGGAGAAACCATTTGGGTCATTTAAAAGGCCAGTTTTGGGTTCGACATGGTAATGAGTATGCCAAGGAGAATTAGCCATGTTTTCTTTTATTTGTTTCTTTTCTTCTTCGGTCCAGTCTTCATACCGTTTGTACCGAAGTTCTGTTGTCCATTCCATTTGACTCCTCCAAAATTTTTCTTACTTCCATAGTACCGATTTCTATAAAAAAAAGCAAGACTTTGGCCAAAGAATTAAGAAAAAATGTCAAACGTTTATCATAAAATATCGAGGCAGAGGCTAGATTTGGTTTATGAAAACAAATGAAAGAATGAAAGTTTTTGAAAACTTGAAAACCAGATAAGAGCCATATCATACAGTGGAAGGGCGTTTAATTTAATGAAAATAAAAAGCACTTCTTTCAAACATTCAAAAATCGCAAATAAACATCAAAAACTTTCTGCAAAACGGTTGACATATTCTTGATACATGGTACAATTAAATGCGTAGAGACGGGTGAACCGTTTTCAAAACAATAAAAAAATAAGGAGATTTTTGCAAATGTCAAATACAGAAATTGCAAAAAAAGTCATCGATGCAATCGGTGGAGTTGAGAACGTTAGCAGTGTTGCTCACTGTGCGACTCGTCTTCGCGTGATGGTCAAAGATGAATCAAAAATCAACAAAGATGTTGTTGAGAACATTGAAAAAGTACAGGGAGCTTTCTTTAACTCAGGTCAATACCAAATCATCTTTGGTACTGGTACTGTAAATAAGATCTACGATGAAGTAGTGGCTCTAGGCTTGCCAACTTCTTCAAAAGATGAAATGAAAGCTGAAGCAGCGAAACAAGGAAATTGGTTCCAACGCGCAATCCGTACCTTCGGAGATGTTTTTGTCCCAATTTTACCAGCAATCGTTGCAACTGGTTTGTTTATGGGAATTCGTGGTGCTATTGCTCAAGACCAAGTGCTAGCTTTGTTTGGTACTACAGCAGACGCATTTAAATCTACAGATTTCTATACCTATTCAACAATTTTGACAGATACTGCGTTTGCCTTCTTTCCAGCCTTGATTTCATGGTCTGCGTTCCGAGTGTTTGGAGGAAATCCTGTTCTTGGGATTGTAATTGGTTTGATGATGGTTAGTCCGACACTTCCTAATGCGTGGGTTGTAGCGGAAGATCCTTCTAAAGCAGCAACATTCTTTGGTATCTTCCATCATGTAGTTGGATTCCAGAACTCAGTTCTTCCCGCTTTCTTCGTTGGTCTAATTGGTGCGAAACTTGAAAAGTGGCTCCATAAGAAAATTCCAGATGTCTTAGATTTGTTATTGGTTCCATTATTTACATTGACAATCATGTCATTCCTCGCTTTGTTTATTATTGGACCATTCTTCCACAGCATCGAGGAACATGTACTGAATGCAACTAAGTTTATTTTAAATTTACCATTCGGCCTTGCAGGTCTTCTTATCGGTGGGGTTCATCAGTTGATTGTCGTTACTGGTGTCCATCATATTTTTAATCTTCTTGAATCGCAATTAATTACTTCGGATAAGAAAGATCCATTTAATGCAATTATTACAGCTGCTATGACTGCACAAGCTGGTGCGACTTTAGCGGTGGCAGTGAAATCAAAATCTCAAAAAGTGAAAGCTTTAGCATTTCCTGCAACTATTTCTGCCTTATTAGGTATTACTGAGCCTGCAATCTTTGGTGTGAACTTGCGTTATGTAAAACCATTCGTTATTGCTTTGGGAGCAGGTGCTGTAGGTGGTTGGATTGCATCTATGTTAAACCTTGCTGGTACAGGATTTGGTATTACAATTATTCCAGGAACACTTCTCTATCTAAATGGTCAATTATTGAAATATGTATTTATGGTTGTATTTACAACTGCACTAAGTTTCGGTTTGACATATATGTTTGGTTATGAAGATGAAGCTTCATCTGTTCCTGCAGAGGACAAAGAAGCTGGTGCAATTATTGAAGAAGAAACAACTGGAACTGTTCCAGAAACTCTTCAAGATGAAACGATTATCTCTCCAATCGTTGGCCAAGCGGTTGCTTTAGAAAATGTGAATGACCCTGTCTTCTCAAGCGGTGCGATGGGGCAAGGGATTGCAGTGAAGCCATCTGAAGGTGTCGTTTATGCTCCTGCAGATGCAGAAGTAACCATTGCTTTTGCAACAGGTCATGCCTTCGGTTTGAAGACAGCCAACGGTGCTGAAGTTTTGATCCACGTTGGTATCGACACAGTTTCAATGAACGGTGAAGGGTTTGATCAAAAGGTTGCGCAAGGTGACAAGGTCAAAGCTGGCGATGTTCTTGGAACATTTGATTCTGCTAAAATTGCAGCAGCTGGTCTTGATGATACAACAATGGTCATCGTCACAAACACAGCCGACTATGCTTCAGTTACTCCAGTGGCAACTGGTGAAGTTGCTAAAGGCGATGCGATTATCGAAGTGAAAGCTTAATTAAATCTATGTTTGTTCAAGGACTGGTTAGGGCTTCCTCCAGTCCTTGAATTGTATATGAAGATAAGGAAGAGGACGGGGAAGATTATCTTTTATACCTAAATAAGAGTAGTTTTTTCTATAAGGAATAGAAGTGAACCGTTTTCCTTTATGATATAATAGAAAAAAAGAGAATTGAAGAAGAGGTTTGATATGACTAAATTATATGGAAGTCTTGAAGCAGGTGGAACAAAGTTTGTTTGTGCTGTAGGTGACGAAAATTATAACGTCATTGAGAAAATACAGTTTCCGACAACGACCCCTATTGAAACCCTTGATAAATGTATTGAGTTTTTCTCTAAGTTTGAAAATCTTGCAGGTTTAGCGATTGGTTCATTTGGACCGATTGATATTGATAAAAATTCAAAAACATATGGTTTTATTACAACAACTCCAAAACCACATTGGGCCAATATTGATGTGGTAGGTGCTTTCCGTCGGGCATTAAATGTACCGATTTACTTCACAACTGACGTAAATAGCTCAGCTTATGGTGAGGTCGTGGCTCGTAATAATGCGGGTGCGCGGATTGAAAACCTAGTCTACTACACGATTGGTACAGGAATTGGGGCTGGTGTTATCCAGCGTGGTGAATTCATTGGTGGTGTGGGACATCCTGAGATGGGCCATTACTATGTTGCCAAACACCCAATGGATGTTGAAAAAGAATTTAATGGGGTTTGTCCATTCCACAGAGGCTGTTTAGAAGGTCTTGCGGCTGGTCCAAGCTTGGAAGCTCGTACCGGTATTCGTGGGGAAAATATCGGACTCAATAGCTCTGTATGGGATATCCAAGCCTACTATATTGCCCAAGCTGCTGTCAATGCGACTGTAACCTTCCGTCCAGATGTGATTGTATTTGGTGGAGGAGTGATGGCACAACAGCACATGCTGGATCGCGTCCGTGAAAAATTCACCGTCTTATTGAACGGCTATTTACCAGTGCCGGATGTTCGAGACTACATCGTGACTCCTGCGGTGGCTGGAAATGGTTCAGCAACCTTGGGTAACTTTGTCTTAGCAAAACAAGTCAGTAAAAAAGACTAATCAGTTAAGGCTGAAACAACAAAAAGCATGAAATGCTAGGGGAGGGAGTTCTTCGTCGGGAAGATGGATGAATGACCTTCTCTTTTTTAAGCAAGAGAGGAGAAAAGATGGAAAAAGCCATTATGAAGGATCCCTTCTTTTTGAGTCAAGTATCTGAAGAAGCGGCTAAAGAGGATTTGTATTTGGCGCAAGATTTACAAGATACCTTACGAGCTCACCAAGATTCCTGTGTTGGCATGGCTGCTAATATGATTGGTGTACGCAAACGAGTGATTATTATCCAATTTGGCGTGATGCCCTTGGTTCTCTTTAACCCTGTTCTAGTCAAGAAAGAAGGAGCTTATGAGACAGAAGAAGGCTGTCTTTCTTTGGCAGGAAGTCGAAAAACAAGTCGTTTTGAAAAGATTCAAGTCTCCTACTACGACATCAATTGGAAACCTCAGCTCATAAGCTTAGAAGGTTTTGCGGCCCAGATTTGCCAGCATGAGCTAGATCACCTGGAAGGGATTTTGATCTAAGTCCAGCTGCTTATTAAGTAATCGATCGAAGAGAAATTGTTGATGAAAAAAGAATATTTGTTCTATGAACGGATTAGACCATTTTTTGTGTCCCATCCCTGTTATCTTTCTTTATTAAAGTGGGTCAACCGCCTCGTCACCCTTCTGATGCCTCTCCTTTATGTCTATGTCCTTTGGTCAGTCTATCTGGAGAATTCCAAGAGTTGGGAAGTTCTTGCCTATCTGTTGGTTCCGGCATCTGGCTTTATTTTGTTGAGTGTCATTCGAAAACAAATCAATTGGCCCCGTCCCTATGAGATTGGGATGCTTCCTCCTTTATTAGACAGAGAAGGAAAGGGGAGCTCCATGCCTAGTCGTCATGTCTTTTCTGCAACGATTATTTCTATAGTAGCTTGGGGCGTAAATCCTATCCTATCTATCCTTGGCCTGTCCTTGACTCTTCTATTGGCAGGAGTTCGTGTTCTGGCTGGACTCCATTTTGTCCGTGATGTTGTGGTCGGATTTGTCGTTGCATTCCTATGGGGAATCGTCAGTTTTTCTCTATTAGGAATTTTCTGATAGAGGTTGGATGGGAGAAGTTTTTGAATGTAGACAAACTAGTGTTTTACATAAAACAGTTAGATGATTACCAAAAAATGACTTTTATTGTTTAGTTATTTAAGAAGATAAAGACTTTCCGCTGTGAGAAAATGCCTGAAACATAATTGTTTCAGGCATTCGGAATTATTGAGACCTTAGGCTCAATAATTAGTCATGGAACTTCCTGGATTGCTGAAATCATCCACTGGATAATTTCACCTAACGTCCGTACTCACCTAAGGAAAGTTTTTCTGAAGACTTTATCTTAAATCTGAAACTGCCTAACTTAGTTAGGCAGTTTTAATTATGTGAGATTTGGTGTTGGAATTTTTGGAAAAATCGTTCGCGTTCTTCTATAATAGCTGGACTAGGGTTTTTGAGGGAAGTTAATAAATCAACCAAGTCAGGTGTGACTTCTCGAATCAGCTCTCCCAGTGACCAAATGGCGGTTGCAATATGAATCTGGTTTTGCGAGGTTTCGATAATTTCTAAAAGTTTAGGGATGGCAGACCGGTCGTTAGCATTGGCCAATGCAATGATGGCATTGCGCTGAAGGATATTTTTCCCCCGCCAACTACCAGCGACCATTCCGAATTTTTCTTTGAATTGTCCATTGGATAGCTCGATAAAGGGGATTAATTCTGGGTGAGCGAGTTCCGGATCAATGTCAGTGGCTAGTGGATTATCCAAACCACGGTTGTAGGGACAACAGATTTGACAGATATCACAGCCGTAGATGACCGTTTTAATCTTTTTACGGAATTCCATATCCATCATGCCCTTGTCTTGGGTCTGAAAGGATAGACAACGTCGGGCATTCATGGTGCCATCTCCGATTAAGCAAGAAGTCGGGCAGGCTTCTACACAGCGGTTACAATCTCCGCAACCATAGTCAACGGCTTGATCGGGTTCAATCTCTAGGTTGGTGATAAGCTCCCCTAAAAACATATAAGAACCGTATTCTTTCGAGATGACGAGGCCGTTCTTTCCGATAAAGCCAATCCCTGCTCGTTGAGCAACCGCGGTATCAACTAAGGCACCGGTATCCACCATGCCCTTGTATTCGAAGTCGG
Source organism: Streptococcus viridans (assembly GCF_900636365.1). Taxonomy (NCBI): domain Bacteria; kingdom Bacillati; phylum Bacillota; class Bacilli; order Lactobacillales; family Streptococcaceae; genus Streptococcus; species Streptococcus viridans. The sequence continues at coordinate 1,570,606 of NZ_LR134266.1, read as the reverse complement.
CGGTCAATTCTTCAATCCCTCGTGCTAGTCGGTCTAATTTATCCTGCAAGACATAGTGATAATCAAGGCCCCAGCTATTGGGGGTGAATTTTCCGCGTTTATAGGCCGTCTTTTGAGGTTGTTGTTTTAACTTGTGGGGATAGGCAACGGCAATGGAAATAATCGTTTTAGCAGAAGCTAAACTTAAACGTGGTTGGATTCGTTCTTCAATATTTTTGTGCTCAAAACCAGAATTTCGGCCTTCTTCCACAGCTAGGCGGAGGGATTTTTCTAAATAGGAAAAATCATCCGCAGTGGTAAAGCCGATTTTTGAAATACCAATGGAGTGAGCCAATTCAATAATGGATTCTTTGAGGTTCATATTCCTATTATAGCGGAAAGCCGGTAAAAATGCGAAAATCGTGCAAAAAATTAAAAAGAGGCTAAAGAGCTTGGCAGGGCTTTCAAAAACGAGTGAAATTTGGTATAATAAAGTATTGAATACAAGGATCTATGGAGGCAGGTATGTCACAACCGTTATTTTTACAATCCGTCATGCAGGAAAAGATTTGGGGTGGAACTAGATTACGAGATGAGTTTGGCTATGAAATCCCGAGCGATCATGTTGGTGAATACTGGGCTATTTCGGCCCATCCACATGGTGTTTCTATTGTTAAGAATGGACCTTATGCTGGAATGGGCTTAGACCAACTATATGCAGAGCATCGCGAATTATTTGGAGATCGAACAGAACCGGTTTTTCCTTTGTTGACAAAGATTCTAGATGCAAATGACTGGCTCAGTGTTCAGGTTCACCCAGATGATGCCTATGGAATGGAGCATGAAGGAGAACTTGGAAAAACCGAATGCTGGTATATTATTGCTGCTGATGAGGGGGCAGAGATTATCTATGGTCATCACGCCCAGTCCAAGGAAGAATTGCGCCAAATGATCGAAGCCAAAGAATGGGATGATCTTTTAGCACGGGTTCCTGTGAAAGCGGGAGATTTCTTCTATGTACCAAGTGGAACCATGCATGCGATCGGTTCGGGTATCTTAATCTTGGAAACCCAGCAATCGAGTGACACGACTTATCGGGTTTACGACTTTGATCGTAAAGACGATCAAGGGAATCTACGTGAGTTGCATATTGAACAGTCCATTGATGTACTGAACTTAGGTGCTCCGGCAAATAGCCGACCAGTTGAGGAAAAAGTTGATCACTTGTCATCGACTTTGTTAGTGGCTAATGACTTCTTTGGTGTTCACAAGTGGGTAGTTAATGGGGAAGTTCGATTTGAAAAGACCCATGATTATAGCTTGGTGAGCATTCTCTCAGGGCAAGGAAGTCTTCAAGTAGATGGGGAGAATTATCCGATTGGAAAAGGGGACCACTTTATCTTAACGAGTGATATCCAGACTTGGACCTTGTCAGGAGAAGAGATGGAATTAATTGTCAGTCATCCATAAAGAAGAAAGAAGGTTGAGTCATCAAGTGCTCAGCCTTTTGTTGTTTTTAGGAATTTTCTAATGGATGGTTGGGAGGTGAAATTGATAAGAGAAAAAGAGGGAGAAACCATCTTCTAATCAATGGAATTTCTTGATGGATAAGCTACAGTGTGCTATAATAAAAAGAACGTTTAAAATTTAAGAAATTTGAAAAGTAAGGAAACTAATGGCTAATTTATTAAAAACAATTATCGAAAATGATAAAGGTGAATTAAGACGATTGGAAAAGATGGCAGATAAGGTCTTCTCGTATGAAGATCAAATGGCTGCCTTGTCAGATGATGAACTGAAAGCGAAAACAGAAGAGTTCAAGCAACGCTACCAAGATGGTGAATCATTGGATGATCTCCTCTATGAAGCTTTCGCAGTAGTTCGTGAAGGTGCTAAACGTGTCTTGGGCTTGTTCCCTTATAAAGTACAGGTCATGGGGGGAATTGTTCTTCACCATGGTGACGTTCCAGAAATGCGTACAGGGGAAGGGAAAACCTTGACCGCGACCATGCCGGTGTATTTGAATGCCCTATCTGGTAAAGGAGTTCACGTTGTTACTGTCAACGAATACTTGACAGAACGTGACGCGACAGAGATGGGGGAATTGTACTCATGGCTAGGTCTTTCAGTTGGGATCAACCTAGCTGCAAAATCACCTTCTGAAAAACAAGAAGCTTACGCTTGTGATATCACCTATTCAACCAACGCGGAAATCGGTTTCGACTACTTGCGTGATAACATGGTTGTTCGTGCCGAAAACATGGTACAACGTCCTTTGAACTACGCATTGGTCGATGAGGTAGACTCCATCTTAATCGATGAAGCCCGTACTCCATTGATTGTTTCAGGTCAGACTTCTACAGAAACTAGCCAACTTTATCACATGGCGGATGCCTTTGTGAAATCTTTGGAAGAAGAAGACTACATTATTGATGTCCCTTCAAAAACGATTGGTTTGTCAGATTCTGGAATTGATAAGGCTGAAAGCTACTTTAAGCTTGAAAACTTGTATGACATTGAAAATGTTGCTTTAACGCACTACATTGACAATGCTCTCCGTGCCAACTACATCATGATTTTGGATATCGACTATGTGGTCAGTGAGGATCAAGAAATCTTGATCGTCGACCAATTTACAGGTCGGACCATGGAAGGTCGTCGTTATTCAGACGGCTTGCACCAAGCGATTGAGGCTAAAGAAGGTGTGCCGGTTCAAGAAGAAACCAAAACATCAGCTTCTATTACCTACCAAAACTTGTTCCGTATGTACAAGAAACTTTCAGGGATGACAGGTACTGGTAAAACAGAAGAAGAAGAATTCCGTGAAATCTACAACATTCGCGTCATTCCAATTCCAACTAACCGTCCGATTGCACGTATTGACCATCCAGACCTTCTCTATCCAAGCTTGAAATCGAAGTTTAAAGCTGTAGTAGAAGATGTAAAGGCTCGCTATGAAAAAGGCCAACCAGTCTTGGTGGGTACTGTTGCTGTTGAAACCAGTGACTACCTATCTCGCCTTTTGGTCGAAGCAGGCGTTCCTCACGAAGTCTTGAATGCGAAAAACCACTACAAAGAAGCACAAATCATCATGAACGCTGGTCAACGTGGTGCCGTTACGATCGCGACCAATATGGCCGGACGTGGTACCGATATCAAGCTCGGCGAAGGAGTTCGTGAACTCGGTGGACTTTGTGTCATTGGTACAGAGCGTCATGAAAGCCGTCGTATTGATAACCAGTTGCGTGGACGTTCTGGACGTCAAGGGGATCCAGGTGAATCTCAATTCTACCTTTCTCTTGAAGATGAGTTGATGCGTCGTTTCGGTTCAGAGCGCATCAAGGCTTTGCTAGACCGTTTCAAACTAAGCGAAGAAGAATCTGTCATCAGATCCAACATGTTTACACGCCAAGTTGAAGCAGCTCAAAAACGAGTGGAAGGGAACAACTATGACACTCGTAAGCAAGTCCTTCAGTATGATGATGTTATGCGGGAACAACGCGAGATTATCTACTCTCAACGCTATGATGTTATTACAGCGGATCGTGATTTAGCTCCAGAAATCAAGGCCATGATTAAACGGACCATTAAACGGATCGTTGAAGGAGCAAGCCACTCAAGCAAGGAAGAACGGATCGAAGCTATTCTGAACTTTGCCAAATACAATTTGGTCCCTGAAGATACGATTTCAGAGAGCGATATTGAAGGCAAATCGGATAAAGATGTGATTGATTACTTGTATAAACGCGCTGAAGAGGTTTATGAAAACCAAGTAGCGAAACTACGTGATGAAGAAGCAGTCAGAGAATTCCAAAAGGTCTTGATCCTTCGTGTTGTGGATAGCAAATGGACCGATCATATCGATGCTTTAGATCAATTGCGTAATGCTGTCGGTCTTCGTGGCTATGCACAAAACAATCCTGTAGTTGAATACCAATCTGAAGGATTCCGTATGTTCAACGATATGATTGGTTCTATCGAGTTTGATGTGACTCGTTTGATGATGAAAGCTCAAATTCATGAACAAGAGCGTCCACGTACAGAACACAGTATTTCAACGACTGCGACTCGCAACATTGCCGCTCAAAAAACTGATTTACCAGAAGATCTTGATTTGAGTCAAATCAAACGCAATGACATTTGTCCATGTGGATCTGGTAAGAAATTTAAAAACTGTCACGGTAAAAAACTCTAATCGTATGAAAGGATTTGCCTATGTCTTTTACAGCTACTAGCCCAATCATTGATGAAACAACGGTGACTTCTCTTTACCGCTTAGAAGGGGAACATTTGGCTCGCAAAGAAGCGCGTGATCGTGAACTAGCCTCTATTTTAAAGGGGGAAGACAAGCGGATCTTGCTTGTGATGGGACCGTGTTCATCAGATAATGAGGAAGCGGTGATGGAATATGCTCGTCGACTTGCAGCCCTTCAAGAAGAAGTCAAAGATCGGGTCTTCATTGTGATGCGGGTCTATACTGCTAAACCTCGGACCAATGGAGATGGCTATAAAGGCATGATGCATCAGCCAGATACTGCTTCAGAACCAAGTTTTGTAGCTGGTTTAAAGGCTGTTCGTCGCTTGCATCATCGAGTGATTACAGAAACCGGATTGACAACAGCAGACGAATTGTTGTATCCAGAGACCTACCCATTTGTTGAGGATTTACTTTCCTATGTTGCTATTGGGGCACGTTCTGTAGAAGATCAAGGCCATCGATTTGTAGCGAGTGGAATTTCAGTCCCAACTGGATTGAAAAATCCGACATCTGGAAATCTGTCTGTCATGTTTAATGCGATTTATGCTGCACAGCATGGGCATCATTTCTTCTATAATGGTCGTTCTGTGGAGACAAGCGGAAATCCATTCGGACACGCTATTCTGCGTGGGGCCTTAGATGCGAATGGGAAAAATATTCCAAACTACCACTATGAAGATCTGTTAGAAGCTGCGCATCGCTACCAAGCCTTGGGATTGCAACATCCATTTATCCTGGTTGATACCAATCATGATAATTCAGGGAAAAAATTTGCTGAGCAGATTCGCATTGTCAGAGAAACCCTTACAAATCGTAGCTGGAATCCAATTATCCATGATGTAGTCCGTGGATTTATGATTGAATCTTATCTAGAGGACGGTCGTCAAGATCAACCAGAAGTATTTGGTCAATCGATCACAGACCCATGCTTGGGTTGGGAAAAGACAGAAAGCTTAGTACGAGAAATTTATCAGTATGTAGCTGAATAAGAGGAGAGGGCTGGAGAAAACATTCTCAGCCCTTTCCTTCTTAAATAGAGTTGCTGATAGAGAATCATTAAAGAGGAAAAGATATGATTGTTGGACATGGGATAGATATCGAATCGATCCAATCCATTGAAGAGGCCTACCAGAGACATCCGAGATTTGCTTCCAAGGTATTGACAGAGACGGAACGAGAACGGTTCGACCAATTATCTGGAAAACGGAAAATGGAATACCTGGCAGGTCGATGGTCTGCCAAAGAAGCCTTTTCCAAGGCTTGGGGAACAGGAATTGGTCCAGTAGGATTTCAGGATTTGGAAATTTTAACCAATCAAAAAGGAGCTCCTTATTTTTCAAAAGCTCCTTTTAGTGGAAAGATTTGGGTATCGATTAGTCACTCAGGCGATTTAGTTTCGACCAGTGTCATTTTGGAGGAAAGAAATGAAAGCTAGTTTACATAGACCAACGCGAGCATATGTGGATGTAGAGGCTATTGCCTATAATGTTCAACAAATACAAGCCCATATTCCGAAAGAGACCTTGACTTTTGCAGTTGTCAAGGCTAATGCCTACGGCCATGGGGTTGTGCCAGTGGTAGAACGTTTATTGCCACTAATAGATGCTTTTTGTGTCTCCAACCTAGATGAAGCCTTGGAAGTTCGCCAAGTAGCAGGTGAAAAGCCGATCTTAATTTTGGGTGTTGCACCAGTAGAACACGTTGCGATTGCCATCAAAGAGGGAATTCGCTATACAGTGGCTAGTCTCGAGTGGTTGAAAGCTTTGTTAGCTAAAAAGACTGATTTGAGTGGGTTGAAGGTTCATATAAAAGTGGATTCAGGAATGGGACGAATTGGTTTCCGTTCAGCAGAAGACTTGCAAGAAGCCATGATTTTATTAAGAGACCATGGAGCAGAAGTGGAAGGGATCTTTACTCATTTTGCAACAGCTGATGAGAAAGATGACCGCCATTTTCAAAACCAATTGCAACGATTTAAGTGCTTGTTGGAGCTCTTGCCCTTTACTCCGAAAATCGTTCATGCTAGCAATTCAGCAACAACTTTATGGCATGCTGATACCATATTTAATGCGGTCCGACTGGGCGATGTCATGTATGGCCTCAATCCAAGTGGAAGAGAGTTAGAACTTCCCTATGACATCCGTCCTGCTTTGAGTTTGGAAACAGAATTGGTGCATGTCAAGCCACTAGAAGTGGGGCAGACAGTTGGCTATGGAGCGACCTATCAGACTAGTGATGAAGAGTGGATTGGGACCATTCCGATTGGCTATGCAGATGGCTGGACCAGAGATATGCAAGGTTTTCATGTCCTTGTTGATGGGCAATTTTGCCCGATTGTCGGTCGCGTATCCATGGACCAAATCACCATTCGCCTACCGAAGGCCTACCCGATTGGGACCAAGGTAGTATTGATCGGAGTGGATGGTGATCTAGCTATAACGACAACGGACGTAGCAGATTATAGAGGCACGATCAACTATGAGGTTGTTTGTGTCTTGAGCGATCGCGTCCCAAGAGTTTATCGTCCAACAAAGGAAGATAGTGGGAAGTAAGCTGTTTGTCTTTTCCTAGCTTCCTTTCATAAAAAGTTCGAGATGAAAGAGGTTGAAGACGAATGTCCCAGCCTCCTTTCTTATCTAGGAGGAATGAATGAACTTACACCAACCACTCTCTGTCCTACCAGGAATTGGACCAAAATCAGCAGAGAAATACAAGAAATTGGGTATCGAAACGGTTGAAGATCTCTTACTTTACTTCCCATTTCGGTATGAAGATTTTAAATCAAAAAATGTTTTAGACCTAGAAGATGGAGAAAAAGCCGTTGTTTCTGGACTTGTCGCTACTCCAGCCAATGTCCAATACTATGGTTACAAGCGTAACCGTCTTCGCTTCACTATTAAACAAGGGGAGCTGGTCCTAGCAGTTAGTTTCTTTAACCAGCCCTATCTAGCGGACAAGATTGAACTGGGGCAAACGGTGGCTGTCTTTGGTAAATGGGACAAAGCCAAGGGAACCTTGACAGGAATGAAACTGTTAGCGCAAGTCGAAGATGACCTCCAACCGGTCTACCGCTTGTCTCAAGGGGTGAGTCAGTCTGCCTTAGTAAAGGTCATTAAAACAGCTTTTGAAGCTGGATTGGATCAACTGTTGGAAGAAAATCTCCCCCAAATCTTAATGGACAAGTATCATCTGCTTTCTCGCAGACAAGCAGTCAGAGCCATGCATTTTCCAAAGGATCTTGAGGAATACAAGCAGGCTCTGAGACGAGTAAAATTTGAGGAACTGCTCTTTTTCCAATTGCAACTGCAGGTCTTGAAGGAAGAAAATCGTTCCGTCGGACAGGGAATCGTGCTGGATTGGGATGAGAAGAAGCTAAAAGCTCTTCAAGCTAGTCTTCCCTTTGCTTTGACAGAAGCCCAGGAGAGAAGTCTGAGCGAAATTCTAGCAGATATGCGTTCTCCTTACCACATGAATCGTCTCTTGCAAGGGGACGTTGGAAGTGGAAAAACCGTCGTTGCTGGATTAGCCATGTATGCTACTGTGACAGCTGGCAAACAAGCGGCTTTGATGGTACCGACAGAAATTTTGGCCGAGCAACATTTACAAAGTTTGACCTCTCTTTTTTCTAACCTTAGAATCCTTCTTTTGACAGGAAGTCTAAAAGCTGCGGAGAGACGAGAACGGTTGGATTTGATTAAGTCAGGGCAAGTGGATCTTGTTGTGGGAACCCATGCCTTGATTCAGGAGGGGGTTCATTTTCATGATTTAGGCTTGGTCATTATTGATGAGCAGCACCGTTTTGGTGTGGCCCAAAGACGGGTCCTGCGTGAAAAGGGCCAAAATCCGGATGTCTTGATGATGACAGCGACCCCAATCCCTCGGACCCTGGCAATCACTGCTTTTGGAGATATGGACGTTTCCATCATCGATCAAATGCCAGCTGGTCGAAAAGAAATCATCACCCGATGGGTCAAGCACCAACAGTTAAACTTGGTTTTGGATTGGCTGGTCAAAGAAATTCAAAAAGGTTCCCAAGCCTATGTTATTTCTCCTTTGATTGAAGAATCTGAAGCCTTGGACCTTAAAAACGCTATTGCCTTAGAGGAAGAATTGATTGCTTACTTCGGGGATCGTGTCCGTATTGCCCTCCTCCATGGTAAGATGAAGGGGGAAGAAAAAGACGCCATTATGCAAGCCTTTAAGCAAGGAGAAATTGACTTACTAGTTTCTACAACTGTTATCGAGGTTGGAGTTAATGTTCCCAATGCCACCGTCATGATTATCATGGATGCAGACCGCTTTGGATTGAGCCAATTGCACCAGCTGAGAGGTCGGGTAGGACGTGGTGATAAGCAGTCTTACGCAGTATTAGTTGCCAATCCTAAAACAGAATCAGGCAAGCGACGAATGAAAATCATGACCGAAACAACCAATGGGTTTGTCTTGGCAGAAGAAGACCTCAAGCTACGAGGCTCTGGGGAAATCTTTGGAACGCGTCAATCAGGTATACCAGAATTTCAAGTGGCCAACCTCATTGAAGATTATCCGATTTTAGAGGAAGCGCGAAAGGTAGCTGTTCAAGTGGTGACAACTCCTAATTGGCGTGAACACTCAGACTGGCACTGTCTGTCTCTGCATTTGGAACAGAAAGAACACCTGGATTAAGAAGTGATAAGAAAAAGAGGCTAGGACGAAAGTCCGGCCTCTCAATTGTCTTTGGATTGTCGAGCAAGACGCAGTGGTTGAGTAGGCTCTACTACGCTGATTTCATCAGCTTTTATAGCCCTACTCAACTGTGCGGAGGTGGGACGATGAAATCGAATTCTAACGAATTACCGATTTCTGTCCCACTCTCTTTTTATCTTAATTTAAGTTTGTGGACCTATAATCGTAAAAAATAGAAAAGAGGTCTTAGCTATGCGAACCATGTTAAAATTCATCTTGTCAATCATTATCTCAGTCCATCAGAGCTATTTTTAAATACAAAAGGTGGATGTATCCATCATCGTGCCTTCTATCTATATTTTAACCTTCTATATAGTCTCTCAATTCATCGCCTTTTAATCCGGCATTGAGAGCAATCAATAGTTTCAGCCGGGCCTTAGCTGCATTGAGCTCTTTGACAAAGAAGATGCCGTGCTCGTGAAGGTTGACTCCGCCCCCATCGTAAGCATAGACAGGTTCCGCAATTCCATTGAAGCAACGGGACACCAAGGCAATAGGAAGGCCAGCCTCTTGAAATTCAAAGAGTTTCTCAGCCACTTCCTTTGGAAGATTCCCAGCTCCAAAGGCTTCAATGATCAAACCATCCATTTGCTGGACATCTAGTAGGTCAAGGACTTCTGTTTTCATGCCAGCATAGGCTGAAATGATGGGGACAACTCCCTTGATTTCTTGCAAATCAAAACGCACACGGGGTTCTGCTGTTTTGAAGAAAAGAACTTCTTTTTTCATGACCAAGCCTAGAGGGCCATGTGTGGGGGTTTGGAAGGTGCTGACATTGGTGGTATGTGTTTTGGTCACGTACTTGGCTGCATGGACTTCATCATTCATCACGACCAAGACACCCTTGTCTTGTGATTTGGGATCTGCTGCAACTCGGATGGCAGTCAGATAGTTATAGACGCCGTCGCTTCCTAATTCATTGGAGCTTCTCATGGCTCCTGTCAGGACTACTGAAATAGTTGGCAAGTCCATGGTATCTAAGAAGTAGGCTGTTTCTTCAAGAGTATCGGTACCATGGGTAATGACAATCCCATCATACTGGGAAGCCTCTTTCTGAATCTTATGATAGAGCTGCAACATGTGCTGAGGAGTTACATGAGGGCTGGGTAAATTTAAAAAATCTTCTGAAGTAAGCTCAATTCCTGCCAGTGACAGATCAACATGGTTCATAGGATTGGATGAATTGGTCACGACAGCTCCAGAGGCATCCGCCTGCATGGAGATGGTCCCTCCTGTATGAAGGGCCAAAATTTTCTTAATCATGTGTGTCTCCTTGGAATGTGTGTTATAATTTATTGTATCATAAAACGGAAAGAAAGCAGTCATCATGGAAATAAAAGCGGTCTTTTTTGACATTGACGGAACCTTGGTCAATGATAGTCGAATGGTCTTGAAGTCAACTGAAAAAGCCATTCGCGCCTTAAAGGAACAAGGAATTTTTGTTGGTTTGGCAACAGGGCGAGGGCCCTTCTTTGTCCGTCCTTTTATCGAGCGCTATGACTTTGATTTTGCGGTCACCTATAATGGTCAGTATATTTTTACCAAGGACAAGGTCTTATCTGCTTCTCCAATTGATAAGAAGAATCTGCATGACTTGATTGACTACGCAAAAAAACATCGTATTGAGATCGCCTTAGGAACAGAAGATGGAGTTGAAGGCTCTCGCATTATGAGTTTTGGTCTGAGTCCGATTTCTCTATGGTCTGCACGGTTTGTACCAAAAGGCTTTTCGAAGGCAGTTAGTCAGGGCTTCAACAAGGTGGTTAGCAAGGCTGTCCCTCAGGATCAAAAGCAACTGCAACAAATTGCCCAAGGACCGGTTTATCAGGTTCTCTTATTAGCTAGTCCTAAAGACACTCAAAAAGTTGAGCAAGCTTTTCCTGAATTAAAATTTACGCGTTCCAGCCCCTTTGCGGCGGACGTTATCAATCCAGACAACTCAAAAATGGAAGGGATTCGGATTGTAGGAGAGGAGTTTGGCTTTTCAATGGACCAGGTGATGGCCTTTGGAGATTCGGATAATGACTTAGAGATGCTCTCGGGTGTTGGCTTGTCGATTGCGATGGGCAATGGAACCAGCAGGGTCAAAGAAGTGGCTCAGCATACGACGACCAGTAATACCAAAGACGGGATCCAAAAAGCGCTGGAACATTTTGGCATTATCACGGATCAGTCACTGTTTGTTAGTCGCGACGATCACTTTAATACGGTCAAAGCCTTCCATCAACTCATGGATGGTCAAACTCAGGAAGAACCAAAGGCCTGGGACAATCAAGAGGCTCTTTACCGAACCATGTTTAAGCAGGAGGAATTGGTTGAATTTATTCGGGCAGCGAGCAAGGATGAAGTAACCTTTGATCGTTCAATTGAAAGCTTGCATCAAGCCCTAGATGAGGCAGCTAATAAGGTTCGTAGCAAACATCCAGCTGAGATCTCCTTGGTGGGGCAGGTTGATGCCTTGATTGATACGCTGTATCTGACTTATGGTAGTTTTGTTCTAATGGGGGTTGATCCTGAAGAGGTCTTTGAGATTGTTCACCGCGCCAATATGGGGAAAATTTTCCCAGATGGTCAGGCACACTTTGATGAAGTCACGCATAAAATTTTAAAACCAGACGACTGGGAAGAAAAGTATGCACCTGAGCCAGCCATTCAAAAAGAGCTGGAACGGCAAATCAAAGCTTATCAAAAACATTGCTCTGAAAAAACAGTAGAATCTGCAGAAACTAAAAAGGTGTGAGGAAATTCATTTTCCTCACACCTTTTTGTTTTTTATAAAGTTTATAAGGTCTTTTCTGATTCGCGAACCACTAACAAATCGACATTGGCATGGCGGAGGATATATTCAGAAGAAGAACCAACTAGTAAACGTTCAAAAGCATTTAGACCAGTCGCCCCAACCATGATGAGGTCAACACCTTCTGCTTCTGGGATATCAGTTGCTAAGAGAACTTTTGGATTTCCCATTTCAACCACCGAAGCAATATCTTGGACGCCAGCTTCTTTTGCACGCTTGATATACCCTTCTAATAGTTCATTGGCTTCTGTTTGGAATCCTTCATACACCTCGGCATCAAAGCTAGAGACACTTTGTAAAGCACGTGTATCAACGACATGAGCAAGGGTAAGTTTAGAACCGTTTCGCAACGCAACATTGACCCCCTTCTCAAAAGCGAGTTCAGCTTCGCGAGATCCATCGACTGCAACCATGATGTTTTCGTATTTTTGAGACATGTTCCGTCCTCCTTTACTGCTTGAAAAACGTGAAAATGAAATGGATAAACCCATTTATGTTACCTATAATTATATTTTAAACCTTTTACCATAGAAAGTAAAGGTCAAATCAGATATCTATTGGATTTCATCGAGAATGAAAGAGGTTGCTTAGTTGTACTCGAGATTAACTAGTGGTATAATGGAAGCAGTTTGATAAAGTGAGGAAAAAATCATGAAAGAATACAATAAGTCCGTCAAACTGGAGCACGTCGCTTACGATATTCGTGGTCCAGTCTTAGAAGAAGCGATGCGCATGCGGGCAAACGGGGAGAAAATCCTTCGCTTAAATACAGGAAATCCGGCTGAATTTGGGTTTACAGCTCCCGACGAAGTCATTCATGATTTGATTATGAATGCTCGGGATAGTGAAGGGTATTCGGATTCAAAAGGAATTTTTTCTGCTCGTAAGGCCATTATGCAGTATAGCCAATTGAAAAAGATTCCGAATGTTGAGATTGATGATATCTATATCGGAAATGGTGTTAGTGAGCTAATCGTGATGTCTATGCAAGGCTTGCTGGATAATGGGGATGAAGTACTTGTACCAATGCCAGACTATCCTCTTTGGACAGCAGCGGTCAGCCTAGCAGGTGGTAATGCAGTGCACTATGTCTGTGATGAAGAGGCTGAGTGGTATCCTGATATTGATGATATCAAGTCAAAAATCACATCGAACACCAAGGCTATCGTCGTGATCAACCCTAACAACCCGACCGGAGCGCTTTATCCAGATGAGGTGTTGTTGGAAATTGTCGAGATTGCTCGCCAACATGGCTTGATTATCTTTGCAGATGAAATCTATGATCGCTTGGTCATGGATGGAGCCAAACACACAGCCATTGCTAGTCTCGCGCCAGATTTGTTCTGTGTCAGCATGAACGGTTTGTCCAAATCACACCGCATCGCGGGCTTCCGTGTCGGCTGGATGGTCTTGTCTGGACCAAAACACCACGTGAAGGGCTATATCGAAGGTTTGAACATGCTTTCTAATATGCGCCTGTGTTCAAATGTCTTGGCCCAACAAGTGGTACAGACTTCTTTGGGAGGCTACCAGTCAGTGGATGAACTCTTGCTCCCAGGTGGTCGAATTTACGAACAACGGAACTTTATCTACAAGGCCATCAATGATATTCCAGGACTTTCAGCTGTCAAACCAAAAGCTGGTCTCTATATCTTCCCTAAGATTGATCGCGAGATGTACCGAGTGGATGATGATGAGCAGTTTGTCTTGAATTTCTTGAAACAAGAAAAGGTTCTCTTGGTTCACGGACGTGGATTCAACTGGAAAGAACCAGATCATTTCCGGATTGTTTACCTTCCACGAGTGGAAGAATTGGCTCAAATTCAAGAGAAGATGACCCGTTTCTTAAAACAATACAAACGATAAGTGTAAGAGAAATCGCTAATAGGCGGTTTCTTTTTTTGAATGAATCTAGCGAATATTTTGTTACATAAGCCTAATTTTTCAGAATTGAATAGAATTGTAGAAAAAATAAATAATTTTCAGATAATTTGATTGAAATTCCCTCACTTATATGATATACTTTAGCTGACTACATGCGAGGTTTATTATGGCTAAATTATTAGAAAAAACGAGAAAAATTACATCTATCTTGAAACGTTCTGAAGAACAGTTGCAAGATGAAATGCCTTATAATGCAATTGCCCGTCAACTGGCTGATATCATTCATTGTAACGCTTGTATTATTAATAGCAAGGGAACTCTTCTAGGTTATTTCATGCGCTACAAGACGAATAATGACCGGGTTGAGGCTTTTTTTGACAATAAAAAATTACCAGAAGATTATGCTAAAGCAGCTAGTTTAGTCTATGAAACAGAAGCAAACCTTCCTATCGAACATGATTTGACCGTCTTTCCGGTAGAGACCAAGTCTGAATTTCCTGATGGCTTGACGACCATTGCTCCTATCCACGTATCTGGGATTCGTTTGGGATCTTTGATTATCTGGCGCAATGATAAAGAGTTTGACGATGATGATTTGATCTTGGTTGAGATTGCTAGTACTGTAGTTGGGATTCAAATGTTGAACTTCCAACGAGAGGAAGACGAGAAAAACATTCGTCGCCGGACAGCGGTCAATATGGCTGTTAATACCTTGTCTTACTCTGAACTGCGGGCGGTTTCTGCCATCCTTGGGGAATTGAAGGGGAATGAAGGACAGTTAACTGCTTCTGTGATTGCGGATCGAATCGGTATTACCCGCTCTGTGATTGTCAATGCGCTTCGGAAATTGGAATCAGCTGGTATTATTGAAAGTCGTTCACTCGGGATGAAGGGAACTTATCTTAAAGTTTTAATCCCAGATATTTTTGAAGAAATTAAGAAAAGAGACTACTAATGAGCAAAGCATTAATTTCGATTGACTACACTGTTGATTTTGTAGCGGATGAAGGTAAGCTAACGGCAGGAGCTCCCGCCCAAGCCATTTCTGAGAGCATTGCCCAGGTGACCCAATTAGCCTTTGATCAAGGAGCCTATGTCTTTTTTGCTATTGATGCACATGATATAGACGACCCCTTTCATCCAGAAAGCAAGCTCTTCCCACCCCATAATATTATTGGGACTAGTGGACGGGATTTGTACGGCCCCTTAGCTGATTTTTATCGGGAGCACAAAGCGGATCCTCGCGTCTTTTGGATGGACAAGCGTCATTATTCTGCTTTTTCAGGAACGGACTTGGATATCCGCCTCCGGGAACGTGGCGTAGATACCGTTATTTTAACGGGAGTCTTAACGGACATTTGTGTCCTCCATACAGCAGTGGATGCCTATAATTTGGGATATCAGATTGAAGTGGTCGCGCCTGCAGTGGCGTCGCTTACTCCTGAAAATCACCAGTTTGCTTTAAATCATTTCAAACATGTTTTAGGAGCAAAACTGGTGAATGAACAACTAGAAGAATTGTAAGATTAGAGTTCGAGGAGAAAGGCCTAGTGCCTCCCATTCCTCGGACTCTATTTTCTTGCCAAACTACCGCATAAATACTAAAAATATGGTAAAATAGAGGGTATTGAAAAATCATCATTTCACGAAAGGAAGCAAGATGAAAATTACGCAAGAAGAGGTAACCCACGTTGCCAATCTTTCAAAATTGAAATTCTCTCCAGAAGAGACAGCTGAGTTTGCGACAACCTTATCGAAGATTGTTGATATGGTGGAATTGTTGGAAGAAGTGGACACAACCGGTGTGGCCCCAACAACAACCATGGCGGATCGTAAGACCGTATTGCGTCCGGATGTCGCTGAAAAAGGCACTGACCGCGACCGTTTGTTTAAAAATGTACCTGAAAAAGACAATTACTACATCAAGGTGCCAGCTATCCTAGAAGATGGAGGAGATGCCTAATGTCATTCAACCATAAAACCATTGAAGAGTTGCACGACCTCCTTGTCTCTAAGGAAATTTCAGCAACCGAATTGACTCAAGCGACGCTTGACGACATCAAGGCGCGTGAAGAAGCAGTCAATGCCTTTGTGACGGTGGCTGAAGAAGCGGCCCTTGCACAAGCCAAGGCCATTGATGAAAAAGGGATCGATGCAGATAACCTCTTATCAGGGATTCCACTCGCCGTCAAAGACAATATCTCAACAGATGGCATCTTGACGACTGCGGCATCAAAAATGCTCTATAACTATGAACCAATCTTTGATGCGACAGCGGTTGCTAACGCCAAAGCTAAAGGTATGATTGTTGTCGGAAAAACCAACATGGATGAATTTGCCATGGGTGGATCTGGGGAGACTTCCTACTATGGGCCAACCAAGAATGCTTGGGACCATAGCAAGGTGCCTGGTGGATCTTCAAGTGGTTCTGCTGCAGCTGTAGCTTCAGGGCAAGTCCGTTTGTCTCTTGGTTCAGATACAGGTGGTTCTATTCGCCAGCCTGCTGCCTTCAATGGGATTGTTGGACTCAAGCCAACCTATGGAACAGTTTCTCGTTTCGGTCTCATTGCCTTTGGTAGCTCACTCGACCAAATAGGACCGTTTGCTCCAACCGTTAAGGAAAATGCGCAATTGCTTAATGTGATTGCCAGTGCAGATGACAAGGATTCGACTTCTGCACCTGTTCGTGTAGCAGACTTTACTTCTAAGATTGGTCAAGACATCAAGGGTATGAAGATCGCCCTTCCGAAAGAATACCTTGGGGAAGGAATTGACCCAGAAGTCAAAGAAACGATTCTTAATGCAGCTAAGCACTTTGAAAAATTGGGAGCAACTGTCGAAGAAGTCAGCCTGCCTCATTCTAAATACGGGGTTGCTGTCTACTACATCATCGCTTCCTCTGAAGCTTCTTCAAACTTGCAACGTTTTGACGGGATTCGTTATGGTTTCCGTGCGGAAGATGCCAAGAACTTGGATGATATCTACGTGAACACTCGTAGCCAAGGCTTTGGTGATGAAGTCAAACGTCGGATCATGCTGGGAACCTTCAGTTTGTCATCTGGTTACTACGATGCTTACTACAAGAAAGCTGGTCAAGTCCGGACACTTATTATCCAAGACTTCGAAAAAGTCTTTGCGGATTACGATCTCATCCTTGGTCCTACAGCTCCAAGCGTGGCCTTTGATTTGGATTCGCTCAACCATGATCCTGTTGCCATGTACTTGGCGGACTTGTTGACCATTCCAGTTAACTTGGCGGGTCTTCCAGGAATTTCGATTCCTGCAGGATTTGCTCAAGGTCTTCCAGTTGGTTTGCAGTTGATTGGTCCTAAGTATTCGGAAGAGACCATCTACCAAGCTGCAGCGGCCTTTGAAGCAACGACGGATTACCACAAGCAACAACCCCTTATTTTCGGAGGTGACAATTAATGAACTTTGAAACAGTCATCGGACTTGAAGTCCACGTTGAATTGAATACAAACTCAAAAATTTTCTCACCAACCTCTGCTCACTTTGGGAATGAGCAAAATGCCAATACCAATGTGATTGACTGGTCTTTCCCAGGGGTGCTTCCTGTCTTGAACAAGGGTGTTGTGGACGCTGGTATCAAGGCTGCTTTGGCCTTGAACATGGATATCCACCAGCACATGCACTTTGACCGTAAGAACTATTTCTACCCTGATAATCCAAAGGCCTACCAAATCTCGCAATTTGATGAGCCTATTGGTTACAACGGTTGGATTGAAGTAGAGTTGGAAGACGGCTCAACCAAGAAAATTGGGATTGAACGGGCCCACTTGGAAGAAGATGCTGGTAAGAACACGCATGGAACAGACGGCTTCTCTTATGTAGACCTCAACCGTCAAGGGGTGCCATTGATCGAGATTGTCTCTGAAGCAGATATGCGTTCTCCAGAAGAAGCCTATGCCTATTTGACAGCCCTCAAAGAAGTCATCCAATACACAGGTATTTCTGACGTCAAGATGGAAGAAGGATCGATGCGGGTCGATGCCAACATTTCTCTTCGCCCATACGGTCAAGAGGAATTTGGTACCAAGACGGAGTTGAAAAACTTGAACTCTTTCTCAAACGTCCGTAAAGGTCTTGAATACGAAGTGGAGCGTCAAGCGAAAATCTTGCGTTCAGGTGGGATTATTCGTCAAGAAACACGCCGTTATGATGAGGCCAACAAGAGCACGATTCTTATGCGTGTCAAAGAAGGGGCGGCGGATTACCGTTACTTCCCAGAACCAGACCTTCCCTTGTTTGAAATCTCAGATGAGTGGATCGAGGAAATGCGTACGGAGTTACCAGAGTTTCCAAAAGACCGTCGTGCTCGCTACGTGGCAGAGCTTGGCTTGTCTGACTATGATGCCAACCAATTGACAGCGACGAAAGTCACTTCTGACTTCTTTGAAGCAGCTGTAGCCCTTGGTGGAGATGCCAAGCAAGTGTCTAACTGGCTGCAAGGGGAAGTCGCACAATTCTTGAATGCAGAAGGTAAAACGCTGGAAGAAATCCAATTGACACCAGAAAACTTGGTTGAAATGATTGCCATCATCGAAGATGGCACCATCTCTTCTAAGATTGCCAAGAAAGTCTTCGTTCACTTGGCAAAAAACGGTGGCGGTGCGCGTGAATACGTCGAAAAAGCCGGATTGGTACAGATTTCAGACCCTGAAGTCTTGATCCCGATCATCCACCAAGTCTTTGCAGACAATGAAGCAGCCGTAGCCGACTTCAAGTCAGGGAAGCGGAATGCGGACAAGGCCTTCACAGGCTTCCTCATGAAAGCAACCAAAGGCCAAGCTAACCCACAAGTAGCCCTCAAGTTACTTGCCCAAGAATTGGCTAAGTTGAAAGAAGAGTAATAGAGAAAAACTAGCCGAGAGGTTGGTTTTTTCTATCCATAAAATTGTGTTAGAATAGGAAAGACCATTACATATCAACTAGCATTAGGAGAAGTTACATGAACAAATTTTTAAGAGCCTTATTTGTCCTAGTTATCATCGCCATGTCTGGAGCCATTATTTTTCAGTTCTTCTTTCCATCCTATATGGGAAGTCATTCGGGATATGGTGTTTCTGTCGGTTGGCAGCGAGAGATTGGGATTTGGAATGTGGCAGTTCTTGTGATTCTTATTGCTGTCAATCTCAAATATGATTGGTTCTATCTTCGAACGGTACTATTGGCCTTGATCATTGGTGGGCTTGGGATTGGGACCAATCATTTATTTGCTTATCTCAACTATCATTTGCCAGTAAATGCTATTGGAGCTTTTGAAAATTATCTTCTTGTTCTGGGCTGGATTGTCGGTTGGAAATTAGAGTCATCTCGGACTGATAATTAAGATATTAACCGTCTGTTTTTTCTTGACAAACTTTGTGAAAAGGCTTACAATATAGTTGTCGGGTTTCCTGAAAGGGAAATGCAATTCATGGAAATACAAAGGAGAAACACATGGAAACAATGAAAGCTGCTCGCTGGCATGGCAAGAAGGACGTTCGTATCGAGGAAGTGGAAGTCCCTAAAGTACAACCTCATCAAGTAAAGGTTGCGGTCAAATTCACAGGAATCTGTGGAACAGACTTGCATGAATACTTGGATGGGCCAATCTTCATTCCAACAGAAGAGCATGTTTATTCTGGTCAAAAAGCACCCGTTACCCTCGGTCACGAGTTTGCTGGAGAAATTGTTGAGGTTGGAAGCGATGTGACTCGTGTCAAAGTTGGGGATCGTGTGACGATTGAACCAATTTTGGCAAAACATAACCTAATCGGTGAATACAACCTCGATCCAAACTTGAACTTCGTCGGCCTTGCGGCAGATGGTGGTTTTGCGAAGTATTGTGTGCTTGATGGTGATCTTGTGCATGTGATTCCAGATAGCTTGAGCTACGAGCAAGCAGCGCTTACAGAACCTGCAGCTGTTGCTGTTTATGCCGTTCGTCAATCTGCATTGAAAACTGGGGATACAGCCGTTATCTTTGGCTTGGGTCCAATCGGTCTTTTGATTGTTGAAGCCCTTCGTGCGGCTGGTGCTTCAAAAATTTATGCAGTTGAATTGTCTCCGGAACGCCAAGCTAAGGCTGAAGAATTGGGTGCCATTGTGGTTCGTCCAGAAGAAGGTGAATCAATCGTTGAAGCGATCCATCGTTTAACAGGTGGTGGCGCCGATGTGTCTTATGAAGTAACAGGGGTTCCTGTTGTTCTTGGACAAGCTTTGGCAGCTGTTCATAAGGCTGGTGAATGTATGGTCGTATCAATTTGGGAACGCGAAGCGAGCATCAATCCAAATGAATTTGCTATTCAAGAAAAGACCCTCAAAGGGATTATCGCTTATCGCCACATCTTCCCTAAAGTATTGGAATTGATGGAACAAGGCTACTTCTCTGCTGAAAAATTGGTTACCAAGAAAATCAAATTGGAAAATATTATTCAAGATGGCTTTATCGAATTGACGCAAGATAAATCTCAAATCAAGATTTTAGTTGAGCCGTAATGTACTAAACTTATAGTATGAAACCAGTCCATATGGGCTGGTTTTTTTATGAAGGAGAACAATATAAAAAGATAGTATAAATTACGAAAACGCTTGCATAAATAATTTTTACATGCTATACTGGTTGAACACTAATTATTTTAAGGAGACATTTATGAAACAGAAACCTTCTGTGACAGGCGATAAACAAGTGGTCTATGCGATTCGTCGATTGAAAAATGGCGTTGGTTCGGTGGCGATTGCGACGAGCTTGGCTTTATTAACAGCCTTTGCTAGTCCGGTCAGTGCGGATGAAGGGATAACCCCCTCTGCACAAGCCTCAGAAGTGGTGGCAACCCCTTCTAATGAAGAGGTTAGTTTTTCATCTGATGTGAAACCAGCTGCGACCACTGAGACAGGTGAAACCCCAAAAATGGCGGATGAAAGTGTCACAGCGCCTGAAAATGTAAGCGCACTCACTGAAGAGGTGGCATCTCCTAAGGCTGAGAAGGCAGAAGAGCCGATTGCTGATCAGACTATCCGGATTCACGTGAAAAAGTTACCGGAAGAAAACAAGGAAACTCAAGGTCTTTGGACCTGGGATGATGTTGAAAAACCATCGGAAAACTGGCCGACAGGTGCCCAATCCTTTAAGGACGCACAGACGGATGCCTACGGCTATTATCTAGATGTCAAGCTCAAAAATGAGCAGGCGAAGAAGATTAGTTTCCTCATCAACAATGTTAAAGGGGACAATATCACAGGCGACAAGTCCATTGAATTGCTCTCGCCAAAAATGAATGAAGCTTGGTTGGACGACAAATTTAAAGTCTATTCTTATCAGCCTCAAGCAGAGGGGACTGTCAGAGTGAATTATTACCGGACAGATGGCAACTATGACAAAAAATCTCTCTGGTATTGGGGAGATGTAGAGAATCCGAGCAGTGCTGCTTGGCCGGATGGGACAGATTTTACAGCGATAGGGAAATATGGTCGTTACATCGATATCCCCCTAAAGGAAGCTGCAAAAGAATTTGGTTTCTTATTATTGGACGAAAGCAAGTCTGGAGACGATGTGAAAATTCGACAAGAAGATTATAAATTTGCTGATTTGAAGAATCACAGCCAAATATTCTTACGAGACGATGATCCGACCGTTTATACTAATCCATACTATGTCAACGATATCCGTATGACAGGTGCCCAGCATGTCGGAAAAGAAAAGATTGAAGCTAGCTTCTCGACCTTGGCAGGAGCACAGAAAGAGGAGTTGCTCAAGCGGACCAAGATCACAGATGCTCAGGGAAATCCTGTCACCATCTCGGACCTTCTTTTAGATGAAGCAGGGAAGAAAGTAACCTATACAGGGGATTTCTCTCAGGTTGATCAATCATATACGGTTCAATATGACAATGATCGCTTCACAACCAAAATGAACTGGCGCCTCAAGGATGAAGCTTATAGCTATGATGGAACTCTCGGAGCTCATCTTCATGAAGCTGGGGAAAAAGTGGATCTCACCCTCTGGTCACCAAGTGCGGATAAAGTATCCGTTGTCGTCTATGATAAGAATGATTCTGAAAAACTAGTTGGTCGTGTGGCTTTAGAAAAAGGGGAGAGAGGTACTTGGAAGCAGACCCTTTCTGCTGATTCAGGACTGGATATCCAAGATTATACGGGCTATTTCTACCAGTATGAAATTGAACGCCAAGGGAAAACCTTCACAGTCCTTGATCCTTATGCCAAATCGTTAGCAGCTTGGAACAGTGAATTGGCCAAGACAGATGATGTCCATAAAGTAGCTAAAGCAGCCTTTGTAGATCCAAGTAGATTAGGTCCGAGTGACTTAACCTATGCGTCCATTCCAAACTTCAAGAAACGGGAAGATGCCATCATCTATGAAGCCCATGTCCGCGACTTCACTTCTGATCCGGCTTTGGCGTCAGAGCTTAAGAGCCAGTTTGGGACCTTTGCTTCCTTTGTTGAAAAATTAGATTACCTCAAAGATCTTGGTGTAACGCACGTTCAACTCTTACCAGTTCTGTCTTATTACCATGTCAATGAATTAAAAAATAGCGAGCGCTTGTTAGAGTATGCATCAAGCAATAGCAACTACAACTGGGGCTATGATCCACAGAACTACTTCGCCTTGTCAGGGATGTATTCAACAGATCCAAGCAATCCTCAAAAACGGATTGAAGAATTCAAGAATTTGGTCAATGAAATCCACAAACGTGGAATGGGAGTGGTACTGGACGTTGTCTATAATCACACAGCTAACGTGGACATCTTTGAGGATATCGAGCCGAATTACTATCATTTCATGGATGCGGACGGTACGCCTCGGACAAGCTTTGGTGGTGGACGCTTGGGAACAACCCACTACATGTCCAAACGGGTCTTGGTCGATTCGATCAAGTATTTAGTGGATACATATAAGGTGGATGGTTTCCGATTTGACATGATGGGAGACCATGATGCAGCCTCTATCGAAGAAGCCTACAAGGCAGCCCGGGCTCTGAATCCAAACCTCATCATGTTGGGAGAAGGCTGGGTGACCTATGCAGGTGATGAAAACAGCCCAGTACAACCAGCTGACCAATCCTGGATGAAGAAAACAGATACTGTTGCAGTATTCTCGGATGATGTTCGAAACAATCTAAAATCTGGCTATCCAAATGAGGGGCAACCTGCCTTTATCACCAATGGGAAACGGAAAATTGCGACTATCTTTAAGAATCTCATCGCACAACCAACCAACTTTGAGGCAGATAGTCCAGGTGATGTTATCCAATACATTGCAGCTCATGATAACTTGACCCTCTTTGATATTATCGCTCAGTCTATCAAGAAGGATCCAAGCATTCCAGCAAATAATGCAGAGATCCATCGTCGCTTGCGTCTCGGAAATCTGCTTGTCTTGACAGCTCAAGGAACACCTTTCCTTCATTCTGGTCAAGAATATGGTCGGACCAAGCAGTTCAAGGATCCAGCTTACCGCACGCCTGTTTCCGATGACAAGGTTCCAAACAAATCTCATTTGTTGGTCGATGAAAATGGAAAACCATTTGACTACCCTTACTTTATCCATGATTCCTATGACTCAAGTGATGCCATCAACCACTTTGATTGGGAAAAAGCAACCAATGAAGACCTCTATCCAGAGAATACGCGCTCTCGGGCCTTCACCAAAGGGTTAATTGCCCTTCGTAAGTCGACAGATGCCTTCCGGATGGATAATATGGATGAAGTGAAGAGTCGCGTCAAGCTCTTGACGATTCCAGGTGAGAATGGTGTGGAAGAAGAGGATCAGGTGATTGGCTACCAAATCACTGCAAGCAATGGGGAAGTATACTTGGTATTGGTAAATGCAGATACCAAGGCGCGTGACTTTGCTCTAGGAACTGACCTAGAACGCTTTAGAAATGCAGATGTTCTAGTGGATGGGGAACGCGCAGGTGTTATCAATTTAACGGATCCAAAAGGTCTTAGCTGGACAGAAGGAGGACTTCGACTGGATGCATTAACGGCTACCGTTCTGCGACTTCCAGTTCAAGGTGCTTTTGTAGCTCCTGCAATCTTGGAAAAGCCAGAGTATCTCACAACAGAGCGAGATCAGACTCCTCAAGTTGGTCCTCTATCTCATCAGGTTCTAGAACAACCAGAGTCTCTCATAACAGAGCAAGATCAGACTCCTCAAGTTGATTCCCAATCTCATCAGGATCTAGAACAACCAATCAAAGATTTCATCGTCAAAGAAAAACCATCATCAGAGAAAACAGACGAGTTACCTGCTACAGGCGAACAATCTTCTGGACTTGCTAGTCTTGCTGGCTTCTCCCTCTTGACTGGTCTTGGATTTGGCATGACGAAAAAAGGAAGAAAAGAAGAGTAGGTTCTTCTCTATCTAGGATTAAAAATAGTTTATAAATCCAACAAAAATCAGCCCTTTTGGGCTGGTTTTTGTGATAGAATAGAGAAGAAGCAGAGTACCGCATTAATTAATTTTAGGAGGCAATATGTCTACATCTTTCAAAGGAACCTTGATGACTGTGATTGCTGGGATTGCCTGGGGGCTTTCTGGAGTGAGTGGGCAGTATTTGATGGGACACGGTTTTTCGGCCCTTATCTTGACCAATATTCGCCTGCTGATTTCAGGTGCCGTCCTCATTCTCTTTGCTTATCTATCTAATAAGGAGAATTTTTTTGCCTTTTTGAAGGATAAAAGCTCTTATATCTCTTTGATTCTTTTTGCTTTTTTGGGCTTGTTATTGACTCAGTTAACGTATCTGATTGCTATTGCAGAAACTAATGCTGGAACTGCAACGGTGCTTCAATATGTATGCCCGGTTGGTGTTTTAGCCTATACCTGCATCAAGGACCGCGTTGGGCCAACTGTCTCAGAGATTGCTTCTATGCTATTAGCGATTGGGGGGACTTTCCTGATTGCAACCCATGGACAGTTGAATCAATTGGCTATTACTCCCAAGGGTCTAGGCTGGGGCTTGTTTTCGGCCTTTGCCTATGCTCTCTATATTATCTTGCCCCTCAACTTAATCAAAAAATGGGGAAGCATGCCGGTCATTGGGGTAGGCATGCTCTTGCCAGGGATTCTCATGGTTCCTTTTAGTGGCCTGGTATCCTTTCAAGGACATTATTCTTCGGATAACCTTTTGGCCCTCTTTGGCTTGATCGTATTAGGAACTATTTTTGCTTATACGGTCTTTCTTAAAGGAACCTCGATGGTAGGGGCAGTAAAGGGGAGTTTATTAGCTTCTATTGAGCCTATTTCCGCTGTATTTTTCGCCTATATGATTATGAACGATCAATTCTATGCGATTGATTTTATTGGGATGGGGATGATTCTGCTAGCAGTTCTTCTGATCTCTCTGAAAGACCTCATCATTCAAAAAGAAAAAGGAATTCTATAAACAAAAAGTTAGTTCTATCATAGAACTAACTTTTTTACATCATTTGCCAGAAATAGTCGATGATATAGGTGAGTCCATAAGTGTAGATGACCAGAGTAATCGGTTTACAGAGAATAATAATGGTCATATAGCGCTTAAAGGTCATATTGGTTAATCCAGCTAGCATGCAGAGAAAGTCCGCTGGACTGATAGGCCAGATCATCATGAAGATGAAGAAACGATCAAACCGCTTGCCTTCGTTGAGCCAGTCAATATACTTGTCGTAGGTCTTTTTACTGACCATGGATTGGACAAACTTAGGCCCGTACATTCTCGCGAGGTGGAAGATGATGGCACAGCCGATGACGATGCCGATGTAGTTGTAGATGGTCCCAATGATGTGGCCATAGATAAAGACCCCAGCGACAGACGTAAGAGCGCCAGGAATAATAGGGACCACTGTTTGAAGGATCTGAAGAAAGATAAAAAGAGGTGGCCCGAAGATACCTGCTTGGAGAATAAAAGCCGACAAGGTTTCCTTGGATTGGAGGATGCCAGCAAAGTAGGCCCAGATACAGAAAGCAAGGGTTGCCAGGGCCCCAATGATGGAGGACCAATTAATGATTTTTTGGAGGAGAGGGGAGACCTCCCTCAATTTTTTTTCTTTTGTTATCATAACTCTTCCGCGTATTTTTTTCTTCTACTATACCACTATACCACGTTTTTGGAACTTTGTAACGATTTTGTCTATTTTAGGGAATATCAAAGAGATAGATTGGGTCCTCTTACAAAGGGGAGACAACGAAGCAAGTGCAAAATACGTCTATTTATGCTACAATGAAGAGAATATAAAAAATGGAGAAAAACGTGTCAATCGAAAATTACAAACCAGATTTTGCGGTGGAAGCAGCCTATGATCTCACCGTTGCAGACTTGAAAAAACAAGGTATCAAGGCGGTCCTTGTGGATTTGGATAACACCTTGATTGCTTGGAATAATCCGGATGGTACTCCTGAGATGCGCCAGTGGTTACATGACCTTCGTGATGGGGGGATTCGGGTTATCGTGGTGTCTAATAATAGCCCCAAACGGGTCAAGCGCGCTGTTGAGAAATTTGATATTGACTATGAAGCTTGGTCGCTTAAGCCCTTTACTTTTGGGATTGATCGGGCCCTCAAACGTTTCCACTATGAGAAAAATGAAGTGGTCATGGTCGGAGATCAACTGATGACGGATATCCGGGCCGCTCATCGAGCAGGCATTCGCTCGATTTTGGTCAAGCCTTTGGTTGAGCATGACTCCATCAAGACCCAGATCAACCGGGCGCGTGAACGCCGTGTCATGAAGCAAATGGCCGAAAAATATGGTCCAATTGTATATAAAAAAGGAATTTAATAATGGAAGAATTATTCTGTATTGGCTGTGGAGCGCCCATTCAGACAGAAAATAAAGAGGGGCTAGGCTATACTCCCCAATCAGCTCTTGAAAAGGGCTTGGAAACAGGCGAAGCCTATTGCCAACGCTGTTTCCGTCTACGTCACTACAATGAAATCACAGATGTGCATCTGACAGATGATGATTTCCTAAAGCTCCTTCACGAAGTAGGTGATAGTGATGCTCTCGTGGTCAATGTAGTGGATATTTTTGACTTTAATGGATCTGTTATCCCTGGCCTGCCACGCTTTGTAGCAGGAAATGATGTCCTCTTGGTCGGAAATAAAAAGGACATCTTGCCTAAGTCAGTTAAAGATAGCAAGGTGACGCATTGGTTGATGGAGCGGGCCCACGAAGAAGGGATGCGTCCTGTCGATGTGGTCCTCACCTCTGCCCAAAATAAGAGCGCTATCAAGGACTTGATGGAAAAGATCGAGCAGTACCGCAAAGGCCGTGACGTCTATGTAGTGGGGGTGACCAACGTTGGGAAATCGACCCTCATCAATGCAATCATCCAAGAAATCACTGGAGACAAAGATATCATCACGACCTCTCGCTTCCCAGGTACGACACTGGACAAGATCGAAATACCACTGGACGATGGGTCCTACATCTACGATACACCAGGGATTATCCATCGCCACCAAATGGCTCATTACTTGACGGCAAAAAACCTCAAGTATGTCAGCCCTAAAAAGGAAATCAAACCCAAGACTTATCAGCTCAATCCAGAGCAAACCCTCTTCTTGGGTGGTCTGGGACGGTTTGACTTTATCAAGGGAGAAAAGCAAGGCTTCACTGCCTTCTTTGATAATGAACTCAAGCTTCACCGAACCAAGCTCGAAGGAGCAACAGCCTTTTATGACAAGCATGTCGGTGGCTTACTAACACCTCCTAATAGCAAAGAAAAAGAAGAATTCCCACCCTTGGTTTCTCATGAGTTTACCATCAAGGACAAGACAGACCTGGTCATCTCTGGACTCGGCTGGATCCGCGTCAATGGAGAAGCCAAAGTAGCCGTCTGGGCACCAGAAGGCGTAGCAGTCGTTACCCGCAAAGCTATTATTTAAAATTTTGAAAGGAAATAGTTTCTTTATAGACTGGGCGAGTGCAACGAGCCTAGAAAGGATACTTTTCGCTGTGGTGAAAGCCTAAGTAGGTATTTTACTACTTAGGCGCGGAAAATTTGAGACCTAGGCTCAAATTTAAGTCATGGAACTCCGCTAGGAGGTCGCTGACGACCGCCACCACATCAGAAAAGTATCAAAAAAGAAACAATGAAAAAAGCATGACATTAACATCCAAACAACGGGCTTTCCTCAACAGCCAAGCCCACAGCCTCAAACCCATTATCCAAATCGGGAAAAACGGTCTCAATGACCAAATCAAAACCAGTGTGCGCCAAGCACTAGATGCGCGCGAACTGATCAAGGTGACCCTCCTTCAAAATACGGATGAGAATATCCATGAAGTAGCGGAAATCTTGGAAGAAGAAATCGGTGTGGATACGGTTCAAAAAATTGGACGCATCCTCATCTTATACAAACAATCAAGCAAAAAAGAAAACCGGAAGATTTCAGTCAAAGTAAAAGAAATCTAAGAGACACAGGAGAGCAGGTATATGGCCATTGAACTATTAACCCCCTTTACCAAGGTGGAGTTAGAGCCAGAGATCAAAGATAAGAAACGCAAACAAGTGGGAATCCTCGGAGGGAATTTCAATCCCGTCCATAATGCCCATCTTGTAGTTGCAGATCAAGTCCGCCAGCAACTAGGCTTGGACAAGGTCCTTCTCATGCCAGAATATGAGCCTCCGCATGTGGATAAAAAAGAAACCATAGATGAAGGCCATCGCTTGAAAATGCTGGAACTAGCCATCGAAGGCATTGAAGGTCTGGAAATCGAGACGATTGAGCTAGAGCGTAAAGGGGTTTCCTATACCTACGATACGATGAAGTTGCTCAATGAGCGAGACCCAGATACAGACTATTACTTCATCATTGGAGCGGATATGGTAGACTACCTGCCAAAATGGTATCGGATTGACGAATTAGTGGAGATGGTGCAGTTTGTCGGAGTACAGCGACCACGCTATAAGGCGGGAACCTCCTATCCTGTGATTTGGGTCGATGTTCCTCTTATGGACATCTCTTCTAGTATGGTGCGAGAGTTTATCGCCCAAGGTCGGACGCCAAACTTTATGTTGCCAAAACCAGTCTTGGACTACATCAAGAAAGAAGGTTTGTATTAATGACCTATGAAAACTATCTAGGCTTTTCTCGTGAGGTCTTGCTTGAAAAAATGCGTCAAATCCTGCCAGAAAAGCGGCTAACCCATTGTTTAGGGGTTGAGAAGGCTGCTCGTGACTTGGCCAAACGCTATGGGGCTGATGAAGAGCAGGCTGGCCTAGCAGGTTTGTTGCATGACTACGCCAAGAAATTATCGGATCAGGAATTTCTAGACTTGATTGATCGCTATAGTCTTGATCCAGCATTAAAAAACTGGGGCAATAACGTCTGGCATGGAATGGTCGGCATTTATAAGATTCAGGAAGATCTCGGACTGACAGATCCAGCCATTCTTCGCAGTATTGAGATTCACACAGTGGGGAGTAGTCAAATGTCAACCTTAGACAAGATTGTCTATGTGGCAGATTACATTGAGCACAACCGGGCCTTTCCGGGGGTAGAGCAAGCACGTGACATCGCTCAAGTCTCCTTGGATCAAGCGGTGGCCTATGAGACGGCTCGCACAGTCGAACACCTGGCCCACCAAGGATTGCCCATTTATCCCCAAACCCTTGAAACCTATAACGCCTTTGTGAAGTATTTGAAAGAGGAGCAGTGAGTGAAGACAGCTTTTATCATTATTGATGTACAAAATATCTTAGTGGAAACAGGTTTTGAGACAGAAAAGCTCCTAGAGAAGATCGCTTATTTGCAAGATCAGGCTAGAAAACAGCAGATTGAAATCATCTACATTCAGCATATTGAAACGCCAGAGGCTTTAACCTCGGAAGATTGGCAATTATCTCCTCTGTTGAAAAGACAGGAGAATGAAAAGGTATTTCAGAAGCGACACAATAGCATGTTTAAGGAGACAGGATTAAAAAAATACTTGGATCAACAAGGAATTCAACAACTGGTCCTGTGTGGCATGCAGACAGAATATTGTGTCGATACATCCGTCAAAGTGGGGTTTGAATACGGCTACAAACTGGTCATTCCAGAAGGAGCTGTCACAACCTTTGATGGAGAGGATATTCCGGCAGAAACGCTTAATGAATTTTATGAAAATATTTGGGCAGAACGTTTTGCGGATGTCTTAGATTACAAATCAATTTTTTAAGGAAAGAGGACTAAATGAAAGAAAAAGAATTACTTGAACTTGTTATTAAAGCTGCCGATGAAAAACGTGCGGAAGACATTGTCGCTTTGGATGTCCAAAGCTTGACTAGTGTGACAGATTACTTTGTCATCGCAAGCTCTATGAATAGCCGTCAGTTGGAAGCTATCGCAGAGAATATTCGTGAGAAAGTCGTTGAAGCTGGTGGTAATGCCAGCCACGTCGAGGGTGACTCAGCTGGAGGTTGGGTCCTTCTTGACTTAGGTGGTGTGGTGGTCCATGTCTTCTCAGAAGAAATGCGTACCCATTATAACCTAGAAAAGCTATGGCACGAAGCAAGTGCTGTCGATCTTTCAGCAGCCCTAGCATAAGCAGGTAAACTCAGTTGGTAGCAACTGAGTTTTGTTGGTTAAATTGAAATTCTATGGAAAGAAAGGATGGAGCCTTGTGCTTGGTTAGGTTTCTAACTGAACACGAGCTAAAAGCTTTGAGAAAAAGAGTAACTTCCTTTGTATCTGACGATACGGCAGAAAGTTTCCTATTTTCTCTTTGCTTTTCACGCTCTTTGTATCTTAGAAAGGATTTGAACCCGTCCTGTACTCCTCGGAAAATAGATAGCTCTCCTTGGAGCTTAGCTCCATCGTCGTGCTCCTAATTTTCTATCGGATTACGGGCGGACTTGGTATCATGAATATGGCGACTTATGAAACCTTTGCGTCGGTCTATGATGCGGTCATGGATGACAGTCTGTATGATTTGTGGACGGATTTTTCTCTCCGGCATCTCCCTAAAAGCAAGGATCGGAAAAAATTACTGGAATTGGCTTGTGGGACTGGGATTCAGTCTGTTCGTTTTTCCCAAGCTGGATTTGATGTGACGGGGTTAGACCTGAGTGCTGACATGCTGAAAATTGCTGAAAAAAGAGCTGCTTCAGCTAAGCAGAAGATTGATTTTATCGAGGGCAATATGCTGGACCTGTCGCAAGCAGGCACTTATGATTTCGTGACCTGCTACTCGGATTCTATCTGCTATATGCAGGACGAGGTAGAAGTAGGAGACGTCTTTAAGGAAGTCTATAATGTCCTCAATGAAGGCGGAGTCTTTATTTTTGATGTCCATTCGACCTACCAGACAGATGAGGTCTTCCCAGGCTATTCTTATCATGAAAATGCGGAAGATTTTGCCATGCTCTGGGATACCTATGAGGATGCGGCCCCTCACTCTATCGTCCATGAGCTGACCTTCTTTGTCCAAGAAGAGGATGGATCCTTTAGTCGCCATGATGAAGTTCATGAGGAACGCACCTATGAAGTTTTAACCTATGACATCTTATTGGAGCAGGCTGGCTTTAAATCTTTCAAATTGTATGCAGACTTTGAAGACAAAGAGCCAACAAAGACCAGCAAACGTTGGTTTTTTGTAGCACAGAAGTAGGAAAATATGACAGTTACAGGTATTATTGCAGAATTTAATCCCTTTCACAATGGACACAAGTACCTGCTGGAACAGGCAGAAGGGATGAAGATTGTAGCCATGTCTGGGAATTTTGTTCAACGTGGCGAGCCTGCCATTGTAGACAAGTGGACACGGGCCCAGATGGCTTTGGAAAATGGAGCGGATCTGGTGGTCGAGCTCCCCTTTCTCGTGGCTGTTCAGTCAGCTGATCATTTTGCCAAGGGAGCGGTAGAAATCTTGTCCCGTCTAGGAATCGACCAATTGACATTTGGGACAGAAGAGGTCTTGGATTACCAAGCGATTGCGACTGTTTATTCGGAGAAAGCAAGGGAAATGGAAGCTTTCTTGCGAAGCCTTCCGGATTATTTATCCTATCCACAGAAGACCCAAAAAATGTGGGAAACCTTTGCAGGAGTGGAGTTCACAGGAGATACTCCCAATCATATCCTGGCCTTGGCCTATGCCAAGGCTTGTGCTGGGAAGAGGATTGCGCTCAAGCCCGTCCAACGGCAAGGTGCAGGCTACCATTCGGAAGAAAAAGAAGTGGCCTATGCTTCTGCGACTAGTCTACGCCTGTACAAGGAAGATCAGGACTTTGTCGCTAAGTTCATGCCCAATAGCCAACTCTTTCAGTCGGCTCCACAGGTATCTTGGGAGGATTATGACCAACTACTCCGTTATCAAATCCTAACCCATCCGGATCTGACACAGATTTTTCAGGTCAATGAAGAACTGGCCAACCGGATAAAGGAGGCCGTTCGAAGTACTAGCTCTGTGGAAGAATTGGTGGAGAAAGTCGCAACCAAGCGCTATACCAAGGCGCGAGTCCGCCGCATCTTGACCTACATCTTGGTAGGGGCGATGGATCAAGCTCCTCCAGATTCCATTCATGTCTTAGGATTTTCCGCAAAGGGACAAGCCTACCTCAAAGGCTTGAAAAAATCAGTAGAAATCGTGACCCGAATCGGTAAGGAACCTTGGGATGCCTTGACCCAGCAAGCAGAGCAAGTTTATCAATTGGGCCATCCCCAACTGCCGGAACAAACCTGGGGCCGGGTGCCAGTGAGAGTGGAAGAATAGAAAGTCTCACGTAAATTTTTTCTGCCCACATTCACGTAAGGCAAGAAGTTTATGATATACGGAAACAATGTTTATCTACTGTCTAAAAGATCTTTTTAGACAGTAGATTTTTTTTACCAATTTTAAAAACTTTTTACGAATAATTAGGTAGATAAGGAAAACTTGTACAAGTTCCTGACAAGTTTTTCTTTTTCATGTATAATAATAGAAAAGAGGTAGAATGAGGTATGGTCATGGAAGCAGTCGTTTATTCAACATTCCGCAATCATTTGAAGGATTATATGAAGAAGGTGAATGATGAGTTTGAGCCTTTGACGGTCGTGAATAAGAATCCAGACGAAGATATTGTGGTCATCTCTAAGAGCGAGTGGGACAGTCTACAAGAAACTCTGAGACTAGCTCAGAACAAGGAATTGTCAGATAAGGTCTTGCGGGGCATGGCAGAAGTCCGAGCTGGTCAGGTTCAACTCCATGAGATTGAGGGGTAACGGATGTTACTCAAATTTACAGAAGATGCCTGGAAGGATTATTGTTACTGGCAAAGTCAGGACAAAAAAACACTGAAGCGAATCAATACTCTTATCAAAGAGATCCAAAAAGATCCATTTGCTGGGATTGGTAAGCCTGAACCCTTGAAATATGACTTTCAAGGAGCATGGTCAAGACGGATTGATGCAGAAAATCGCCTGATTTATATGATAGATGAGTCAGGTGTCGCTTTCCTCTCTTTTAAAGACCATTATTAAGTTTCTAACAGAGAGTCTTTTTATAGTTAAACTAGATATTTTAAGTTTCCAACTCATAGAAAGTTCCCATAAAATCCCCCTTTAAAAATAGAAAATTCTAGTCCAAGTTCAGCGATTTGTGATATAATGTTAAAGATTGAAAATAATATGAATCAAACACAAGGAGAATCCTCATGGGACGTAAATGGGCCAATATTGTAGCCAAGAAAACTGCCAAAGATGGCGCTAACTCAAAAGTATATGCGAAATTCGGAGTAGAAATCTATGTAGCCGCTAAAAAAGGTGAGCCAGATCCAGAATTGAATACTGCTTTGAAATTCGTTATCGACCGTGCCAAACAAGCGCAAGTGCCAAAACACGTAATTGATAAAGCGATCGATAAGGCAAAAGGAAACACAGACGAAACCTTTACAGAAGGACGTTACGAAGGGTTCGGACCAAATGGTTCCATGTTGATCGTGGATACTTTGACTTCAAATGTTAACCGTACAGCTGCCAATGTCCGTGCTGCCTTTGGTAAAAACGGTGGAAACATGGGAGCTTCAGGTTCTGTATCTTACCTCTTTGACAACAAAGGTGTCATCGTCTTTGCAGGTAATGATGCGGATGCCATCTTTGAGCTTTTGTTGGAAGCAGATGTAGATGTAGATGATGTAGAAGCAGAAGAAGGAACCATCACTGTTTACACTGCTCCAACTGACCTTCACAAAGCGATCGTTGCTTTGCGTGAATCTGGTATCGAAGAATTCCAAGTAACCGAATTGGAAATGATTCCTCAATCAGAAGTTGAGTTGTCAGGTGAAGATTTGGAAACCTTTGAAAAACTTTACAGCGTTCTTGAAGATGATGAGGACGTGCAAAAGATCTACACTAACGTAGATGGATTCTAATAGAAATAGACCTTTGAAGATAATTTCTTCGAAGGTTTTTTTCTTGAGGTTTGGCATTTTTAGGAAGGAAGGCAGAGGTCCAAAAAATAATGATATAGTTCCTGGCTATAACTGAGAGAAAAAAATAGGAATTAGACGAATAGGGGAGGCAGTGATAGAATAGAACTATGCTAGAAAGGGGACGAGAAATGGTATCATTTTCCTATGAACATCTAGTGCCCATTCGGCATTACGTGCATCAGCATCCAGAGTTATCTGGACAAGAATACCAAACCACAGCTTATCTCAAAGCCTATTTGGAAAAGCTAGGTGTACGCATTTTAAACAGTGGATTAAAAACCGGTCTGATTGCTGAAATCGGAAGCGGTAAACCGGTCATTGCCCTGCGTGCAGATATTGATGCCCTCCCGATTCAGGAGAACACGGGTCTCGACTACCAAAGCCGAACCCCTGGTGTCATGCATGCCTGTGGTCATGATTTCCACCAGGTGAGCCTCTTAGGGGCTGCAGAAGTCCTAAAGGGTATGGAGGCTGACTTAAAGGGAACGGTTCGGTTGATTTTCCAGCCGGCTGAAGAGACTTCTGAAGGAGCATCTGCGGTATTAGCGACCGGGCTCCTAGAGGATGTACAGGCCATCCTTGGATTTCACAACATGCCGTCATTGCCTGCGGGTCAGTTGGCCTTGCGTCCAGGCGCCATGATGGCAGGAGTTGAAAAGTTCAAGGTGACTGTCACTGGGGTGAGCAGTCATGCAGCTCGACCGGATCTCGGTTTGGATACGGTTGTAGCGATTACTAGTATGGTCCAGCAGTTGCAGACCTTGGTCTCGCGTACGGTTTCACCATTTGAGACAGCTGTCCTATCGGTGACCCATATCGAAGCTGGTTCAACCTGGAATGTTCTTCCCAAGTCTGGTTACTTTGAAGGAACCATTCGAACCTTTAATCCGGATCTCCAGAGACGGCTCAAGGCGGATTTCATTCGTGTTATCGAACAGATCTCTAACAGCACGGGAGTCATGGTCCAATTTGATTGGGGCAAGACACCACCGGTTACCTATAATGATAAGGCTTTGGCTAAAAAAGTCTTTCGTTGGTCCAAGTCTTTTGCAGAAGTTGTCGAGGCCCAGCCATCGACAGCGGGTGAAGATTTTGCCTTCTATCAAGAGAAAATCCCAGGAGTCTTTGCTTTTATCGGATCGAATGGTGCAGCGGATGCACCGGATCTCCACCATGATAGCATGGTCATAGATGATGCTGCTTTTGCAGTATCAGTTCCATATTACGTAGAAAATGCCCTCGCTTTGCTGGAAAAATTTTCAACCAAATGAGACGTGATAGATAAAACCTATCACCGCCATAAAGAAAATATAATACCCAAGAGTTAGGAATTTTGATATGATGGAAAAAGCTGTTTTTAAAAGAGGAATAAACAATTTAGTGAAAAAGGAGAACAAATGAAATTGAATAAATTCATCAAATATGTTGGTTTGAGCCTTGTGGGCTTAGCAGCAGTTGGGACTTTGGTAGCCTGCTCATCCAAGTCATCAAGTAAATCAAGTGGAAAACGGACCATCGAAGTTGCAACAGTTGGAACAACCAAACCCTTCACCTATGATAAGGACGGGGAATTGACTGGTTACGAAATTGAGGTCATGCGTGAAATCTTCAAAGGATCAGATAAGTATGAAGTCAACTTTAATAAGACAGAGTGGTCTTCTATCTTTGCGGGCTTAGACGGTGATCGTTACCAAATCGGTGTCAGCAACCTTAGCTACGATAAAAAACGTGCGGAGAAATACTTGTACCCAAATCCTTACGCTAAGAACCCAGTGGTCTTAGTAGTCCGCAAAGATTCAGGTATCAAATCACTAGACGATATCGGTGGCAAGTCTACAGAGGTTATCCAAGGAACTTCTACAGCGAAACAATTGGAAGCCTATAATGAAGAGCATAAGGATAATCCAACTGAGCTCAAATTTACAGAGGGTACCATCCAATCCATTCTTGCTAATTTGAGCGATGGCCGTTCAGATTATAAGATTTTTGAACGCTTGACAGTTGAAGCCTTGATCAAGGACCAAGGGTTGAATAATTTGGAAGTGATTGAACTTCCAAGTGATCAACAACCATACGTTTACCCAATCCTTGCCAAAGGTGAAAAAGAATTGGAAACCTTCGTCAACAAACGGATCAAAGAGTTGTACGAAGACGGGACGCTTGAAAAGTTGTCTAAGAAGTACTTTGGGGGAACCTACCTTCCAGAAGCTTCTGATATTAAATAAGGTTATTTAAAAACATCATAAGGAGAAAGAATATGAAATTAACAAAACTTTTTGGTGTAGCAGCTCTTGCTACCGTTGCAACCTTTGCCTTAGCAGCATGTGGGTCTTCAAAATCATCTAAATTATCTGATAAAGATGGTGTGACAACTGTTAAAGTTGGGGTGATGAGCTTAAGCGATACAGAAGAAGCTCGTTGGAAAGAAGTGCAAAAGAACTTGGATGATGCAAAAGCTAACATCAAGTTGGAATTCACTGAGTTTACAGATTACTCACAACCAAACCAAGCTGTTCGTGATGGGGATGTGGATATCAACGCTTTCCAACATTACAACTACCTTGAAAATTGGAACAAAGAAAACAGCGCAGACCTAGTTTCTGTAGCAGATACTTACATTGCGCCAATCCGTCTTTACTCTGGTACTAAAGATGGGAAGAACAAATATACAGATGTAAAAGATATTCCTGAAAAAGGAACCATTGCAGTACCAAACGATCCAACAAACGAAAGCCGTGCTTTGTATGTATTGGAATCAGCTGGTTTGATCAAGTTGGATACAAAAAATGGGGAATTGGCTACCATCAGCAACATCAAAGACAATCCAAAGAACTTGACAATTTCTGAGTTGGACGCTTCTCAAACAGCTTCTTCACTTCCATCAGTTGATGCAGCGATCATCAATAATACCTTTGTTCGTGAAGCAGGAATTGATTACAAGAAAGCTCTCTTTGTAGAAAAAGCAAACAGCAACTCTAAACAATGGTACAACTTGATTGCAGCTAAGAAAGATTGGAAATCATCTGATAAAGCAAAAGCAATCGAAGCCATTATTAAAGCCTACCATACTGACAACGTGAAGAAAGTCATTGAAGAATCTTCAGACGGTATGGACCAACCAGTTTGGTAATTGAGAGGATGAATAGAGAGGTGGAGAAGGTTTTCTCTACCTCTTATCGTGTATAGTAGGAGGAAATGATGTCCAATCCAAGAGAGACAGAACAAATACGCAAATTTGAAAATGATGAGGTGGCTCAGCATTATTTTGAAGTCCTGAGGACCCTCATTTCCAAGCGCTCCATCTTTGCCCAGCAGATTGGCTTAAAGGAAGTAGCGACCTATTTGGGAGAAATTTTCACGGCTGCAGGAGCTAAGGTAACTGTGGATGACAGTTACACAGCGCCATTTGTCATTGCTAAATTTGTTTCACCCAATCCGGACGCGAAGACCATCATTTTCTACAACCATTACGATACTGTTCCAGCAGATGGCGACCAACCTTGGACGAGTGATCCCTTTACGCTGTCGGTCCATTACGGGACCATGTATGGTCGAGGGGTAGATGATGACAAGGGGCATATTACAGCACGCTTGACGGCTATTCGCAAATATATCCGTGAGAATGGCGACCTGCCGGTCAACATTACCTTTATCATCGAAGGAGCAGAAGAATCTGCCTCGACCGACCTAGACAAGTATCTAGCCAAACACAAAAAACACTTGCGTGGGGCAGATCTCTTAGTCTGGGAACAAGGGACTCGTAACCAACAAGGGGAACTGGAAATCTCCGGTGGCAACAAGGGGATTGTTACCTTTGACATGGTGGTCAAAAGTGCAGATGTGGATATCCATTCCAGCTATGGTGGAGTGGTGGAATCAGCATCTTGGTATCTGCTCAATGGTTTGTCCAGTCTTCGAGATAAAGACGGTCGTATCCTGGTGGATGGCCTCTATGACTTGATTGAGGAGCCTAACGAGCGGGAACTGGCCCTGATTGATCGGTATGCCAATAAAACGGCGGACGATGTGACAGAAATCTACAATCTCCAATTGCCTATCTTGAAAGAAGAACGAAGTGAGTTCTTAAAACGTTTTTATTTTGAGCCAGCTATGAACATTGAAGGCTTGGGAACAGGGTATCAGGGACAAGGAGTCAAGACGATTCTCCCTGCAGAAGCTCGAGCCAAGATGGAAGTTCGGTTGGTGCCAGGCTTGGAGCCTAAACAAGTCTTGGAGTTAATCCGTAAACAATTGGATCAGAATGGCTTTGAGAAGATTGAACTTGTTTTCACACTAGGGGAAATGAGCTATCGGAGTGATATGAGTGCGCCGTCCATTCTCAATGTGATTGATCTGGCCAAACGCTTTTATCCAGAAGGGGTCTGTGTCCTTCCGACAACTGCAGGAACTGGTCCCATGCATACGGTCTT
The DNA here is from genome assembly GCF_900636365.1 of Streptococcus viridans. Lineage (NCBI taxonomy): Bacteria > Bacillati > Bacillota > Bacilli > Lactobacillales > Streptococcaceae > Streptococcus > Streptococcus viridans. The sequence continues at coordinate 1,532,133 of NZ_LR134266.1, read as the reverse complement.
TGAGGCCTTGCAAGTTCCAATGGCTGCCTTTGGTATCGGAAATGCCAATAGTCGAGATCATGGTGGGGATGAGAATGTGAAAATTGCAGACTACTATACCCATATTGAATTAATTAAGGAGTTAATCACAAGTTATGAGTAAAGAAATTATCAAACTGGACCATATCGATGTTACCTTTCATCAGAAAAAACGTGAAATTGCAGCCGTGAAGGATGTGACCATTCATATCAATGAAGGGGATATTTACGGAATCGTTGGATATTCTGGTGCAGGGAAGTCAACGCTTGTACGGGTCATCAATCTCTTGCAAGTACCGTCAGCAGGTACTATCACCGTAGATGGTGATGTCATCTATCAAGATCGGGTGACCTTGAATGCTGCGGCTTTACGCCAAAAACGCCGGGACATTGGTATGATTTTCCAACACTTCAATCTTATGGCCCAAATGACTGCAGCTGAAAATGTGGCCTTCGCCCTCAAACATTCAAATTTGTCTAAAGAGCAAAAGGCTGAAAAAGTGGCTAAGTTGTTGGAACTAGTAGGACTGTCAGATCGGGCGGACAACTATCCTGCTCAATTGTCAGGTGGACAAAAACAACGGGTGGCGATTGCTCGTGCGCTCGCCAACGATCCAAAGATTTTGATTTCTGACGAATCAACATCTGCCCTAGATCCAAAAACGACCAAACAAATCCTTGCTCTTCTGCAAGAGCTGAACCAGAAGTTGGGCTTGACAGTGGTCTTAATTACCCACGAAATGCAAATTGTCAAAGACATTGCCAATCGAGTGGCTGTCATGCAAAATGGTGAATTGATTGAAGAAGGTTCTGTTTTAGATATCTTCTCTAATCCTAAGAATGAATTGACGCAAGACTTCATCACAACAGCAACAGGAATCGATGAAGCTATGGTGAAAATCAACCAGCAACAAATTGTTAAGCAATTGCCAGCGGATTCTGTTTTGGCCCATTTGAAATATTCTGGTTCGGTGACAGACACAGCGATTATCAACGATATTTATAAACAGTACCAAGTGTCTGCAAATATTCTACACGGAAATATTGAAATTTTGGATCATACCCCTGTTGGAGAGTTGGTTGTTATCCTGACTGGAGAAGCAGCCAACCTATCTGCAGCGCAACGGGATCTACAAGCTGCAGGTGTTTCTGTTCGTGTTTTAAAAGAAGGGAGTAATGCATGATTGACTTTATTCAAACCTATCTACCAAATGTTTACCGGATGGGCTGGAGTGGCCAAGCTGGATGGGGAACAGCGATTTATCTGACCCTTTACATGACCTTTATCTCTTTTGTGATTGGTGGTTTATTGGGACTCATTGCAGGTTTATTACTAGTCTTGACAGCACCAGGTGGGATTATCGAGAATAAATTGGTTTTCCATATCTTGGATAAAATCACTTCCATCTTTCGTGCGATTCCATTTATCATCTTGCTAGCCTTGATCAATCCCTTTACTCGTATGATTGTCGGAACTGGGATCGGTCCTACAGCAGCCTTAGTTCCCCTATCCTTAGCTGTCTTTCCTTTCTTTGCCCGCCAAGTTCAAGTCGTTTTATCTGAGCTTGACCGAGGTGTAATTGAAGCGGCCCAAGCCAGTGGGGCAACATTTTGGGATATCGTTGGTGTCTATCTTCGTGAAGGTCTTCCAGATCTGATTCGTGTCACAACTGTTACCCTTATTTCCTTGGTTGGTGAAACAGCCATGGCGGGTGCGATTGGAGCCGGTGGTCTCGGAAACGTGGCTATTTCCTATGGTTACCAACGCTTTAATAATGATGTCACCTTGCTAGCAACCTTCTTGATTCTGCTTTTGATCTTCTTTATTCAGTTTATCGGTGATTTCTTGACCAAGAAAATTAGTCACCGGTAAGGATGGGTGAAGTATATGAACATGATACAGAAACATCAATTTAAGCAGGTTGCAGCCTTTGCAGGCTTGTATTTTCTTGCTATTGGTTTAGGCGTCCTGCTTGGAAGTCTGGTTGACCATCGAGGGAATATGTTTTATGCTCCAGCCTTCTCTGCCCTAGTTGGTGGAGGGATCTATCGCGTCTATGTTGAGAAAATTCAACGGACAGGAGCTATTCTAGTAGTTGCTCTTGTGATTGGTGCTTTTTTCCTTTTCACTCGTCATGGAGCTGGAGCCTTTCTTCCTGCTCTTGTTGGGGGGCTTTTAGCCGAATTGGTCGCAGCCCGAGGCCGCTACCAGTCGAAGTTGGGCAATGCGCTTTCCTTCCTCCTCTTTTCCTTTACGACGACAGGGCCCATTCTCATGATGTGGATCCAACCAGCTAGTTACCGTGCTTCTTTACTAGCCCGTGGGAAGTCGATGGATTATATTGAACGCGTTATGGTACCGTCGAATATGGAGACGGTGAGCTGGTTTTTATTGACCCTTCTGTTTGGAGCTCTACTAGGTTATCTTCTAGGACAATTGGTTTATCAAAAGCTAGATAGAAAATGACATGATGGAGAAGAAATATGCACAATAATTTACTAGTCCTTCAGTCAGATTTTGGTCTGGTAGACGGGGCTGTCTCTGCTATGATTGGGGTTGCTTTAGAGGAATCACCAACCCTCAAGATTCATCACTTGACCCATGACATTACCCCTTACAATATCTTTGAAGGAAGTTACCGCCTCTTTCAGACGGTAGACTACTGGCCAGAAGGGACAACCTTTGTTTCGGTGGTCGATCCGGGTGTTGGTTCCAAACGAAAGAGTGTGGTAGCCAAAACGGCGAAGAACCAATACATTGTTACACCGGATAATGGAACCCTCTCTTTTATCAAGAAACATGTAGGGATTGTTGCTATCCGTGAGATTTCAGAGGTGAAGAACCGCCGGGCCAATACAGAATTTTCTTATACCTTCCATGGGCGTGATGTCTATGCCTATACAGGAGCTAAGTTAGCCAGTGGCCATATCAGCTTTGAGGAAGTGGGACCAGAACTCAGTGTCGAACACATTGTAGAAATCCCTGTAGTGGAAACTGTTATAGAGGACAATCTTGTCAAAGGAGCCGTTGATATCTTGGATGTACGTTTTGGTTCCCTCTGGACTTCGATTACCCGAGAAGAGTTCAATCATTTGGAACCCGAATTTGGGGAACGCTTTGAAGTGACCATCTACAACAATGACATGCTGGTTTACCAAAACCAAGTAACTTACGGCAAGTCTTTCGCAGATGTGCGGATTGGACAGCCAATCCTTTATATCAATTCCCTCTACCGTGTTGGTCTTGCTATCAACCAGGGATCCTTTGCCAAGGCCTATAATGTAGGAGTTGGGGCTTCTTGGCATATCGAAATTAGAAAAATGGAAAATTAATAGGAGATAAAATATGAAACAAAAACAAGCTTTTACAATTAAGGATGTTGTAGCCATCGGGGTTGGAGCGGCCCTCTTTGTGGTCATTGCGATGATCCCAATTCCAGCGCCAGCTCCAAATACCAACATTCAGTTGCAATACGCTCTTCAAGCCCTCTTTAGTGTGGTCTTTGGTCCGATTGTTGGTTTCTTAATGGGCTTTATCGGTCATGCTATTAAAGATGCGATGACTTATGGTCTCTGGTGGACTTGGATCATTTCTAGTGGCTTGTTTGGACTCTTTGTTGGTATCTTCCGCAAGCAAATCGGTAACCTAAAAGGAGAAGTGACCAAGAAAGAATTGATCGTCTTTAACGTCGTACAAGTCATTGCCAACTTGCTTATTTGGGGATTGATTGCTCCGATTGGGGATGTGATGATCTACAAAGAAAGTGCCAACAAGGTCTTCCTACAAGGTGTTGTAGCAGGTTCTGTCAATGCTTTAGTTGTAGCTATTGCAGGTTCTCTTCTCTTGATTGCTTATGCACGGACTCAAACAAAAGATGGAAGTTTGTCTAAAGACTAATCATAAATAAGAAGATAAAGTCTGGGAAACCAGGCTTTTTTTGTTTACCAAAAATATTTTTTACAAAATGTAAGATATATGTTGCAAAATAGAAAATATAGTGTATAATAGAGTTATAAAAACAAGAAAGGAAAAGCCTGTGGCGAAAAATCTCAAATTAAAAATAGCCCGGGTCGAGCATGATATGACCCAGGGGGATCTTGCAGATGCCATCGGGGTGACACGCCAGACCATTGGCCTGATCGAGGCAGGGAAGTACAATCCGACCCTCAGCCTCTGCCTTGCTATTTGTAAGACCTTGGATAAGACGCTGGATCAACTGTTCTGGGAGTAACAGTTTTAACATAGAAAGAGGAAGAAAATGAAACAAAAGAAAGAACCAATTGTAAAAGATGAACGGACCATGCTACTTGATGGAAAAATTGCAGGGGAACTTGTTTTAGGAATGACCTGCTTTATCGCCCTATCAGCCTTTGTGAAAGCTAGTATTTTGGACTTAGCCCTAGTAGCTTATATTCCAGAGCTCATTTTGTTGATTGTCATGGGAGTTTATGCCTTTGTGAGAAGGATCAGCTCAGGGATCGACATTCGAGATATGTTAGAAAAAGATAGCTGGTTCAGCCGCATCGGGTCAGGCATCTTATTTGCCTTATTTGTGATCGCAACGGATGTGATTGGGAAGCGCGAAACGATGAGCTTTATGTTCAGCCCCAAGTATCTGCTCAAAATCGTCCTTGCCATTTTAGTCTTTGCCCTTTTGACTTATCTGTTAGAGAAAACACTTGCTCTTATCAATCGGAAAAAACAAAAGAAGATCGAGGCAGAGTTAGAGGATTAAGGAGATTGCTTAAAAGTTGTTTAGAAATTTGAATAAAAGTCTGGCCCCCCAGGCTTCAGATTGAAGACAATGTCATACTAAAAACTTTCCTTAGGTGAGTACGGACGTCAGCGAACTTCTTCGAAGTTCCAAGACTAATTATTGAGCCTATGGTCTCAATAATTCCGAGTGCCTGAAACGTTATTGTTTCAGGCACTTTTCTCACAGCGGAAAGTTTTGGTATTTTTTTGAATCGATTTAAAAATTGGAACTCATTTTTATTTCTTTGCAGAATCGCTTAACTTATTTTACTTTAAAATAGTTTGTCTACATTCTAAAGTCTGGCCCCCAGGCTTTTATTTTTCAGTCAAATAAATTGCATTCGTTTTCTCGGGAGAGTATACTGGTATAGTTGAATGAAAAATTCTGATAATTTAATCTTAGAAAAGAGAATCTTATGGCAAAACCTATTCGTGTTTTACTTTACTATAAATATGTTCCCATCGAAAACGCAGAACAATTTGCGGCTGATCACTTGGCTTTTTGTAAATCAATTGGCCTCAAAGGACGTATCCTAGTTGCTGATGAAGGAATCAACGGAACCGTTTCTGGTGATTACGAAACAACGCAAAAATACATGGACTATGTTCACAGCCTTCCTGGTATGGAAGACCTCTGGTTCAAGATTGATGAGGAAGAAGAGCAAGCTTTCAAGAAGATGTTTGTACGTTATAAGAAAGAGATTGTCCACCTTGGATTAGAGGATGATAACTTCGATAACGACATCAATCCCCTTGAAACGACAGGTGCTTACTTGTCTCCAAAAGAATTTAAAGAAGCTCTCCTAGATGAAGATACAGTTGTCCTTGATACTCGTAACGACTACGAGTACGACCTTGGACACTTCCGTGGCGCTATTCGTCCAGATATCCGCAATTTCCGTGAGTTGCCACAATGGGTCCGTGATAACAAGGAAAAATTCATGGACAAACGCGTTGTCGTCTACTGTACTGGTGGAGTCCGCTGTGAGAAATTCTCAGGTTGGATGGTGCGTGAAGGCTACAAAGATGTCGGTCAATTGCACGGCGGAATTGCAACCTACGGAAAAGACCCAGAAGTTCAAGGAGAACTATGGGATGGTAAAATGTACGTCTTTGATGAGCGGATTGCAGTCGATGTCAACCATGTCGATCCAAGCGTTGTTGGAAAAGACTGGTTTGATGGAACACCATGTGAACGCTATGTCAACTGTGGAAATCCTTTCTGTAACCGTCGCATCTTGACTTCAGAAGAGAACGAAGACAAGTACCTCCGTGGCTGCTCCCATGAGTGCCGTGTTCATCCACGCAATCGCTATGTAGAAGAACACAACTTGTCACAAGAAGAGGTTGCTGAGCGTTTGGCCGTTATCGGTGAGACGCTTGATGGAACTCTTGCATAAGCTAAAAACAGCCTTTTGGCTGTTTCAGATTGAAGACAAAGTCTTTTGAAAAACTTCCCTTAGGTGAGTACGGACGTCAGCGAACTTCTACGAAGTTCCATGACTTAGTTTTGAACCTAAGGTTTCAAAACTCCCGAGTGCTTGAACCACAGTGGTTCAAGCACTTTTTCTCACAGTGGAAAGTTTTTCATCTTTTTTAATGACAAAAAAATAAAAGTCATGTTTTGAAAGTCATCTAGCTGTTTAATGTAGCACAATAGTTTGTCTACATTCAAAAACAGCCTTTCGGCTGTTTTTTCTATGGAAAGTCATGAAAATTTGTGCTATAATTTGGTAAGCGATTACAAAAAGGAGAAAACAAATGTCAGTTGTGTTTTCAATTCGAAATAAAAAGAGTATGTTTGGCTATCAAAAAGTGATGCCAGCTAAAGATGTATTGAATTTGGTGGAAGGAGTTCTTACCTACAGTTTTGAGGAAGCCATGCTTGGTCGCTCTCTCAAAGATTTTCCAGCCATGATGTGTATCCGCTATGGCAAGAGCTGCTTGCCCATCATCCTTCGTTATCTGGATCAAGAGCATGCTTATCAGTTCATCCTTGCAGATTTTGCCACCCTTGAAGATTGGCGACTCATCTTGGAATGGCTCAGTGCCCTAGCTCGTCAGTTGGGGAATGAGATTCACGATAATTTGGGAACCAGCTATGATGCAGATTCTATTTTCTCTTTTGACTATGAGAACTATTTGCTGAAGAATCTACAGAATCTAGAAAAAGATCCAGACCTTCATCAATATCAGCTTCAGGGATTTGCTCATCCTGTAATTTTAGATCGTGAGCTCCTTCGTAAAATCCTAGACTCCGCTCAACCTTTAGAGGAGTTCAGTCAAGTGGTTAAAAAGGTTCAATACAGCTCCGCCTTCTTTAGTCAAGTTCGTTTCTACCGTCAGAACGAAACGGGAGGCATTATTGGCAGTTACAGTCTAACAGAAGATACGGATACTGTCTTGCCACGAGTGCCTTTTGTTCCAGCAGAGTTTGTAGAGAAGGTCAATATGGATGAAGTTATCGACTGGAAAGTGAACTTAGTGGAAATCACTGGAAATCCCGATATGCCAGAGAGTTATAAGCCAGTGGGGGCTGTGAATTTAGAAGCCCTACTGAATGCTTTGGAATCAAGTGAATTTGAACTGTTAGATGCCAATCAAATTGAAATAAAAAAATTGTCCAAAGAACGCTTGTTGCAATTAGCCCAACTCTAATAAAAAAAGTTCTCAGTGTTGAGAACTTTTTCTTTTAGTTTGATTCATGTGGCAAGATCAAGTTAAGGATGATTCCTGTCATAGCGGAGAGGGCTGTTCCTGATAGGGTCACTGGACCAAGTTTCAGAATTGCTCCACCAAGTCCAAGAACCAACATGGCACTTGCAATAATCAAGTTGCGCATCAAGCTGAAGTCAACGCGTTCTTTGATCAAGACTTTCAAACCATTACTTGCGATTACCCCATAGAGCAAGATGGACATCCCACCTAAAACAGAATTTGGAATAGTAGAAATGAGGGCAGTAAACTTACCAAGGAAGCTCAAGGAAATAGCAATCAAGGCTGCATTTCGGATAACGGAAACAGAAGCGATGCGAGTCATCCCAATAACGCCTGTATTTTCACCGTAAGTGGTATTGGCTGGACCACCAAGGAAGGCAGATACAGATGTTGCAATCCCGTCACCAAGAAGGGTACGGTGAAGACCTGGTTGTTTCAAGAATTGACGGCCACAGATTTGGCTAAGCACGGTATGGTCACCGATGTGTTCTGAAATAGTTACGATAGCGATTGGCAAGATGGCGATGGTTTCAGGACCGAAATATAAGTTGTATTGTTTGAAGGCTCCACCCGTATTGAAAGGAAGATAGAAACCAGGGATTTCAAACCAGTTAGCCTTGAGGACCGGATCAAAGTTCACCAAGCCCAAGCAAACTGCGAAGACATAACCACCGATAATGGCAAAGAGGAAAGGAATGATTTTGAAGAAACCTTTTCCTTTGGTGTTGATAAAGGCGGCAATCAGGAAGGTTACGACAGCGACAAGGGCATTTTTCCAATCTCCCCCTTCGACAAAACCAGCGTTTTTAACAGCGGATCCTGCAAGTCCAAGACCAATAACGATAATCATAGGTCCAATGACAACGGCAGGAAGCAATTTGTCAATCCAGCGAGTGCCTGCTACTTTAACCCCTGCAGCGACTAGCACGTAGATCAGACCGGTCAGGATAACCCCTGTTTGGGCTGCATCGACTTTTCCTCCCATTTCCTTCATTGCCAAAGCCATGGCTGTGATGAAGGCGAAGGAAGAGCCGAGGTAGACAGGGACTTTAAAGCCGGTACAAGTCATATAAATCAGTGTCCCAACCCCTGATGCAAAGAGGGCAACGGATACGGGCATGCCCAAGATGAGTGGTACCAGGATGGTTGCCCCAAACATGGCGAAAACGTGTTGGAAACTTAATAAGATTCCTTTTAGGGGTGCCGGACTTTGGTCGACATCCAGGAGCAAATCAACAGTTGATTCTTCTTTCATAATAACCTCACTTTTGGGCACCAAAAAAGAGCCCATGAATATTTTTGCATAGCAAGGGCCCTCAGATTATTCATATTCTGTGTCTTTGTCACCTCACAGGATGACATTAAAAACCTTTGCTTCTAAGAAGTATAGCAGAAAAAATTCGTTTTGTAAACGAATTTTTCCCGAGCCAAGAAACGAGAGAGCGAGGTTCGTTTTGTAAACGAATTTTTCCCGAGCCAAGAAACAAGAGAGCGAGGTAGAAGTTGGTAAGAGTTATCTATTTTCATCATAAAAGAGGTCAACGGTAGACGCAGTGGTTGAGGAATCCTTCTTCCTTTTGGAGGACAGCTCTGTTGTTTCCCATCACAAAAGGCGAACAAGTGAGCTTGCTTTTCCCCTTTGTTAGAAGGAAAGAGGCCGATTTTGTGGTATAATAGAGGACTAGAAGTAGAATGAATGAAAGAGAAGTCAGAGATGCTGTTAGAAGAATTTGATGCCAATCGACAGGCGATTATCAACCCACAAGACCTACATGGTCCCATTGAAGGATTTCCCAAAGTAGTCATCTCTTGCTTTTCAAGAGTAACTTTTGCGCGCCTCCTTGAAAATTATGAACATGAGGTGCTTGCAAAAACTTCCATGGCCAACTTTGAAGTCATAGTCTATGGGATTACGATTGAAGACCAAGAGATTGCTGTCTTTAATGCACCAGTTGGGGCTGCTTCCTGTGTAGGGATTATAGAGGATTTGATTCAATTTGGGATGGAAAAACTAGTGCTCTTTGGGACCTGTGGGGTTTTGGACCAAGATATTGAGGCGACCTCCATCATCATTCCAACGGCTGCTCTTCGAGACGAAGGGACCAGCTATCACTATCTTCCGGCTAGTGATGAAGTGGAAGTAAATAAGGAAAGCCTTCCTCTCTTCCAAGTCTTTCTGGATAGTCACAAGGTTTCCTATCAGAAAGGAAAAGTGTGGACGACAGATGCTCCCTACCGGGAAACCATCGATAAGATGAAGCGACGAATGGAAGCAGGAGCCATCTGTGTAGATATGGAATGTTCGGCAGTGGCAGCTTTAGCAGCTTTTCGGGACTTTGAGCTCTGCCATTTCTTCTACGCAGCAGACCACCTCTCGGAAGAAAAATGGGATATCCGAACCTTATCTAGTCATGAGGATTTAGATAGCAAGGATCGAATCGCGGATTTGGCCATCCAATTTGCGCTCTTATGGGAAAAGGCGAACTAAATGAAAGAATCAATGATTGAATTGAAGGATTTTTCCTTCCAATACAAGGCACAGTCTGAGCCAACTTTGAAAAATCTCAACTTAACCATTTATAAGGGGGAAAAGGTCCTGATTGTCGGGCCATCTGGTTCTGGAAAGTCAACCATTGGCCAGTGCTTAAATGGGATTATCCCTAATATCTATAAGGGAACCAGTAGTGGTCAATTCCTCATTCAGGGGAAAGAAGCCTTTGATCTCAGTATTTATGAGAAATCTCACTTGGTCAGTACGGTCTTACAGGATACGGATGGTCAGTTTATCGGTCTCAGCGTAGCAGAAGACTTAGCTTTTGCCCTTGAAAACGATATGGTGGAGCTGGAAAGTATGAAATCCCGGGTCCATACCTGGGCGGAGCGCTTGGATTTGAGCAAGCTCTTGGATCATCGGCCACAAGATTTGTCCGGTGGGCAAAAACAACGGGTCAGCTTGGCGGGTGTTCTGATTGACGAAAGTCCGATCCTGCTCTTTGATGAGCCACTGGCTAATCTAGATCCCAAGTCGGGTCAGGATATTATTGATCTGATTGATCAGATTCATGAAGAACAGGGGACGACAACCATTATCATCGAACACCGTTTAGAGGATGTACTCTACCGTCCGATTGATCGGGTTATCTTGATCAATCAAGGTCAAGTTCTCTTTAATGGTCAACCTGATGATTTATTGAGGACGACACTGCTGGCTGAAAATGGGATTCGTGAACCTCTCTATTTAACGACTCTTCGCCAGTTAGGCCAGGATATCAGCAAGCTACCGCATTTGGACAAGGTAGAAAAACTACCACTTGGTGATGTATCAGTGGATATCCCAACTCCTCATTTTGAAAAAGGAGCAGAGGCAGAGACAATCCTAGAACTTGGTCATTTGAACTTTGCTTATCGAGAAGGCCAGCCCATTCTAAAAGACCTTTCTCTAACCATTCCAAAAGGCCAACGGTTGGCTATTGTTGGTAAAAATGGGGCTGGAAAATCAACCCTTGCTAAGGCGATTTGTGGCTTCATCCAGACGGAAGGAACCTATTTCTCAAAGGGAGAGGATATCAAGGGTGATAGTGTCAAGGAGCGGGCAGAGCGCGTGGGCTATGTCCTGCAAAACCCCAACCAGATGATCTCGACCAACATGATTTTTGATGAGGTGGCTCTGGGTCTTCGCTTGAGAAATGTTCCAGAGGCCCAGATTGAAAGTCGTGTCCATCAAGCCTTGAAGACCTGTGGTCTCTACGAATTTCGTAAGTGGCCGATTTCTGCTCTATCTTATGGTCAGAAAAAGCGGGTGACCATCGCCTCTATCCTTGTCTTGGGACCAGATGTTCTCGTCCTCGATGAGCCGACGGCTGGTCAGGACCAACGAAACTATACGGAAATTATGGATTTCCTTGATGAACTCCATCAAAAAGGGCATACCATTGTCATGATTACCCATGATATGCAGCTCATGCTGGATTATTCGGACCGGGCAGTCGTGGTCATGGATGGGCAGGTTTTGGCTGATTTGACACCGGCAGAGCTCTTGACCCAACCAGAAATTTTGAGACGGGCTAATTTGAAAGAAACGTCTATTTTCGCCTTGGCAAATCGACTTGGTGTCGATCCTCTTGCCTTGACCCAGTTTTATATGAATCAGAAGGGGGAAGGTCATGAATAATCGCTTAGTCGGCTACCATGCCGGAACCAGTTTTCTGCATCGCCTATCAGGCGCTAGCAAGCTTCTTTTCTTATTGTTGGTATCATTAGCTGCCATGTTGAGTTACGATACTCGCTTATTGTTGGTCATCGGTCTGGGTGCCCTCGCCTTATTTGCAACATCAGGCATTCGTTTGAAAGACATCTCCTTTGTTCTGAGCTTTGCCCTAGTCTTTGCCCTTCTCAATGTCTTGATGGTCTATCTTTTTGCCCCTCAATATGGGGTAGAAATCTATGGAGCAAAGACAGTTCTTCTAGATGGTTTAGGGGCATATAGTATTACAGCCCAAGAGTTATTTTATCTCTTCAACCTAGCTTTGAAGTATGTGTGTACCATTCCCTTAGCTCTCATTTTCCTGATGACCACCCATCCCAGTCAGTTTGCATCGAGTCTCAATCAGATTGGGGTGTCCTACAAGATTGCTTATTCAGTGAGCTTGACCCTGCGCTATATTCCAGATGTGCAGGAGGAATACCAGATTATCAAGCTCTCGCAAGAAGCAAGAGGCTTGGAGTTGTCCAAAAAGGCCAACTTTGTCCAACGGGTGAAGGGAAATCTTCAGATGATTTCTCCCTTGATTTTTAGTTCTTTGGAGCGGATTGAAACGATCTCTACGGCCATGGAACTGCGTCGCTTTGGAAAAAATAAAAAACGGACCTGGTACACCTATCAGGAGATGACCACTCGTGATCGCTTGATTATCTTGGGGTCAATCTTCATGGTGATCTTGAGTATCGTCCTTATTTGGGTAAACAAAGGTCGCTTCTATAATCCTTGGAGGTAAGAAAATGGCAGAAACAATTTTAGTAACGGGAGCATCTGCTGGCTTTGGCCAAGCCATTTGTCACCGCTTAGTTGCCGATGGGCATCGCGTGATTGGCGCTGCTAGACGCATTGAAAAACTACAGGCTCTTCAAGAAGAGCTGGGAGAAGCTTTTTATCCCCTTCAAATGGATGTGACGGATTTTTCTCAGGTGGATCATGCACTTGCCAGTTTGCCAAAAGCTTGGGAGAGAGTGGATGTTTTGGTCAATAATGCTGGCTTGGCCCTAGGCCTCGCTCCAGCTCATGAAGCAGAGCTTGCAGATTGGCTGACCATGATCCAGACCAATATAATCGGTCTGACCTATTTGACCCGGCAAATCCTTCCTCAGATGGTGGAACGAAATGATGGTTATGTCATCAATATGGGGTCAACTGCTGGGACAGTGCCTTATCCAGGTGCCAATGTGTATGGTGCTACCAAGGCCTTCGTTAAACAGTTTTCATTAAATCTGCGTGCGGACTTGGCTGGAAAACAGATTCGGGTGACCAATATTGAGCCAGGTCTCTGTGAAGGGACCGAGTTTTCGACGGTACGCTTTAAAGGGGATGAAAAACGGGTAGAGGCTCTCTATCGAGATGCCCATGCCATTCAACCAGAAGATATTGCCAATACCGTAGCTTGGCTCATTCAACAGCCCAAGCATGTCAATGTCAACCGCATTGAAATCATGCCGGTTTCCCAAACCTTTGGACCGCAACCGGTCTATCGGGGTGACTAGTTGCTAACCAGCACGATCCGGTGCTGGTTATTTTTCAATGTTGAGAATAGAGAATAGGAGGAGGAAACCCATGTCAAAAGCCTTAGTGATTGGTTCAACTGTTTGTGATGTTATGGTCTATCTGGATCGACTACCGAGTCGGGAAGGAGACGCCCATATCCATGAGCAGACTTGGTCTCTTGGAGGGTGTGCCTTTAATGTCGTCTCCGTACTTCATGCTTTGGGTCAAAATGTTGACTTCATCTCGCCAGTGGGGACGGGTGTCTACGGGGACTTTGTCAAGGCAGAACTCAAGAGGCTGGGCATCCAGACTCCAATCTCAGTAACCGGGGCAAATGGTTGTTGTTATTGCTTTATTGAGTCGGATGGTGAAAGGACCTTTTTATCAGATCATGGAGTAGAATATAGTTTTCAGAAGGAATGGCTCCAGTCTCTGGAGCAGGAAAGCTACGATTCTATATATCTCTGTGGCCTTGAAGTAGAAGAGCCGACTGGATTGGAACTGATTCAATCTGTGTCAAAAATCAAAGGTCAAGTCATCTTTGCACCAGGACCTCGAGGACTCTTGATTCCCGAGGAGCGTTTGGAAGCCATCTATGATCTCCACCCCATTCTCCATGTCAATGAGGCAGAAGCCAAGGCTTTTTCAGCTTGTGAAGAGATTGCTGACGCAGCTAAGAAACTCTACCAAAGAACGGGGCAGTTAGTCATCGTCACCTTGGGAGAAAAAGGAGCGATCGCATACGATGGTATGTTCTACGAGGTGGCCGGATTTCCGACAGAAGTCGTCGATACTGTAGGCGCAGGAGACAGTCATCTGGGAGCCTTTTTAGCGGCATCTTTGCAAGGGCTAGATGTGAAAGAAGCGCTAACCTTTGCTAACCATCTAGCAAGTATGGTTGTGGCGACCAAGGGAGTTCATTTAGAGCGCCATCACTACCATACCCTAGAGCAAGAGTTAAAAAAATTAGTTTATTCAAAAAGAAGCTGACAAACTGTCAGCTTCTTTTTAGTATCATCTTATAACGGACGCTTATTGGGCATGCCTGCTTTTCTTGGGTATTTATTAGGGGTTTCTTTTTTCTTTTCTACAAGAGTGATATAGCGTGGATCCCCATTAGGCAATTCATACTGTAGATTGTCTTCAACCTTGCTAAACAGTAAGTTAAGGGCATTTTTAGCTTCTTCCAACTCTTCTGGAGCATTGCTAGCCTTGAGAGCAAGAAGCCGTCCCCCTACTTTCAGATAGGGAATGGTCAGCTCAGAAAGGACCTGCATGCGGGCTACAGCACGGGCAGTTACGATATCAAATTGGGCACGAAAGGCTTTGTCTTGTGCAAAGTCTTCAGCTCGTCCATGGTAGAAATGTACTCCGCTCAAGCCCAACTCTTCAGCCAGCAAGTGAAGGAAATTGATCCGCTTATTGAGGGAATCAATGATGGTCACATCTAGCTCAGGGAATAGGATTTTCATTGGTAGGCTTGGGAAGCCGGCACCAGCTCCGATATCCAAGAGACGGATGGGGTGGTTTTCAATTAAACCCTGCAAAATGGGTGCGATAGAATCATAAAAATGCTTGAGATAGACTTCGTCTTTTTCTGTGATGGCAGTGAGATTAATTTTCTCATTCCATTCCACGAGGAGCTCAAAATAGCGTTCGTATTGCTCTTTTTGACGATCAGTTAATGGAAAGCCGAGGTCGGCTAAACGGACATAAAATTCTTCTGGTTTCATGCTTTTATTTTACCACAAAATAAGGGAAATTTGATATACTGGTAGAAAGAAATGAAAGGAATTCAATAAAATGATTTGGATTATTCTTGGGATCATTGTGGTCCTTGTGTTGATTGTAGTAGGAGTTTACAACGGTTTGGTGAAAAGCCGGATGCAAACTCGCGAAGCTTGGAGTCAAATTGATGTACAATTGAAACGTCGAAATGACTTGATTCCAAACTTGATTGAAACCGTTAAAGGGTATGCCAAGTACGAAGGAGATACACTAGCAAAAGTGACTCAACTTCGCCAACAAGTGGCTCAAGCTACTTCACCTGCAGAAGCGATGGCAGCCAGTGATGCTCTTTCACGTCAAGTGGCAGGCATTTTTGCGGTTGCTGAAAACTACCCAGACTTGAAGGCTAACACCAACTTCATGCAATTGCAAGAAGAATTGACCAATACAGAAAACAAAATTTCTTATGCCCGTCAATTGTACAACAGTGTCACAAGCAATTACAATGTGAAATTGGAAACTTTCCCAACAAACGTAATTGCTGGAATGTTTGGCTTCAGACAAGCCGAATTCCTTCAAGTGCCTGAAGAAGAAAAAGCTGTACCAAAGGTGGATTTTAGCGGATTAGGAGACTAATATGCTTTTTGACCAAATTGCAAGCAATAAAAGGAGAACCTGGATTCTCCTTATTGCTTTTTTCATACTCTTGGCCCTCATCGGAGCAGCCGTTGGCTACCTCTGGTTAGGCTCCTCACTTGGTGGCGTCATCCTAGCTTTGATTATTGGTGGGATTTATGCCTTTAGCATGATTTTCCAATCAACCGAGGTCGTCATGCGGATGAACGGTGCGCGTGAGGTGACCGAAGAGCAAGCCCCTCAACTCTACCATATTGTCCAAGATATGGCCATGGTAGCTCAAATCCCTATGCCTCGAGTTTATATTGTAGATGATCCGTCCATGAATGCATTTGCGACAGGATCCAATCCTCAAAATGCTGCTGTTGCAGCAACGACAGGCCTTCTAGCTGTGATGAACCGGGAAGAATTGGAGGGAGTCATCGGACACGAAGTCAGCCATATTCGCAACTACGATATCCGCATCTCCACGATTGCGGTTGCCCTTGCCAGTGCCATCACCATGCTCTCTAGTATTGGAGGACGGATGATGTGGTGGGGCGGTGGCCGTAGACGGGATGATGATCGAGAAGGGGGCAGTGGTTTAGAAATTATTATTCTGATCCTTTCCCTCCTTGCCATCGTCTTAGCTCCATTAGCGGCGACTTTGGTTCAGTTAGCCATTTCTCGCCAACGGGAGTTCCTAGCGGATGCCTCCAGTGTCGAATTGACACGGAATCCTCAAGGAATGATCAATGCTCTTTTGAAGTTGGATAACAGTGTGCCTATGCAACGAGAAGTCGATAGTGCAAGTAGTGCTCTCTTTATCAACGATCCTAAAAAAGAATCCGGCTTTCAAAAACTCTTTTATACCCATCCACCCATTGCTGAGCGGGTTGAAAGATTAAGAAACATGTAAAGTAAATCCATCAAACAGTGGATTCAGATTGAAGACACAATCATCTTAGAACCTTTCCTTAGGTGAGTACGGACGTCAGCGAACTTCTATGAAGTTCCATGACTTATTAAGATACAAAGGGCGTCTGCGGATAAAGTCAAAATAGGAAGTTTGACGCAGAATCTTTCGATTCTAGGAGAACTTATCTTTTTGACACAATCCGCAGCCCGTGTTCAATTCGTTTTGAACCCCCTCGCTCTTTAATTTCCAGGCTCAGGCTAAAACAGTTTCCCAAACTGTTTTACTCCCAAAACTCCCGAGTGCTAGAAACAAGGTTGTTTCTAGCACTTTTCTCACGGCGGAAAGTTTCAGTAGATGATTGAATAACTCTAAAGAATAAAAAGTATTTATCTTTAGAGAAGTAAATAGAATTGTATAAAAGATAACTTTGTCTTTAAGCTCAATCCACCCAATGGTGGGTTTTTTTATTTGGTTGTTAAGAGGAGGGTAGTGAAACCAAGGATAGCAAAGGTCCCCCACGCTAGGGGAAGGCTCCAGATAGCTAGACTAGAAAAGAGAGCTGTCCCAAGTGGCATGGCAAAGCTGACCATCAGTCCCAAAAAGCTAGAGGTAGAAGCTAATTTTTCAGCGGGTAATTTGCTCATTAAAAGGCTGGAAACTTTTGGGTTGATTTTTGCAACAAGATAACCAAGGAATGTGATGAGTAGAAGGGAAAGAATGTCCCAGCGTACCAGGATATTTGTGAGCCCAAGCATGGTCAGCCCACCTGCGATCCACAGTAGGATATGGTGGAGCGATTGCTTGGAAAAATAGTCATAGGGTGTCAAACTAGCCCAGACCATGCTTAAAATAGTAACTGCCTCTAAAATCAAGAGCGACTGGCTAAAACTCAACTGAAAGAATGGGGAGTGAAGTAGTTGCAAATTGTAGATACCAGAGATGGATCCCCCTAGGGCATTGATAAGAACCAATGAGAAGAGCAACTTGCCAAAGTGGTGAACCTCCTCATCTGCAAAAATATTTTTGGCATTGGAATACATCTCTTGGCATTCGTGGAGCAAAGAATTCTTATTTTGGGGCTCAATGACGGGGTCATGTGTCAGCTGCTTTTTTCTCATCAGGAGACAGGTGGAAGACAGGAGAAAAGTCACGGCATTGATCGAAGCGACCAGAGCAAAATGTTGATGGCTGATAGCTAGCAGCCAAACTCCTAGAGCTTGTCCAGAAATCGAACAGACCATACTAAGTAGTTGATTGAAGGAATAGGCCTCCATCAAATCCTCGCTAGAGATGTTCTTTTTCATGATGGGGAGTTGTAGCCCCCCGCGATAATCGCTCAAACAATCTGAAACAATGTTTAACAAACAGATGAAGGAAAAAGCAAAGTAACCCGGAATCTTGGTTATGAGAGCAATAAGGATGAAGAGGATGGCTTGGAGAAAGCCGATGCGGATCAACCAGTTAGCTTTTTTCTTCGTATGGTCAGCCTTCATCCCAACAAAAATGCTAAAGAGGCTAGGAATAAACACAATGAGATTGGCAATGCCAACTGCCAGACTCGGTTGCGGCATGCTGGCAGCAAAGACCACAAAGACCAGATTGTAGATGGCAGCACCAAGGGTATTCAAAAAGCGAGAAAGACTGAGTAAGGCAAAAATTTTATTACGAGCTAAGAGTTTCATAAACCTTCCCCCTTCGTGTGAACAGTTGCTAGGACTTGTTTGATGGATCGAACAATCTGTTTAAAGACCTCCAATTTCTCCTCTTCAGAGAGAAGAAGTTTCTGATCTTTTAGGTAGATGCTGGTATGCTTGAGAAACAAATGAAGGAAGTATCTTTTTAGTTTGGTCATCATGGAAGGAACCTTCTTTCTTTGCTTGATGGTTCTATTGTAGACCTCAAAAACAAGAAAATCAAAATGTTGCATATTTTCAACAAAAAGAGGCTGGGACAAAAGTCCTAGCCTCTCAATTGTCTTTGGATTGTCGAGCAAGACGCAGTGGTTGAGTTGGCTCTACTACGCTGATTTCATCAGCTTTTACAGCCCTACTCAACTGTGCGGAGGTGGGACGACGAAATCGAATTCTAACGAATTACCGATTTCTGTCCCACTCTCTTTTCAGGATTCCTTGATCAGTTCTTGCAGGCCCTGTTTGTAGTAGTTGGCACTGTCCTTACAATCCAGAATAGAGAGAACCTGGATGGCCTGCTCCATCTTTTCAAGACCAGCTTCTTTTTCACCCTTCCGATAAAGAAATTCTCCTTTGGCGTAGAGATAAACCGTCCGAAGGTAGGCTTCGTTCTCAGAGTAAAAGTGGTTGTTAATCAGGTGATCAAAATAGGTTGCATCTTCAAATTCATTTGAATTAATGGCCAGAAAAAAGCCATTAAGGAAAATAGAATTGATGGCAGGACGAGAGGAATCTAGGAGAAGCTTGAAATCCTCACGTTGGACCAACTCCTCTGTGTATTGTCGATAGAGCTGACTAGAGAAAAGAGGAGAGGTCAGTGAAAATAGGCTTAACTCAAAATTTCCCCAGACCATGACAGAGAAGAGGTAGTCATAGAGGAAATCTAGTTCCTCTTGGCTAGCAGCCAACTCTACCTCAGGATATAAGCCAAGTATTTTGGCCTTGAGAATAATGCTGGCTAAGAAGTCTTCTTTTTTGTGATCTTTCTGATAGGCTAGTTGGTAGCTTTGGTACAAGGCTTGGTCGTGTTCCAAGCTCATGTTTTCATAGTGCTCTTTCAACAATTTGGGAATAAAGGAGTGCTGATCGATACCAGCTAGATGGGAAAACTCACTGAGGCTGGTTTTGATCTGTTGAAGGGCCTGAAAAAACCGTTGCGTCGTCAGGTCATTTTCCCCTCTTTCAAATCGAGATAACATGGAGCGAGAAAATTCGCCACCTGTAGCCTCCTCTAAAGAGATGTGGCGACTTTCACGTATTTGCCGAAAAACTGCTCCGATTTCTTTCATGAATTCTCCTCTATCTAACATTGCTCAATGCCCTAGCAAGTGAACCTCTTTTGTCCAAGAGATGGTGGGACCCTTGTGTACAACACCAATTTGCCTAGTCTCTGTATCTTTTTTCATGATTATAACAAATTTTTGAGGAGACATCTTGGTTGAAGGGACAGCTTCATGATATACTAGTAGTATCTAGAAGATTTGAGGACAAAAGAATGAACTTATTTACACAAGAAATCCGTAAAAATCCTGAAGGACTAGCATTTAATCAAGAGTTGGATTTGTTAAAGGATCTGCAAAAGCGTAATCCAGAAATTCTTGATTTGAAGAATGTGACAGCGACAGGGGGAGTAGCCTATGATACAGGTCTCTATGTCCTGGATTACCAGTTGAGCTACACTATCGTTTTGGCCTCTAGCCGAAGCATGGAGCCTGTCGAGATTCAAGAGAGCTATCCTGTAACAGAGGTATTTGCGGAGGATGTACAGTCAGAGGCAGATATCGAAGCTCTTGAGGAAGACTTGATCCTTCCAATCGAAGGTGGGAAGATTGACCTGAGTGAGAGTGTAGCGGATAATATTCTGCTCAATATTCCTCTCAAGGTTCTCACTCCAGAAGAGGAGGCTGGAGAAGGTTTTATCGAGGGCAATGATTGGAAAATCCTATCCGAAGAAGAATACCAAGCTGCTCAAGCGATCAAGAAAGAAGAAAACAGTCCTTTCGCTGGTCTAAATGGCTTGTTTGACGAAGAATAAGCTAGAGATTGCATTTGATAAATTTAGACATAAATACAGGTCTTTTCTTTGAGGAAAGGCCTTCTTTTGATATACTAGGATTAATAAACAACAGAGGATAGACCTCTAAAAAGGAGAAAAAGTATGGATACTTTATTTATTCCAGGTTGGTTGATTACCGGCCTAATAGTCGCAGTTATTATTTTGATTTTGCTTGTTAAAGGTTATGTGAACGCTAAACCCAACGAAGTCGTGGTCATTACAGGTCTTCGGAAACAACGTCACTTGCGTGGGAAAGCTGGCTTTATGATTCCCTTTGTCGAACAACGCTCTTATCTTGATATTGAGCAATTCTCGACAGATGTTCGGACGTCAGAAGCAGTCCCAACACTGGACTTCATTAACGTCCGTGCCGATGCAGCTGTTAAATTAAAAATTGGTACAACCGATGAAATGATTGCCCGGGCTGCAGAAAACTTCTTGAACTGGAATACGACAGATATTTCCAATTCTGTCCAAGATGTCTTGGAAGGAAACTTGCGGGAAGTGATCGGTCAGATGGAGCTCCGTAAGATGGTCAATGACCGTCAAGAGTTTGCCTCAAAAGTGCAGGACAACGTAGCACCAGACTTGGCCAAAATGGGTCTGGAAGTCATCGCTTTTACGGTTCAATCCTTCTCTGATGAAGGGGGAGTCATCGATAACCTCGGGATTGAAAATGTTGAAACCATCAAGAAAGATGCCTTGATTGCCAAAGCCAAAGCGGAACGCGAACGCAAGGAAGTCGAAGCAGAACAAGATAAATTGGCCAACGACAAACGCGTCGCTGCCGACCTTGAAATCGCGCAAAAACAAAACGAATTAAAACTCAAACAAGCAGCCCTCAAGCAAGAAGCAGATATTGCCCAAGCAAAAGCAGATGCCGCTAAAGGGATTGAGGCAGAAGTGCAACGTCGTGAACAAGAGCGCGTGGCAGCCGAAGCCAATATCATGAAACAGGAAAAAGAAGCGGAAGTCAAAGAGCGCGAAGTTAAGGTTCGTGAGCAAGAATTGGATGCCAACATCCGCAAACAAGCTGAAGCTGAAAAATATGCGCGTCAACAAGCTGCAGAAGCAGAATTGATCGAACGCCAACGCAAGGCGGAAGCAGAACTCTTCGAAACACAAAAAGAAGCCGAAGCTCGGAAAGCCCAAGCCGAAGCTGAGAAATTCGCCCAATTGCAAGAGGCCGAAGCTATTGAAGCCAAAGGACGCGCCGAGGCCGAAGCTATTCGCTTGAAACTAGAAGCCGAAGCCAAAGGTTTGGACCAAAAGGCCGAAGCGATGAAGAAAATGCAAGAAGCAGCCATTACCGAAATGGTGGTGGACAAGTTGCCTGAAATTGCGCGTGCTGTCGCAGAACCATTAACCAAGGTGGATAAGATCACCATGTACGGGGAAGGCAATGCTTCTAAGATGGTGGGCGATATTATGCAAAGTATCGACCAAGTCTCTCAAGGAGCTGGATTTGATATTCGTCAATTGCTAGCAGGAGCTCTTGGAGTTAATATGACGGTCAACAAACTCAAAGAAGGAGAACAACCGGTCATTGAAGCAGAAGAGTTAGCTTCAAAAGAAGATTAATGTCATTCATCAGAAAGTGTCTGAGGACTGTAACTCAGGCACTTTTTGTTTTTGGATTCAAAGTAGATAGGAGCTATCTTTCTACATGAAGGGGCAGGGGATGATTTTCTACTTTCATTTGATGTCAAAAAATGGTAGAATATAGGCAAACTATAAAGAGGAGTGTCACATGACAAAAGCAAACTTTGGTGTTGTTGGTATGGCCGTTATGGGTCGTAACCTTGCCCTTAATATTGAATCTCGTGGATACACAGTTGCTATCTATAACCGTAGTAAAGAAAAAACAGAAGATGTTGTTGCTTGCCATCCTGAAAAGAACTTTGTGCCAAGCTATGATATCGAAAGCTTCGTAAACTCTATCGAAAAACCACGTCGGATCATGCTTATGGTTCAAGCAGGACCTGGTACAGATGCGACTATCCAAGCCCTTCTTCCACACTTGGACAAAGGCGATATCTTGATTGACGGAGGAAACACTTTCTACAAAGATACTATCCGTCGTAACGAAGAATTGGCGAACTCTGGTATCAACTTCATCGGTACAGGTGTTTCTGGTGGTGAAAAGGGTGCCCTTGAAGGTCCTTCAATCATGCCTGGTGGACAAAAAGAAGCTTATGACTTGGTAGCTGATGTTCTTGAAGAAATCTCTGCAAAAGCACCAGAAGATGGAAAACCATGTGTGACTTACATCGGTCCTGATGGAGCTGGTCACTATGTGAAAATGGTCCACAATGGTATTGAGTATGGGGATATGCAATTGATCGCAGAAAGCTATGATTTGATGCAACACTTGCTTGGCCTTTCAGCTCAAGATATGGCTGAAATCTTTACAGAGTGGAACAAGGGCGAATTGGACAGCTACTTGATCGAAATCACTGCGGATATCCTTGGACGCAAAGACGATGAAGGTCAAGATGGACCAATCGTAGACTACATCTTGGATGCTGCAGGAAACAAGGGAACTGGTAAATGGACTAGCCAATCTGCACTTGACCTTGGTGTGCCATTGTCACTCATCACTGAGTCAGTATTTGCTCGTTACATCTCAACTTACAAAGAAGAACGTGTGCACGCTAGCAAGGTGCTTCCAAAACCAGCTGCTTTCAAATTTGAAGGAGACAAGGCTGAGTTGATCGAAAAGATCCGCCAAGCCCTTTACTTCTCAAAAATCATCTCATATGCACAAGGTTTCGCACAATTGCGTGTAGCTTCTAAAGAAAATAACTGGAATTTGCCATTTGCAGACATCGCCTCTATCTGGCGCGATGGATGTATCATCCGCTCTCGTTTCTTGCAAAAGATCACAGATGCATACAACCGTGATGCAGATCTTGCAAACCTTCTTTTGGATGAGTACTTCTTGGATGTAACAGCTAAATACCAACAATCTGTTCGTGATATTGTTGCTCTTGCGGTTCAAGCTGGTGTACCGGTACCAACCTTCTCAGCAGCCATCACTTACTTCGATAGCTACCGTTCAGCTGACCTTCCAGCAAACTTGATCCAAGCGCAACGTGACTACTTTGGTGCTCACACATATCAACGTAAAGACAAAGAAGGTACCTTCCACTATTCTTGGTACGACGAAAAATAATTGTAGGTTATGACAAAGCGGATATTACTAGTAGAAAATGAAAAGAATTTAGCGCGCTTTATTGATTTAGAACTTCAAAAAGCAGGCTATGTAGTTGATTTGGTAGAACAAGGGGAAATCGCCTTGAAACTCCTGCAGGCTACAGAATATGATTTAATTCTTCTCAATTACGAACTAGAAGATATGAGTGGGGAAGATTTTGCCCAACGCCTGAGCAAGATTCGTCCTGCAGCAGTCTTGATTGTCTTAGATAGTCGTGAGAAAATTTCTGAGCATATGGAGAGTATCCAGCGATTTGCAGTGTCTTATGTCATCAAACCATTTGTGATTAGTGATTTAGTTGAGAAAATCATCGCTATTTTTAGAGGCCGTGATTTTATTGACCAACATTGTAATCAGATGAAAGTTCCTACTTCCTATCGGAATTTACGGATTGATGTCGAGAATCGTATGGTGTATCGGGGAGAGGAAGTGATTGACCTGACACGTCGTGAGTATGATTTGTTAGCGACTTTGATGGGGAGTAAGAATGTCCTCAGTCGCGAGCAATTGCTGGAGCGTGTCTGGAAGTATGAGAGTACAGCAGAAACCAATATCGTTGATGTCTATATTCGCTATCTTCGTGGAAAAATAGATCTCCCAGGACAAAAGAGCTATATCAAAACTGTCCGAGGTGTCGGCTACCAAATGCAAGAATAAGAACATTCCCTTTGATGAGAAATCTCAAAGGGATTTTTTGTTTATCAAAAAGGAAGAAAGAAGAAAATTTTTAAAAAAATTTTTTTAAAAAAATTGTGAAAGAAGCAAACGTTTGCTTAAAAGATAGGCTTTTCAAGGCCTTTATGTATAAAGTTTGTGAATTAAAAATGTAGATGTAAGGGCTTTACAAATAGAAAAAAAGTGGTATAATAGTAGGCGAGATATGCAAACGTTTTCTTATATTACGGGCATTTCAAATTTATAAGGAGGTCGAATGATGAATAAACAATCATTCAAAAGTCTATTTAGCTTTGAATTTTGGCAAAAATTCGGTAAAGCGTTGATGGTGGTCGTTGCAGTTATGCCGGCGGCGGGTCTGATGATCAGTCTTGGCAAAACGATTGCAATGATTAACCCAGAACTTGGTTTCTTGGTAACTACCGGTGGTGTTCTTGAACAGATCGGTTGGGGAGTTATCGTTAACCTTCACATTCTCTTTGCATTGGCTATCGGTGGTAGCTGGGCAAAAGAACGTGCTGGTGGTGCCTTTGCGGCAGGTCTATCCTTTATCCTGATCAACCGTATCACTGGTGTGATGTTCGGTGTAACAGGAGATATGCTGAAAGATCCAAAAGCACAAGTTCATACTCTTCTTGGTGGATCTATCAAGGTTGCTGATTACTTTACGAGTGTTTTGGAATCACCTGCCTTGAATATGGGAGTTTTCGTTGGGATTATTGCCGGTTTTGTAGGGGCAACAGCCTTTAATAAATACTACAACTACCGCAAGTTACCAGATGCCCTATCATTCTTTAACGGGAAACGGTTTGTTCCTTTTGTCGTTATCCTTCGTTCTGTAATTGTGGCTCTTGTCTTGTCATTCTTATGGCCAGTAGTCCAAACAGGAATTAATAACTTTGGTATTTGGATTGCTAACTCAAAAGAGACTGCACCATACTTAGCACCATTTGCCTTTGGTACTTTGGAACGTCTCTTGCTTCCATTCGGTCTTCACCACATGTTGACCATTCCAATCAATTATACTCAACTAGGTGGTACTTATCATATTTTAACTGGTATTGACCAAGGTAAAGATGTATTTGGTCAAGATCCACTTTGGTTGGCTTGGATCACAGACTTAGGAAATACAAAAGTCTCTGACCCTGCTACTTACCAACACTTGTTGGATACCTTCACACCTGCTCGTTTCAAAGTGGGACAAATGATTGGTTCATTCGGTATCTTGATGGGGGTTGCCCTTGCCATGTACCGTAACGTAGACCCTGATAAGAAACACAAATACAAAGGGATGATGATTGCGACTGCTCTTGCAACCTTCCTCACAGGGGTTACAGAACCAATCGAGTACATGTTCATGTTTGTAGCAATGCCTCTTTACCTCGTTTATGCAGTGGTACAAGGTGCAGCCTTCGCGATGGCAGATGCCGTCAACCTCCGTGTCCATTCATTTGGATCAATTGAGTTCTTGACTCGTACACCAATGACCATTAAAGCTGGTATTGGTATGGATATCATTAATTTCATCTGGGTAACTGTACTTTTTGCAGTGATCATGTACTTCATTGCAAACTTCATGATCCAGAAATTTAACTACGCAACTCCTGGACGTAATGGAAACTACGAACAAGCTGAGGGTGGTGCAGAAGAATCTGAAACTTCAGGTTCAAGTAAAGTGGCCGCTGCTTCTCAAGCGGTTAACATCATTAACCTTCTTGGTGGTCGTGCCAATATCGTCGATGTAGATGCATGTATGACTCGTCTTCGTGTTACTGTTAAGGACGAAACTAAAGTCGGAACAGAAGAACAATGGAAGGCTGAAGGAGCGATGGGACTTGTCATGAAAGGACAAGGTGTCCAAGCGATTTACGGTCCAAAAGCAGACGTCTTGAAATCAGATATCCAAGATTTGTTAGACTCAGGTGAAGTGATTCCTGAAACTCTTCCAAGTCAAAAGACAGCAGCTCAACAAGCAGAAGTTGCCTTTAAAGGGGTGACAGAAGAAGTTCGCTCAGTTGCTGAAGGACAAGTCATTGAATTAGAAAAAGTTCAAGATCCAGTCTTCTCACAAAAAATGATGGGTGACGGATTTGCAGTTGAACCAGCAAATGGTCAGATTGTTTCACCAGTAGCTGGTAAGGTGACAAGCGTCTTCCCTACCAAACATGCGCTTGGTTTGGTAACAGAATCTGGTCTTGAAGTCCTCGTTCACATCGGTCTTGATACTGTAAGTTTGGAAGGTAAACCTTTCACAGTGAAGGTAGAAGAAGGCCAAACAGTGGCAGCGGGAGACCTATTGGTAGAAGCAGATTTGGATGCTATTCGTGAAGCTGGACGTGCAACTACAACGGTTGTAGTCTTCACAAATGGTGCAGCTATTAAATCTGTCACTCTTACACAAACTGGTCAACTTCCAGCAGATGCTGTGGTTGCTAAGGTTGAATTATAATCTATGAGAGTTATTCCTTGTATCTATTGGATACAGGGAATTCTCTATTAGGAGAGTAGGATCATGAAATTTTTAACTTTAAACACTCATAGTTGGATGGAAGAAAATCCCCAACAAAAATTTGAGGACTTATTAAAAGACATTCTTGAAAAGCAATACGATGTGATTTGTTTCCAAGAAATAAATCAGACCATCGAAAGTCCAGTTGTTCCTGTTAATGACTTGTACCATCCAACTCCTTCTGCGGAGCCGATCCATCAGGATCACTATGTTCGTTGTTTAGTTGAAAAATTAGAAGAAGAAGGATTGAGCTACCACTGGACCTGGGCTTATAACCATATCGGCTATGACCGTTATCATGAAGGTGTGGCGATTCTATCGCGTACCCCAATCCAGGCAAGCGAACTCTTGGTTTCAGATGTGAATGATCCAACAGATTATCATACACGACGGATTGCCATTGCAGAAACCCAAGTTGATGGGAAAGACATTGCTGTTGCCAGTGTCCACCTCTCTTGGTGGGACAAAGGCTTCCAGCAAGAGTGGGCGCGTTTAGAAGAGCGTTTTAGCCAATTGCAGAAACCCTTGATCTTAGCAGGAGATTTTAATAATCCAGCTGGTCAAGAGGGGTATGAGGCCATTTTAGCGAGTCCGCTAGCTCTTCAAGATAGCTTTATTGAAGCCCGTCAGACCAAGGGGACTTACACAGTAGGTCCTGGAATTGATGGATGGGATGATAATCAGGTACCTTTGCGGATTGATTATGTTTTCACTTCAAAAGAATGGGTTATCGAACGACTAGAAGTTGTGTTTGATGGTTCCAACCAACCTCTCATCAGCGACCATTATGGTTTGTCAGCTGACTTGTATTTACCATAAGATTCAAATCCCTATGCCTTTAGGAGGCTAGGGATTTTCTTTGTTTCGCTTGCTTTCACTTTAGCCCTAAATATGATAGAATAAAGTATTAAGAAACGATAAGGAGGGTGTCCATGCGGTGTCCAAAATGTGGCGGAAACAAGTCTAGTGTTGTAGATAGTCGCCAGGCAGAAGATGGGAAAACGATTCGTAGAAGAAGAGAATGTGATGAATGTCATCATCGCTTCACCACTTATGAACGAGTAGAAGAGCGGACTCTTGTTGTGGTGAAAAAAGATGGCACCCGGGAACAGTTTTCTAGAGATAAAATATTTAATGGGATTATTCGATCTGCTCAGAAACGTCCTGTTTCAAGTGACGAAATTGAGGAAATTGTGGGTCGCATCGAACAAAAGATTCGAAGCCAGAGTGAAAATGAGATTCAGAGTGACTATATTGGATCACTGGTCATGGACGAGTTAGCAGAGTTGGACGAAATTACCTATGTCCGCTTTGCGAGTGTCTATCGTAGTTTCAAGGATGTTGGTGAATTGGAAAGTCTCTTAAAACAGATTACCAAAGGAACGAAGAAGAAAAAGGAAAAATAGATGAAGCCCAATACTTCATTTTCTTTCTTGAAGAATAATTATTTGGCGCCTACAGGAGCCTCCTTTACGCATCTGTATGGACCAATATTAGGTGTTCAAGCAAGTCAATTATATACTTTTCTGCTGAGTCTCTATGATCAGGGGAAAGAAAAACGGCTGATTGCTGTTGTTTTAAATCATCTGGATCTAGGTTTCGCTCATTTTCTCGAAAGTTTAGACCGCTTGATTGCCATGAATTTATTAGAGGTTTATGAAACAGAAGAAGGACTTCAGTTCCGATTTGTGCCTCCGCTAGAAGCAGATCAATTTTTTGCCAATGTTGCTTATCAGAAATTGCTGGAGAAAAAAATAGGAGAAGCAGCAGTTCGTGACTTGCTTCCTGAAAAACCAGAGGGCGAAAAACGGAAGGTGAACTTTGCCTCTGTCTTTGGTATTGATGGAGTTTCGACCCCTCAGAGAAAAACATCTTCCTTCAGTTTGGAGCACTTTAAACAATTAATGGCGCGGGATGGCCTTCGTTTTGAGAACGAACAAGAGGACCTCTTAGTTCTCTATGCCATCACTGAAGAGAAGAATTGGACTTGGTATGAGACCTATCTCTTGGCTAAGGAGACAGCGGCTAATAGGCTCATTTCGACCAAGCGGATGAGACAGAAACTAACCCAACAACCACAGGAAAACGGCAAGGATGAGTTTACTCCGCAGGAAAGAGCCATTATCCGGGAAGCAAAAAATAAGACCAGTCGTCAATTTTTAGCAGGAATTAAAAAAGCACGTAAGGCTGTCGTGACCCAATCTGAGCGTCAAGCGATTTCTGATTTGGCCCAGTTAGGCCTATTAGATGAAGTCATAAACGTGATCTTGTTGTTGACCTTCAATAAGGTTGCTTCTGCTAATCTCAATGAAAAATATGCCTTAAAAGTTGGGAATGATTTTGCGTATGAGGGGATTAAAACGGCTGAAGAGGCTGTCCTGAAGATCCGCCAGCGCCAAGACTCCCATACACAAAAAGCAAAAGAGAAAGCAACTAAGAGTGGACAAGCGACTGGAAAAACCAATGTTCCTAAGTGGAGTCAGCCTAACTATACCAATCAGACCAGCCAGGAAGAACAGGCTGATCTGGAACAACAAAAACGGGCCTTGCTCGAGAAATTAAATCAAGGAGGGGAGTAAATGGAGAGCGTAGGGAAAACCATGTCCCAGATGAATCGATCACAGCAGTTCAATTATGAAGAATTGGTAGCTCAAATTCTCGCCGAACCTGAGATTGCAACCTTTATTCAAAAGGAAGCCTTGTCGGATGCTGAAATCCGTCGTAGTATTTCCAAGTTTAACCAATACATCAGTGAACGGAATCGCTTTGTCCTCGGGGATGAGGATTATATTGCAAGAGGGTATAAGCCTGTATTGGTCATGAATGAGGGCTATGCGGATGTTTCCTACGAGGAGACACCTGAGTTGATTGAGGCACAAAAACAAGCTGCTATCAACAGACGCTTGCAACTAATCAACTTACCAAGCACTTTGAAGGAAGCTTCCTTAGCCAAAGTCGACTTGGATGATCGTGGACGTTTTGGAGCCTTTGAAGAGTTAGCCAATTTTGTTGCTTCCTATCCTCAAGCCCGTAAAGGAATCTTTCTATACGGAGATTTTGGAGTAGGGAAAAGCTATATGATGGCAGCCTTTGCTCATGACTTGTCCGAAAAACGGCAGGCTTCTTCAACGATTCTGCATTTTCCAAGTTTTGTCATTGATGTCAAAAATGCCATCAACACAGGCCAAGTCAAAGAGATGCTGGATCAAGTCAAGAAGGCTGAAATTTTGATTCTAGATGATATTGGAGCAGAGCAAATGTCGCCTTGGGTTCGGGATGAAGTCTTGCAAGTGATTTTGCAACACCGGATGCAGGAGATTCTTCCAACCTTCTTTACCTCTAATTTCAACTTTGAAGATTTGGAACGTCATTTTGCTACATCTCGGAATGGAGATGAGACTTGGCAAGCCAAGCGTGTTATGGAGCGAATCAAGTTCCTGGCTAAAGAAGTCCGCCTAGAAGGAGAAAATCGCCGATGAATCCTGTTATTGATTTGATGAAATCTCATTCTTCTGTCCGTCGTTTTAAGGAGGAGGACATCAAAGAAGAAGACCTCCGAGCAATCCTAACAGCTGGACAAATGGCTTCCTCTTGGAAAAACTTCCAGTCTTACTCCATTATCTTAGTGAGAAGCCAGGAAAAGAAAGAGGCGCTCTATCAATTCGTCCCTCAGGAAGCTATTCGTCAATGCTCTGTTTTCTTACTGTTTGTAGGAGATCTCAACCGAGCTGAAAAAGGGGTTCGGATGCATACGGATCAATTCCATCCAGAAGGACCAGATAATTTATTAATTACTTCTGTAGATGCGGCCTTGGCAGGTCAGAATACCTTGCTGGCTGCTGAAAGTCTAGGCTATGGAGGCGTCATTATTGGCTTGGTTCGGTATGAAGCGGCTGAAGTGGCTAAACTATTTAACTTACCAGACTACACCTATCCTGTCTTTGGGATGGCTTTAGGAGTGCCAAATCAGAACCATCCTGTGAAGCCTCGCCTTCCGTTAGAAGCTGTTGTTTTCGAAGAAAGTTACCAGGAGCAAATTCCTGAAGTGATTGAAGCCTTTGATCGAGTACAGACTGCCTATGCTGGAGCACGGGCAACGGATACTTGGAGCCAACGATTGGCTGCCCAATTTGGACAGGAAGAACCAGCTGCTACGGCAGAATTATTAAAGAAACACCAACTAGAAAAATAAGAGAAAAGAGGACACCATGGCTTTACCTACTGTTGCCATTGTAGGACGTCCCAACGTCGGGAAATCAACGCTCTTTAACCGGATTGCCGGTGAGCGGATTTCCATTGTCGAGGATGTCGAAGGGGTTACTCGGGACCGTATTTATGCAACGGCAGAGTGGCTCAACCACCAATTTAGTATTATTGATACTGGCGGGATTGATGACGTGGACGCACCTTTCATGGAGCAAATCAAGCACCAAGCTGAGATTGCCATGGATGAAGCAGACGTCATTGTCTTTGTCGTATCTGGAAAAGAAGGGATTACAGATGCAGATGAGTATGTCGCTCGGATGCTCTACAAAACCCACAAACCAGTCATTTTAGCAGTCAATAAAGTGGATAATCCAGAGATGCGAACTGACATCTATGATTTCTACGCTCTTGGCTTAGGAGAACCCTTGCCAGTGTCATCTGTACACGGGATTGGTACAGGGGATGTCTTGGATGCCATCGTTGAAAACCTTCCGACGGATCGAGAGCCAGAAAATCCAGATGTCATCAAGTTCAGCTTGATTGGTCGTCCAAATGTCGGAAAATCTAGTCTGATCAATGCTATCCTTGGGGAAGACCGCGTCATTGCCAGTCCTGTGGCTGGAACGACGCGAGATGCGATTGACACCCATTTTACCGATGCGGAAGGCCAAGAATACACCATGATTGATACAGCCGGAATGCGAAAATCTGGTAAGGTTTATGAAAATACAGAGAAATATTCTGTCATGAGGGCTATGCGGGCTATTGATCGCTCGGATGTGGTCTTGATGGTCTTGAACGCAGAAGAAGGAATTCGCGAGTACGATAAGCGGATTGCTGGATTTGCCCATGAAGCTGGAAAAGGGATGATTATCGTGGTCAATAAGTGGGATACCCTTGAAAAGGATAACCACACCATGAAGCAATGGGAAGATGATATTCGAGATCAGTTCCAATACCTTTCTTATGCACCTATCATCTTTGTCTCTGCTTTGACCAAACAACGCTTGCACAAGCTACCAGACATGATCAAGCAAATCAGTGAGAGCCAAAATACACGCATTCCTTCAGCTGTCTTGAACGATGTCATCATGGATGCCATTGCCATTAATCCGACACCGACAGATAAAGGAAAACGTCTGAAAATCTTCTATGCGACTCAAGTCGCTACCAAGCCACCAACCTTTGTGGTCTTTGTCAATGAAGAGGAGCTTATGCACTTCTCTTATCTTCGTTTCTTGGAAAATCAAATTCGGAAAGCCTTTGTCTTTGAAGGGACCCCGATTCATTTGATTGCTCGGAAACGGAAGTAGGTGTTTATGAAAACTTTGAAACAAGGACTCCTGCTTATAGTCACATTCATAGTATTTCTGGGACTGACAGCTTGCAGTGTTGAAAGAGAAGAAACCTATGAGAAAAAAGATAAAGACATTCTTCTTCGAGTGACGATTCGACATAGATCCAACCAAATGATCTCTGAAGAGTTTTGGGCTGATAATTTTAATGTAAATATTGAAGATGACTCTGAGTTCGATTATATTAAAAAAGAAATTGTTGAACCTAAAAAAGGAATTTCGGGCTATACAACAGATGTGAGTCGGACGAAAGAGGGTGGACTGATGATTCATACCAAGATCGTCTACCAAGACTTAGATGTTGAAGCCTTAAATAAAGCCAACGATGAGAAAAAAACGTTTGGAGAACTGGCCAACTATTCAGAACATATCAAAAATTTCAAAAAAGAGGGTTATAAGAGAATAAAATAAAAGAGAGTGGAACAGAAATCGGTAATTCGTTAGAATTCGATTTCGTCGTCCCACCTCCGCACAGTTGAGTAGGGCTGTAAAAGCTGATGAAATCAGCGTAGTAGAGCCCACTCAACCACTGCGCCATACTCGACAATCCAAAGACAATTGAGAGGCTGGACTTTTGTCCCAGCCTCTTTCTGATTGAAGATAAAGTCTTCTGAAAAACTTTCCTTAGGTGAGTACGGACGTCAGCGAACTTCTATGAAGTTCCATAACTTAGTTTTGAGCCTAAGGTCTCAAAACTACCGAGTGCTAGAAACAACAGTGTTTCTAGCACTTTTCTCACGGCGGAAAGTTTTTCATCTTCTCAAATGACTAAAAAAAAAGTCATTTTTTTGAAAATCATCTAGCTGTTTTATGTAAAACAATAGTTTGTCTACATTCAAAAAGAAAAGTAGAGTAGGTGATAGTAAAATCAGGCATTGAATCTTTTGCAATTCCTTGTCTTTTTTTCTATTTTAGAGGGGATATGATATAATAAAGGGATAAACATAAGGTGGTAAATATGGCAAAATTAATTCCTGGGAAAATCCGTTCAGAAGGAATCCTTCTCTATGAAAACGGGAAAGTATCCCTACAGGAAATGAAGAATCAGTACCTCTATTTCAGAATTGACAATGAGTCCCTCCGGTATAGTCTAGATGATCAAGCAATTTTTTGTAGTTGTGAGTTTTTCCAGAAGAAAAAATTCTGTGTGCATTTAGCCGCAGGAGAAGCCTTTTTAAAAAATGATGAAGAAGGGAAGGAACTCTTGCTTGGTTTGGAGCAAGATGCAACAGAAAGTCAAGAAACAAAGGAAAAAGTATCTTTTGGAAGTTTGTTTTTAGATCAAGTCCTACCAAAAATTGAAAGCAAAGAAGTCCGTTTTGGTCTCTCAGCAACCGGTCATGTAGACGACTATTCCGGTCAGTTTTTGTGGACCCTTCGTATCTATCGCAGACCGGATGAGAGATCTTATGTGGTGCGGGATGTTGTAGCTTTTTTGCAAGCCATCAGAAAACAGTCCCATTTTGCGATTGGAAAAAGTTATTACGAGCCGATTTCCTACGCAGCATTTGACCCTGAAAGTCGTGCCTTAATTCGATTCTTAGAAGGCTTGTTATCGGGAGATACGGTGCATGATGCCCTCTTCTTTCCAAATGGGGGTCGTCATCTTTACTTTCCAATGAGTTTCTTTGAAGAAGCTGTGCAATTATTGATGGACCTACCGTCCTTTACCCTTGAAGTCGGACTGGCTACCTATCAGGAAGTATTCTTTCAAGAACTCCAGGAAGATTCAGGCTTGTTTTCTTTCCAAGTAGTGGAAATGAAGGAGTTTATCGAACTACAGGTTCAAGTGGCTTCCTATAAAATGGTGGAAGGTCGCTTTCTTTTGGCAAATGGCCATTTTTATCAAATATCACCGCTTCAAAAGATTTTGATTGAGGCTGTGCAGAGTTTACCCCTCTCCAGTGATCAGAAAAGACATGTTCAATTTGATTTGTCTGATCAGACCAAATTAACCTATAGCTTAGAGCAATTTAGGAAAATTGGTGAGGTGAAAGCACCAAGTAATTTCTATATTCACGATTTTCAACCTCACTTTGCTTTTGATTTATCGGAGCAAGGAGAAGTGTTGCTGGATCTAGTTTTTGTCTACGAGGACCGCATCGTTCGCTCTGAGAAAGAACTTAAGGATCTGCCTTATTCCAGTAATTTTGATAAGGAACGTTTGGTTTTTGAAACCATCTTGACAGCTGGCTTTACCAATCAATTTCAAACCAAACGAGCTCCTCTCCTTCCCAAGCAGATCTATCCCTTCTTTCATCAGACCCTTCCTTTGTTTGAAGAACTGGGAGAGGTCGAAGTTTCGGACAAGTTGTTAGACCTGTATCAGGTTGAAAAGCCAAAGATTGCCATTCAAACCAGTGGTCGTCTCCTTGAGATTGGTTTTGAATTTGACTCCATTGATCCCTCTGAGGTTGAGCAAGTGATGAGTGCCTTGGTTGAGAAGAATGACTATTATATCAGTCAATCAGGAAAGGTTCTAATCTTTGATGAAGAAACCAAGCGGATCAGTCAGACTTTATTGAATCTTCGTGCAAAGAAGACAAAAACAGGTCAGTTACAAACCAATCGCATTGCAGCCTTCCAGCTCTCCCAGTTATTTGAGTCAGCTGACAATGTCCAATTTTCTGAAGAGTTTCGTCACTTGGCTCATGACTTGATTCATCCAGAGCAATTTCCTTTGGGTGAGTTGCAAGTGACAGCTAAACTTCGAGATTATCAGGAAGTCGGAGTCCGCTGGCTATCCATGCTCAATCACTATGGCTTTGGGGGGATTTTGGCAGATGATATGGGACTTGGAAAGACCCTCCAGACCATTGCCTTTCTCTCGAGTGTTGCGACGGCGGATTCTAAGATTTTGATCTTAGCTCCATCTAGTCTAATCTATAATTGGAAAGAGGAGTTCGAAAAGTTTGCTCCACAAATGGAAGTGGAGGTTATCTATGGCCTCAAAGCAAGTCGCGACGAGGTGATTGCAAGCAACCCTCAGGTAGCGATTACCAGTTACGCTTCCTTCCGCCAGGACGTAGAGCAATACGAAAAAAATCAGTACCAATACCTCATCTTGGATGAAGCCCAGGTCATGAAAAATTCCCAAACCAAGATTGCCCAATATTTACGGAAATTCGATGTTCCTCATACCTTTGCTTTGTCAGGAACGCCAATAGAAAACCATGTAGAGGAACTCTGGTCGATTTTCCAAATTGTGCTTCCTGGTTTGTTTCCGGGTAAAAAAGAATTTAAACAATTGAGTCCAGAGACTATTTCTCAATACGTCAAGCCCTTTATCATGAGACGGAAAAAAAGTGAAGTCTTGCAGGAGCTTCCGGATTTGATTGAGATGACCTATAAGAATGAATTGGCTGACGATCAAAAAACGATCTATTTAGCCCAGTTGAAGCAAATGCAAGACCGCATTCTAAGCTCTTCTGAAGAGGAACTCAATCGCAGTAAGATGGAAATCTTATCTGGTTTGATGCGTCTTCGTCAGATTTGTGATACTCCATCCCTCTTTTTAGAGGACTATACTGGAGAAAGTGGGAAGCTGGATAGCCTTCGAGAATTGCTAGAGCAGATCAAAGATGGAAACCAACGAGTGTTGATCTTCTCACAATTTAGGGGCATGTTGGATATCATTGAAAAAGAGTTGGATGCTCTGAAGATGACTTCGTTTAAAATCACAGGATCTACGCCAGCTAATGAGCGACAAGATATGACCAACGCCTTTAACTCCGGTCAAGGGGATGCCTTTCTCATTTCCTTGAAGGCAGGTGGAGTTGGCTTGAATTTGACAGGTGCTGACACGGTTATTTTGGTTGACCTATGGTGGAACCCTGCGGTAGAAGATCAAGCCATTGGCCGTGCCCATCGAATGGGACAAGATAAGAATGTTGAGGTCTACCGGATGATTACTCGAGGGACCATCGAAGAAAAAATTCAAGAGCTCCAGACTAGCAAACGTCATTTAGTTTCTACCATATTAGATGGCACCGAAACGCGCTCCAGCCTTTCTATTGAAGAAATTCGGGAAATTTTGGGTATTTCGGTAGAATAACTTGAAAAATTAAATGAATAGTTTATAATTAATGAAGTGTCGAAAGGAAGAAATAGGATGACGGATAAGCAGTTTCCTCAAGTAGCAGATGATGAATTGATGCTAACTCAAATGCCCCATATGAATTTATATGATGATGGGGACTTCATTAGTAATATTCTTGGGGAGTATACAGATAAAAACTATTTAGAATGGGAGCCAATTGCTACTGGAAAGGTAGCAGAGCAACCTTATCAAAAAAATCTACAAAAATCCCTTCAAAAACCATTTGAAGTGCCTACTAAGTCAAGAAGGCAACCAATGACTCCTGATTTCAAGGAGCCTGTTGATAAAAAGAGCCCAGCAAATCGCTACGCAGAAGAAGCTCGTGAAGCAGCGCGTGCCGATTTGAAAAAGAAGCGGACGGCTCCGTATTTGACGGCGGATATTGCATCTAAGCCCAATCGTAAAAAATTCACCCCTTCTTTCATGCCAAAAGTGAAGCCGACAGCTCCTTTTCAAAAAGAAAATCCCGGTGAATTGATTAAATATGGTGAGCGACTGAAACAAGAGCAATTGATCCTTTTAGAAGGGGCAGAGGAACGTCCAGTTCAAGAATCCCATCAAGAAGTAAAACCCAAAAAGAACAATTATGATTTCTTGAAAAAGAGTCAAATCTATAACAAGGATCAACAGAACATTTCAACGAGACCCATTAAACAAGAACTCAATGTGACCAATCTGGACTAGCGGGAGGAGAAACTATGTCAAAAACATTTCATTTTATCGGAATAAAAGGAGCTGGTATGAGTGCCTTGGCTCTCATGCTCCATCAGATGGGACACACTGTACAAGGATCTGATGTAGAGAAATATTACTTTACTCAAAGAGGTCTGGAGCAAGCAGGGATTACCATCCTACCATTCAGCGAAGAAAATCTTACGGGAGATCAAATCTTGATCGCTGGAAATGCCTTTAAACCTGAGAACAACGTAGAAATTGCTTATGCAGATGCTCAAGGCTATACCTATCAACGCTACCATGAATTCTTGGGTGAATTTATGCGTGATTTTGTCAGCATGGGAGTAGCAGGAGCTCACGGGAAAACCTCTACTACAGGGATTTTGTCTCACGTTCTGTCTAATATCACAGATACTAGCTATTTGATTGGGGATGGAACTGGTCGTGGTTCGAAAGGTGCTAAGTACTTTGTCTTTGAATCAGACGAGTACGAACGTCACTTCATGCCTTACCACCCAGAGTATTCAATCATCACCAATATTGACTTTGACCATCCTGATTACTTTACTGGCCTAGAAGATGTTTTCAATGCCTTCAATGATTATGCCAAACAAATCTCCAAAGCCTTGTTCATCTATGGTGAAGATCCTGAGCTTCGTCGGATTACAGCTAAGGCTCCGATTTACTACTATGGATTTGAAGAAGAAGGCAATGATTTTGTAGCTAGTGATCTCTTGCGGTCTACTACGGGATCAACCTTTAGTGTTCACTTCCGTGGAGAAGATTTGGGTCAATTCCAAATCCCATCCTTTGGACGTCACAATATCATGAATGCAACAGCGGTCGTTGGGTTGCTTTATATCGCTGGATTCGATCTTGATTTGGTTCGGGAACACTTAAAAACATTTAGTGGGGTCAAACGTCGCTTTACAGAAAAGATTGTCAACGATACCGTCATCATTGATGACTTTGCCCACCATCCAACTGAAATTATTGCCACTTTGGATGCAGCCCGTCAAAAATACCCAAGTAAGGAAATTGTAGCGGTCTTCCAACCTCATACCTTTACTCGGACGATTGCCCTCTTGGATGAGTTTGCGGATGCTTTGAATCAGGCAGATGCGGTGTACTTGGCACAAATTTATGGATCAGCTCGTGAAGTGGATCATGGGGATGTCAAAGTTGAAGATCTAGAAGCGAAAATTATTAAGAAATCAGGTGTGATTACAGCTGAAAACGTTTCTCCACTTTTGGATCATGACAATGCCGTTTATGTCTTCATGGGAGCAGGAGATATCCAGACCTATGAATATTCATTTGAACGTTTACTTGGGAACTTGACCAATAACGTTCAATAAGGAGATACCATGCAACCAAGCGTTAGGATTCGGTTTGCTAAAGAAAATGATTGGGATGAGATCGAACAGATCACGTCCCAAAATTTTTCTTTTCAAAGAGAGAAGCTGCAAGAACTGAAAGGGTTCAGGACCCTGGTCTTGGAATTTGAAGGGCGAGTGATTGGAAGTTGCCTGATTCAGTTGGAGGAGCAGTTCGAGAATCCCTCTTTAAAATTATTGTGGTTGGAAATTCTTCCAGACTTTAGAAAACAAGGCTTTGGTATCTTGCTACTCGCCGCACTCAAGTCTCTTGTAGCTCAAGAATCCTTGTTAGGGATTCATGTGACCTGCCAGGAAGAGTTGATTCCGTATTTTGAAATGAATGATTTTCAACTAGAGATAGGGGATAAGGAAGAAGGAGTGGAGGGCTATCACCTAATGTGGCACCTATCCCTATAGAAAGGAAGAAAAATGAACATTCGTCGCGCAACGATTGAGGATTTAGAAGCCATTTTTGCCATAGAACTGGAAAATTTTAGTCCAGAAGAGGCAATAGATAAGACGGTGCTTGCAAAACATATTGACGTTTTTTCTACTAGCTTTTTGGTCGCTGAAAAAGATGGCCAGATCCTAGGCTATCTAGAAGGACCCGTCACTCAAAAGCGATATGTCGATGACCGCTCTTTTACAACAGAAGTAAAGGATGAGTCTCATCTACCAGGTGGTTTTATTACCCTTACGAGTCTTTCGATTTCTCAGTCTGCCCAAGGCTTAGGAGTTGGGAAAGCCCTACTTGAAGCCATGAAGAATCTTGCCTTAGAAGAAGGACGGGCAGGGATCAGCCTGACTTGTCATGATTACTTGATTGAGTATTATGAAAGGAACGGCTTTGTAAACGAAGGACGCTCGGCCTCTAACTATGCTGGGGAGGTCTGGTACGATTTGGTATGGGAGGTCCCATCAAGTAAGTGATCAATAGGATTTAAGCCCCTCAAGTCTCGTTCCTATTGCTTTTCTATCCCTTTTAAGATATAATATTAAGGATTATGACAAGGGGGGTCAAGTATTTGACTGAAAACCAACAAGAGAATGAAAAATTATTAAGTTTCAAAGAGCGGATTCTCCGTGATCTTGAAGAAGCCAATAAACAGATTGTACAGGTTGAAAAAGAAAATGACTCACCTGTTCAAGAAATCACTAATCCAGAAATCAAAGAAGGCGAGACGGAAGGACCGCTTCCTGAGCATGTATCAGAAGAGCCCGAGGTTCAGGAAATAGTAGAGATTCCAGAGAAAGTAGAAAGAGTAGAAGTACCAGAGGTTACAGAGGTCCCTGCAATTCAGGAAGTAGCCGAAGAAAACCAAGAAGAAACACCTCTACCAATCGAAGAGCCAACTCGAGAAGCAGAAAGCTCAAGTCAGCCTGTGGCTGTTTCGAGAAAAGAAACACCGGTATCTAGTGTTTCGCGCAAGGATCGTGACCAACGCGTTCAGAAAAAGAAAAAACAGAATACCATTGCGAAGCGGATCGTCTTGACAGTTCTAGGAATTCTTTTTGTCTTAATGGTTGCAACTGGAATTTTTGCAGTGACCTATGTTCAATCTAACTTAAACGCTATGGATGCCAAGGCTACAGAGTTTGTAACCGTTGAAATTCCTGCTGGTTCTAGCAATCGTGAAATTGGGACTATTTTGGAGAAAAAAGGCTTGATTAAGAATGGCCAGTTCTTCAACTATTACACCAAGTTCAAGAATTATGGGAACTTCCAATCCGGTTATTTCAATCTTCAAAAGAGTATGGATCTCGATACCATTATTCAAAAATTGCAAGAGCAAGGAACAAAAACTCCGGAACCACCAGTCTTAGGAAAAATTACCATTCCTGAGGGCTACACGATTGATCAAATCGCGGAAGTGGTTTCTGTAGATGCAAGCTCCAAATCTGGTGCCAAGACTCCGTATACGCAAGAAGAATTCCTAAAAATCATCCAAGATGATGCCTTTATTGAAAAGATGGTAGCCAAGTATCCTAAGTTATTAGCAACCTTGCCGTCCAAAGAAAGTGGCGTACGCTACCGCTTGGAGGGATATCTCTTCCCAGCTACTTATGGCTATGGAAAAGATAGTAAAATGGAAGATCTTGTAGACCAGATGTTAGCTGCAATGGACCAAAATCTTTCAGCCTACTATGACACCATGGAAGCTAAAAATATTGATGTCAATGAGGCATTGACACTGGCTTCTTTGATTGAAAAAGAAGGTGCTACTGATAAAGATCGCAAGGATATTGCAAGCGTCTTTTATAACCGTTTGAATCAAGATATGCCTCTTCAAAGTAATATTGCCATCTTGTACGCACAAGGCCAATTAGGCAAGAAGACGACACTAAAAGAAGACGCAACGATTGACACCAATATCGATTCACCTTATAATATCTACAAGAATACTGGTTTGATGCCTGGTCCAGTAGATAGTCCAGGGGTATCTGCAATTGAAGCAGCCGTTAACCCAAGCAAGACAGACTACCTCTACTTTGTAGCAAATGTAGAGACTGGGGAAGTCTATTTTGCAAAAACTTATGAGGAACACACTAAAAACGTGGAAGAACACGTGAATAGCAAATTAACAGAAAGCAGCTCAAACTAAGGAGGATGTGGCATGCCACACCTTTTTAGTTCGAAAAAATATATAGAAAAGAGAAAGAAATATGGCAGAAAAAACCTATCCAATGACCCTAGCTGAAAAGCAAAAATTAGAACTTGAATTAGAAGAGTTGAAATTAGTTCGTCGTCCAGAAGTTGTAGAGCGGATTAAAATTGCTCGTTCTTACGGAGACCTTTCAGAAAACAGTGAATACGAAGCAGCTAAAGACGAACAGGCTTTTGTTGAAGGACAAATCTCAAGCCTAGAAACAAAGATTCGTTATGCTGAAATTGTCGACAGCGATGCTGTCGCTGTTGATGAAGTAGCGATTGGAAAAACCGTTACTGTTCAAGAAATTGGCGAAGACGAAGAGGATGTTTACATTATTGTTGGTTCAGCTGGAGCGGATGCTTTTGCTGGTAAAATCTCAAATGAAAGTCCAATCGGTCATGCCTTAATTGGTAAGAAAACAGGGGACACTGTGACGATTGAAACTCCAGCAGGAAGCTACCAAGTGAAAATCTTGAATGTGGAAAAAACAGAATAAAAAATGAGAGTGAGTCACTCTCATTTTTTTTTTGAAGATGAAGTCTTCTGAAAAACTTTCCTTAGGTGAGTACGGACGTCAGCGAACTTCGAAGAAGTTCCATGACTTAGTTTTGAGACCTTCGCTCTTTAATTTCCAGGCTCAGGCTAAAACAGTTCCCCAAACTGTTTTACTCTCAAAACTCCCAAGTGCCTGAAACAAAATAGTTTCAGGCACTTTTCTCACAGCGGAAAGTTTTTCATCTTCTTAAATAACTAAAAAATAAAAGTCATTTTTTGATAATCATCTAACTGTTTTATGTAAAACAATAGTTTGTATCTATTATTATATGAGAATGAACCACTCTCTTTTTTTGTAGTAATGGAAAAGGCCGAGATGATATCTCGGCCTTTTTACTAGTATTAGTTACGATTGCGTTGTTTTCCAGCGTTTCGTTTTTTGTTTCCGTTAGTTGGAAGGGAACGATTCGCATTGGTTGGATTAGTAGGTGTGATATCTTTTTTAACGCGACGTCCATTGGATGCTGGAGCTTTTGGAGGGTTGTTTTTATATTCCTCAGCAACTTGTTTCCGCAATTTTGGACGGATGAGGTAGTTGATGACAAATTGTTGGATAATCTGTACGAAACCACCGACTACCCAGTAGAGAGTGACACCAGCTGGTGAAATCAAAGAGAAGACGGCAATCATAATTGGACTTACGAGAGCTGTTTTCTTCATAGTTTCTCTTTGGTTTTCATCTTCGATACCATGGAGAGCGAGCATACTTTGAATGTAGTAAAGAACAGCAACAACTAAGGTTAAAGCAAGACTTTTTGAACCGAGACCAATGCCAAGGAAAGAGTCCTTGCTAATACCAGGAGTGTATTGAGCTGCATAAAAAAGGGCAGAGAAGAAAGGCATTTGAATCAACAAAGGCAAACAGCCAATGCCGCCGAATGGGCTGACACCATTTGCTTTTTGAGCATCCATCAATTCAGAGTTGGCCAATAATTTCTCTTCTTGAGTCTCCGCATTTTTGATGCGTTCTTGGATCGGCGCAAAGATTGGTTTGAGGTAGTTCATCTTCTCAGACTGGTAGGTTGCCTTCCATGATTGATAAATACCTAGTGGGAAGATGATGACACGAACAATCACTGTTACGAGGATAATCCCTAGACCAAAGCCGAGGCCAAGATCTGTCGCAAAGAAATTGATGGCTTCCCCCATCGGTTTTCCAAGGAGATTCCAGACGAAACCGGTTGGTTGTTTGGTTGTCTTGTCGATGCTGACACATCCTGTTAAGAGGAGGAGGGCTGACAAGCTGAGAACAGCAAGTAGATAACGTTTATATTTTTTCACGAGTTATAATCCTTTAATTTTAAATAATACCTTTCTATTCTACTGTTTTTTTATCAAATTAACAATAGTTCTCTAGACTTAATTTGAAATTTTAAAATCTTTGTAGGGTTCGAAGTTTGCCAGATGGACGTCTAGATAAGAAACCTTTGAAAAAGGAGTAGGACCTTTTCGTATTTCTTGGATAAATTTAGCCATGCGGGCATTGTCTGCGCAGGCGGCAAGGATAGTGACCGTTCCGTCATCATTGTTCCAGACCCGACCTGTAATACCTCCAATTTCTAATGCTAAGCTATAAACTCCCCAACGGAAGCCAACACCTTGAACCCGACCTTGGGCCGTCATTTCAACTTTTTGCATGCTTGTTCTCCTTGTGCTTGAATTCCTACTCAGGACGGAGAAGCTCCTCCTGTGAATGTGGTATAATAGTCTTATGAATATTATAACCTCTAAGTCCAATAATGGGATCAAAAAAGTTAAAAAACTTCATCAAAAAAAATACCGAATCGACTCCTACCTGATCGAAGGCTGGCATCTTTATGAAGAAGCTATCAATCATCAGGCTCCGATTGAACAAGTCTTTGTTCTGGAAGAGTTTGTAGATAAGGTCAAGAAAGATACGAAGGTGACCATCGTAACTCCTGAGGTTTTAGCAGAAATTGCTGATTCCAAAAGCCCTCAAGGAATTGTGGCAGAAATTAAGATACAGCCAATCCAGCATCTTCAGCTGGCTCAAGGACGGTATTTATTGTTAGAGGATGTTCAAGATCCAGGAAATGTCGGAACCATGATTCGGACTGCTGACGCAGCAGGCTTTGACGGGGTGCTTCTAACTGATCAATCAGCAGATTTGTATAATATGAAAACTTTGCGCTCTATGCAAGGGAGTCATTTTCATCTTCCTGTTATCCGTTTGCCTAAAGAGCAACTCTTAACAGCCATTGAAGAAAGTCAGCTCCCCATCTATGCGACCACCTTGTCTCAGGATTCTATTGACTATAAGCAAGTGGAGAAAGTCCCTGCTTTTGTACTGGTCATGGGGAATGAAGGACAAGGTATTAGTGACCAGATGGCTGAGAAGGCAGATCAGCTGGTTCATATCACCATGCCAGGTCAGGCAGAGAGTCTGAATGTCGCTGTTGCTGCAGGGATTTTGATCTTTTCTATGATTGAAGAATAGTGCGTTAGTCAGATAGAGGAGGTGAGACGCATGTATCGACAAGACAAAGAATATATGGCTGAAGTCGGACATTTGATCCAGCATCCCAAACTTCAAAAATTAAAGGAAATTCCCCACCATATTCATTC
This sequence comes from Streptococcus viridans, assembly GCF_900636365.1. NCBI lineage: Bacteria > Bacillati > Bacillota > Bacilli > Lactobacillales > Streptococcaceae > Streptococcus > Streptococcus viridans. The sequence continues at coordinate 1,487,970 of NZ_LR134266.1, read as the reverse complement.
CAACCGTTTAGAGCATTCCATTCACGTTAGCTACACCAGCTACCGCATTTCTAAGAAGATGGGCTGGGATACCAAAAGTACAGCAAGGGGAGCTCTCTTGCACGATCTTTTTTACTACGACTGGCGGCAGGTCAAATTTAACAAGAGCCATGCCTGGGTACATCCTCGGATAGCTGTCCGAAATGCCAAAAAGATAACAAGCCTCAATAAAAAAGAAGAGGACATCATCCTCAAACATATGTGGGGCTTGACGCTTGCTCCACCTCGCTACAAAGAATCTTTCCTCGTGACCATGGTCGATAAATACTGGGCGATCAAAGAAGCCTCAGAACCAATGAGAAAAAAGTGGTCAAAGAGGAGACTTTTCCATCGAAAAATGTTAAAATCATAATAATTTAAGTTTGAAAGGAATGATTGATGATGAATCAACAAACCGTTATCCACGAACAAAGTGGTCTTAATAGCTTTTATAGCAAAATTTATTCTCTAGTTGGAGTTGGAGTTGGAGTTTCTGCTGTCGTCTCAGCATTGATGATGACCCTTTTCCAAGAAACCTTCATATATATTCTAACTCAGGCTCCATGGGTCTACTATATTGCCATTGCTGTTGAATTGATTTTGGTCCTGGTCGCTTCGAGACAATCTGTGAAAAACAATCCCATGGCCTTGCCTCTCTTTTTAACTTATTCAGCTCTGAATGGCTTTACCTTGAGTTTCATCATTGCACGCTATGCTCAAGCGACAGTTTATAAAGCCTTCGTCGTTAGTGCCTTGATGTTCTTCATCATGTCTGCCATTGGTCGTGTGACCAAAAAAGACTTGTCTGGAATGGGACGAGCATTTATGGGGGCCTTGATTGGTATTATCATTGCTTCGATTGCGAACATCTTCTTACAAAGCTCTGGTATGGATTATGTCCTTAGCATTCTTTGTGTTATCATCTTTGCAGGTTTGACTGCTTGGGATAACCAAAAGATTCGTTATGTCTATGAACAATCCAATGGTCAGCCAACCAATGGTTGGGTTGTTGTTTTGGCTTTGGAACTCTATCTTGATTTCATCAACTTGTTCATCAATATCTTGCGTATTTTTGGACGCAACGATTAATCGAAAGAGCCGGGAAACCGGCTTTTTTTGTTGGAAAACTTGTGATATACTAAAGAAAATTGATAGAAAAGAGAATCTTCACATGAAACGTCCATTTATTAGTAGAGAAAGATTAAAACAAATTACGGAAACCTATCCAACTCCCTTTCACCTATATGATGAAGCTGGGATCCGGCAGACAGCTCGTGCCCTCCATCAAGCCTTTTCTTGGAATCCAGGCTTTAAGGAGTATTTCGCTATCAAAGCGACCCCTAATCCAGCCATCCTAAAAATCCTCAAAGAAGAAGGCTGTGGCGTGGACTGTGCTAGCTATGTGGAGTTGCTGATGGCACAAAAATTAGGGTTTACAGGCAAAGAAATCATGTTTTCTTCCAACAATACACCGGCTGAAGAGATGGTCTTTGCCCGTCAGCTAGGAGCGACTATCAACTTGGATGCCTACGAAGATGTAGCCTTCCTACAATCTGTTGCGACACTACCGGAGGTCATCTCTTGCCGCTATAATCCAGGAGGGGTGTTTGAACTGGGAACGGATATCATGGACCATCCTGAAGAGGCTAAGTTTGGCATGACCAAGGAGCAATTGATCCAAGCATTTACGGAGTTGAAAGATTTAGGAGTCAAACGATTTGGGATCCATGCCCTCTTAGCTTCGAATACCGTCTCCAATGATTACTATCCAGAATTGGCTAAGCAATTATTCCAGTTGGCAGTAGAAGTGGTTGAAAAGACAGGGGTGACTTTGGACTTTGTCAACCTCTCCGGTGGGGTTGGAGTGAACTACAAACCAGAAGACCAACCAAATGATATTGCTGTGATTGGGGAGGGTGTTCGTCGGGCTTACGAGGACATTTTAGTTCCGGCCGGCTTAGATCAAGTGAAAATCTATACGGAATTGGGCCGCTTTATGCTGGCATCCCATGGCCTATTGGTCACCCATGTCACCCATAAGAAACAGACTTATCGAACCTATCTAGGAGTAGATGCTTCGGCTGTCAATCTCCTCCGTCCCGCTATGTACGGTGCCTACCACCATATCACCAATCTGGATCGTCTAGATGGAGAGACCGAAGTAGTAGATATCGTTGGTAGTTTGTGTGAAAACAATGACAAGTTTGCCAAGAATCGGGAATTTCCTGTCTCTGAGATTGGAGATCTTTTGGTCATCCATGATACAGGAGCGCATGGTTATTCTATGGGTTATCAGTACAATGCCAAGCTTCGCTCTGCCGAGATTTTATTAGAAGAATCGGGCCAAACTCGTCTCATCCGACGGGCCGAAAAACCAGAGGATTACTTTGCAACATTGTATGGCTTTGACTTTGAAAAATAGGGCCTTTTTGGTATAATAGAAAATGTGTAAATATTGAATTTAGGAGAAAAACACTTATGTCTACATTTTTGACAATTTTATTGATTATCCTTGCTTTCTTTGGTGGAATGTTGGCAGGTATGTACCTACTTCGCAAGCAGTTTGAAAAAGAATTTGCATCAAACCCACGTTTGAATGTTGAAGCGGTTCGTACATTATTGGGAGCTAGTGGTCAACGTCCAAGTGAAGCGAAGGTACAACAAGTTTACCGTCAAATTCTGAATCAACAAAAAGCATCTTTGAATACGAAGAAGAAATAAAAGCAAAACAGATGACACAATAAAATAAGTAGGGGACTTTAAGATTTTTCTTGGTCCCTTGTTTTGAAAGGAAGGCAGATGGACAATCGACCAATTGGTTTTTTGGATTCGGGTGTCGGAGGGTTGACCGTTGTACGCGAATTGATGCGGCAACTTCCCCATGAAGAGGTGGTCTATATTGGTGATTCTGCCAGAGCACCTTATGGTCCGAGACCAGCAGATCAAATTCGTGACTATACTTGGGAGATGGTTCGTTTTCTCCTAACGAAAAATGTGAAGATGATTGTTTTGGCCTGTAATACGGCGACAGCCGTTGTATGGGAAGAGGTGAAAGAAGCCTTGGACATCCCTGTTTTAGGAGTGATTTTGCCAGGAGCTTCCGCAGCGATCAAGGCGACAAAAAGCAAACGAATTGGGGTGATTGGGACTCCAATGACGGTTGCCTCAGATATTTATCGGAAAAAAATTCAAAGCCTGTCACCAGAAATGGCAGTAGAGAGTTTAGCTTGTCCGAAGTTTGTCCCTCTGGTAGAATCCAATGAGTTGCAGTCCAGTGTTACAAAAAAAGTCGTCTATGAAACATTGAAACCTTTGGCTGGGAAAGTGGATACGCTGGTTTTGGGATGCACCCATTATCCTCTCCTTCGCCCTATTATTCAAAATGTCATGGGGCCAGAGGTTCAATTAATTGATAGCGGTGCTGAGTGTGTCCGGGACATCTCAGTCTTGCTCAACTATTTTGAGATTAATCGCAGTCGCCAACTGGAGGATTGCCATCATCAGTTTTATACAACGGCCAATGCAGCCAGTTTTGCAGCGATTGCTAAGACTTGGTTGCATCAAGTCGTTCATGTGGAGCATGTAGAATTATGAACCAAAAGATATATGAATACAAAGATGCCTTAAATTGGTTTCTAGCTGAATGGGGAGATCGGAGTGACTATAACGAATATAGTGAAGTCTCTTCAGAAGCTTCTGAGCTTGTTGACTTAGTAGAATCACTAGTTGGAGACACAGACTTGGGCTTCCCCCTAAATGTAACGGTTGTTCGTTACGCCTCTAGCTTACAGTTTTTGACCTTCCTCTTTCAAATCGTAGAGGAAACAGTAGGTCGGAAAATTGAAATCGTGCAACGTCAAGGAGCTCTTCTCATTGTAGAAGGAGAGCAACTGCTCTCTGTTTATCTGCCTAAGAATGGTCTTCCACTTGCAGATTTTTTGGGTCAGGAAGGCCTCAAGGATCGCTTGCTTATCGCAACTCGGAATGAAGGAAAAACCAAAGAGTTTCGTCAGATTTTTGAGCAAATGGGCTTTGAAGTCGAGAATCTCAATGACTATCCAGATCTTCCAGAAGTCGCTGAAACAGGAATGACATTTGAAGAAAATGCTCGCTTAAAAGCTGAGACAATTTCACAGCTAACAGGGGAAATGGTCTTGGCGGATGATTCAGGACTTATGGTCGATATTCTTGGGGGCTTACCAGGTGTCTGGTCTGCTCGCTTTGCAGGTGTGGGAGCGACCGATCTAGAGAACAATGCCAAGCTCTTACATGAGTTGGCGATGGTCTTTGAATTGAAGGATCGGTCAGCAAAATTCCACACAACCTTAGTGGTTGCCAGTCCTGGTAAGGAAAGCCTTGTTGTCGAGGCGGATTGGCCAGGCTATATCAATTTTGAACCAAAAGGTGAAAACGGGTTTGGGTATGATCCCCTCTTTTTAGTAGGAGAAACAGGTAAGACATCTGCTCAACTAACTCTAGAGGAAAAAAATCAACAATCGCATCGTGCCTTAGCCGTGAAGAAATTAGTGGAGGTATTCCCAACATGGCAGAACAAGTAATCATCGTCATGAGCGATTCTCATGGAGATCGTCAGATCGTAGAAGAGATCAAAAACCACTATAAAGGTAAGGTCGATGCCATTTTTCACAACGGGGATTCTGAGTTAGAAAGTACCGACCCTGTATGGGAAGGCATTCATGTTGTTAAAGGGAACATGGACTTTTATGGGGAGTACCCAGAACGGTTGGTGACGCAATTGGGTCCTACCCGAATTATTCAAACCCATGGTCATCTTTTCCAGATTAATTTTAGTTTTCAAAAGTTAGATTTGTGGGCCCAAGAAGAAGATGCAGATATCTGCCTCTATGGCCATCTGCATATTCCGGATGCTTGGAAAGAAGGGCGTACCCTTTTTCTAAACCCAGGGTCAATCAGTTTACCGAGGGGGCCCATTCAAGAGTGCCTTTATGCTAAAGTAGAAATTGGTGCAGATTCCTATCGAGTTGAATTTTTAAATCGGAAGCATGAGGTCTATGAACCTCTTACAAAGGAGTTTGATCGATGATCGCCAAGGAATTTGAAGAATTTATTCTTCAAGAAGAAAAGACTTTTTTGACACCAGCGCGGAATTTGGCTGTTTTAATTGATACCCACAATGTGGATCATGCCATCTTGGTGCTGAGTCAAATTAGCTACACTCGTGTTCCTGTTGTGACCGATCAGATGAAGTACGTAGGGACGATCTCTTTAACAGACATTCTTTCTTACAAAATGAAACATGATTATTCTGATGAAGTCTTTTCATCCATGGATATCGTTCATATGACGAAGAAGGATGGAGAGTACTTAGGAAAAGAGTATAATTTGACAGAAGTCTTGCATAAGTTGGTAGAGGAATCCTTTCTACCAGTTGTTTCAGAGGATGGAGTCTTTGAAGGGATCATCACTCGAAAATCCATTTTAAAAGCCATCAACTCCCTCATGCACAATTTCTCAATTGAATATGAGATGAGGAAAAAATGAAAGAATACATAGCTAGTTTTATCAAAGAAAAAGACTTAAGTGAAAATTCACAGACGGCCTATTCTTATGATTTGGATCAGTTCGTGGATACTGTTCATAACCATGTCTCAGATACCAATCTTCGAATTTATCAAGCTTCGATTAAGGATTTTAAACCAGCTGTTCAAAAACGGAAGCTATCAGCCGTCAACCAATTTCTGTTTTATCTTTATCAGCACCAGGTTATTGAGGATTACCATCGTTTGGTCCTTCCAAAAGTCTCTGTGCCGAAAAGCCACGATCAAGAACTATTGGACTTATCCCTCTTGTGGGAAGGATCAGACTTATCCCAAGGGCGCTTGATTGCCCTCTTGATTGTTGAGATGGGCTTGTTGCCTAGTGAAATTCTTCAGTTGAAAATCGTTGATATTGAACTGGATTTTCAGGTTTTACGAGTAGGAAAAGAAGGACAGAAACGGGTTTTGCGTATCCCGGATGCACTTCTGGGAGAGTTGACAGATTTGATGACAGGGACTTATTTATTTGATAACAAGGGCAAGGCCTATTCACGTCAGTGGGGCTTCCGTCAATTAGAGTCCTTCCTATTGGAAAAAGGTTTTGAAAATCTTTCGGCGCAATCCTTACGGGAACAATACATTTTAAAACAAAGAGAACAGGGGATGGATTTGTTTAGCATCGCCCGAGAGCTCGGTTTAAAAACCCTAGTAACCCTAGAAAAGTATAAGTAATGGATATTAAAATAAAGGATTTTGAAGGTCCCTTGGATCTTCTCTTACACCTCGTTTCAAAATATCAGATGGATATTTATGAGGTTCCTCTAATTGAGGTGATCGAGCAGTACTTGGCCTATCTGACGACCCTCCAAGCCATGAGGCTAGAGGTTGCTGGTGAATACATGCTGATGGCCAGTCAGTTGACCTTGATTAAGAGTCGGCGTCTCCTTCCAAAAATTGCGGAGCAAGCAACGGATGAAGAAGATTTAGAGCAAGACCTCCTGTCTCAAATCGAAGAGTACCGGAAGTTTAAACTATTGGGTGAAAAGATGGCCCTTCAACACGAGGAGAGAGCCCAATATTTTTCAAAACCCAAAACGGAATTAGTCTATGATGATGCAGAATTGGTCCATGACAAGACCACGATTGATCTTTTCTTGGCCTTTTCAAAATTGTTAACGAAAAAGAAAGAAGAATTTCGACAAAATCATACGACCATTGTTCGAGACGAGTATAAAATTGAAGACCTGATGAATGTTGTTCGTCACCTGTGTCAGCCTGGTAAGAGAATCTTGCTACAAGATATTTTTGAGGAAGCCAAGGATGTCAACGAACTGATTACAGTCTTTTTGGCGACTTTGGAATTAATTAAAGTACAAGAAGTTGAGGCTCTTCAGGAAGAACCATTTGGAGATATTATTTTAGTAGGATTAAAGAATGAGTAAAATTGCAGAGATGGAGGCCCTCTTGTTTGTTGCAGGAGAAGATGGTTTGACGGTGAGGCAGATTGCCGACCTCTTATCCCTTCCTCCCACAGGGGTGATTCAAAGTTTAGAAAAATTGGCCCAGAAATATGAGCAGGATCAAGATTCTAGTATGGCCTTATTAGAGACAGCGTCAACCTATAAATTAGTGACTAAATCCCAATATGCAGAGCTGTTACGTGAGTATTCAAAGTCACCAATGAATCAAAGTCTCTCTCGGGCTGCCTTGGAAACTCTCTCTATCATTGCCTATAAACAGCCGATTACTCGGATTGAAGTCGATGATATTCGAGGGGTTAACTCAAGTGGAGCTATTTCAAAATTACTTTCTTTTGAGTTGATTCGAGAAGATGGGAAGAAAGAAGTCATTGGGAGACCTAATCTCTATGTGACGACAGATTACTTTTTGGATTACATGGGGATAAACCATCTAGACGAGCTACCAATTGTTGAAGAGACTGAGTTAATCGGTCAAGAAAGCCAATTATTTACAGAAAGAACTGAGGAAATTGATGAGAATTAACAAATATATTGCTCATGCTGGTGTCGCAAGCCGCCGCAAAGCAGAGGAATTGATTAAGCAAGGCCTTGTCACTGTAAATGGCCAAGTGGTCCGTGAATTGGCGACAACGATCAAGTCTGGAGACAAGGTAGAAGTAGAAGGTCAACCAATATACAACGAGGAGAAGGTTTACTACCTCTTAAATAAACCAAGAGGGGTCATCTCCAGTGTATCAGACGATAAAGGGAGACCAACTGTTATTGATTTGTTACCGCAAGTCAAGGAACGGATTTATCCTGTTGGTCGTTTGGACTGGGATACCTCTGGGGTCCTCATTTTGACTAATGATGGTGATTTTACGGATGAAATGATCCACCCGCGTAATGAGATTGATAAGGTTTATGTTGCGCGCGTGAAGGGATTGGCCAACAAAGAAAACTTGCGTCCCTTGACTCGTGGTGTGACCATTGATGGCAAAAAGACCAAGCCAGCAACCTATGAGATTCTAAAGGTTGATCCAGAAAAGAATCGCTCAGTTGTCCAATTGACCATCCATGAAGGACGCAATCACCAGGTCAAAAAGATGTTTGAAGCCGTTGGCCTCTTGGTGGATAAATTGTCCCGGACCCAATTTGGAAATCTAGACGTTTCTGGACTTCGTCCTGGTGAATACCGCCGTCTCAATAAAAAAGAAATCAGCCAATTGCATACCCTTGCAGTGACAAAGACGAAAAAATAATGAAGAAATGTGCGATTGGTCTTGTTCGTCTCTATCAACGCCTTCTTTCTCCCCTCTTTCCACCCTCCTGTCGCTATAGTCCTACCTGTTCCAACTATATGATTCAGGCTATTGAACGGCATGGTTTGAAAGGGATTCTGATGGGGCTTGCCCGGATTCTTCGTTGCCATCCCTGGAGCAAGACTGGAGTAGATCCAGTTCCAGATCATTTCAGTCTGAGAAGCCACCTAGAAGAAGAGAAAAGCGAAAATTAAGTTAGAGCAAACTTTCATAAGAAGTCTCACTCAGAGCAAAGAAAAAAGTTTTGGAAATTCTCCAAAACTTTTTGTTTTTAGCGATCGGACCAAGTGCGAGGCATAAAGAGCAGTAACATCGGGTAGATTTCTAACCGTCCTGCAATCATGGCAATTGATAGTAAGAATTTAGAGATGGGGCTAAAGATAGCGAAGGTATCCGTTGTCCCAATCATCGGTCCGATATTGTTAAAGCAACTAAAGACTGCACTGACAACCGTCATAAAATTGTTGCTGTCAAAGCTGACAACCGCAATGAGGGCGATCGTAATCAAGGTATAGACTACGAAATATTTTAAGATTTTGTGCTGGGTGTCTTTATCCAAGGCAGTGCCATTCACATGCAGGGTCATCACCCGATTGGGTGAGAGAGTCGAACGAATTTGATTCTTCCCGATCCGAGCTAGAATTAAGCAGCGAATCACTTTTAGTCCCCCAGCCGTTGACCCAGCGGATCCACCAACCACCATGAGCATGAGAAGGAGGAACTGAGAAAAGAGCGGCCAATCAACAGTATTGCCAAAACCAAATCCAGTTGTGGTAATGACATTGGAGACTTGGAAAAAGGACATTTCAAAACTATCTGCAAAATTATGATAGAGATGGAAAATGTTGCAGGCAATCATAAGGGAAGAAACCCCGACAATCATCAGGTAGGTGCGAAGTTCTTCATCGCCGAAGAAGGCTTTGAACTTGCGAAGCATGATGTAGTAATAAAGGTTAAAATTGACCCCAAAGACCAAGACTCCAAAGCTGACCAAATAGGTGATGAGCGTCGAATGGTAGTGAGCAATCCCGTCATTGAAGACGGTGAACCCACCAGTACCAGCAGTCCCCATAGCAATGATAAAGCTATCATAAAGAGGCATGCCAGCACAGAAGTAGATTACGACAAAGAGGAAGAAGAGGGCTAAATAGAGGTAATAAAGGATTTGAGCTGTGTTCTTCAATTTGGATACAATTTTACCAAATACGGGACCAGGCACTTCTGCTTTCATCACTTCGAGGTGGCTGTTCTTATTGTTGTCCATAATAGCTAGGGCAAAGACCAGCACCCCCATCCCTCCGATTAAGTGGGTGAAACTACGCCAGAAAAGAAGGGAAGGACTGAGGACGGAGACATCATTTAAAATGGTTGCCCCTGTAGTCGTAAAACCAGAGCTAACTTCGAAAAATGCATCAATGATGTTTGGGATTTGTCCTGAAAAGACAAAAGGAAGAGCACCAAAGAAGGACCAGAGGATCCAACATAAAGCCACAATCAGAACGCCTTCCTTGGCATAGATGTGAAAATCTTTGGGTTTGAAAAAGGAACCAATGCCTCCCAATACAAGGAGGATGGCAATGGTTGCAAATAGGGAGATAAAGACAGTCGGGCTATCCTTGACAACAAAATCGTTCTTTAGATTGAGAAGTGCAACCACAATCGGCACACAGAGTAACATGGCTTCAATCAGAAGGAGTTTTGCTAAAAGGTAGCGAATCATACTTTTGTTCATGGCTTACCCCTCTAACAAATCATAGATTTTAGTGATGTTGCTGATTAGGGTAGTAACGATAATGCGATCCCCTATCAAAAGATGGTCATCTCCAGTTGGGAAAATAGCTTTCCCGTTTCGAATAATGGCTGCGATGAGAACACCTTTTTTCAATTTCAGTTGTGCCAAAGGTTTGCCCGTCATTTTGTTTTCTTCGCGAATCTGGAATTGAAGGGTCTCGATTTGACCGTTGGCGACGTGGTGCAAGGCTTCAAGATTTGAATAGCGGGCATTATAGCGACCACGAATGAAGTGCATGATGGTGTCCACCGCAATTCCTTTAGGTGTCACAATACTTGAAAAATCTTGCCGATCAATAATTTCCAGTAGGCTAGTCCGGTTGACCTTGGTAATATTCTTTTGAACACCTATGCTATTTAGGAACATAGAAGCGATAATGTTTTCTTCATCGACCCCTGTTAGAGTCGCCACGGCATCAAAGTTACCTGCGCGCTCTTCCATTAGAATATCTTTTGATGTCCCATCTCCCTGGATAACATAAAGATCCGGGAATTCTTGACTAAACCATTCTGCCCGTTTTTGATCGATTTCAATGACTTTTAAGTCAATCTTCCGTTTGCTATTTTCCAAAATATTTAGGAGATAGTAGGAAATCTTGCCAGCTCCAATCAGAAGCAGACTTTTAACAACTTGCGGTCGAATGCTATTGTGAAAACTCACAATTTCCACTCGATTTCCAGTCATGAATATTTTATCAAAGGCTTGTAAAGTGAAGTCGCCATCTGGAATCGTTAATTGACCTTGCCGTTCGATAGCACAGATAATGATGTTTCCGTATTTCTTTCTGAATTGAGAAAGAGTCATCTGGCAGAGTGGGCTTTCCTCCTTGATTTTGAACTCCATGAAGGCTACTCGCCCACCAGCGAAGTGCTCAACAGATAAGGCATTTGGGAAGTCAATGCTATTAGCAATGTAGCGAGCAGCAAGAAGCTCAGGATTGACAACTAGAGAGAAGCCGAGAATATTTTTTTCTTTAAAATAAGAATTTGAGTATTCCGGATTGCGGACCCGGACAATGGTTTCTTTGGCTCCCATTTTTTTGGCTAAGACGGCAGAAACCATGTTGACTTCGTCTTGCTCTGTTAGGGCGACAAAGATGTCACAGTCGGCTACATCTGCTTGTTCGAGAATCTTAAAGTTGGCACCATTTCCAACAATACCAATGATATCGTAGCGTTTGGTAATATGATTAACAACGGCTTCATCTTGTTCGATCAAGATGACATCGTGATTTTCTGCGACGAGGGAACGACAGAGTGCTGTTCCGACTTTACCGCCTCCAACTACAATAATTTTCATGAATATTTCCTCCAAAGTATGATTCTATCTTACTCTATTTTCAAAAAAAAATCACCTCTTAATAGTGGAGATAGGGCATAAAGGGGCAGATTCTCTAAACTACATGAAAGAGAATGTAAAAAAGTGAAATTTTTTTGTCGAAATAGTTGACAGGAGGCATGAAAGTGGTATACTGATACAGTAACCTCATTGATTTACCTCAAACCTGTTGTGAGTTAAGTTAATGAAGTCGTAACCACGCTGTTTGCTGAGCTTGACTCCGGGCAGTGTGGCTATTTTTTTGCCAGAAATGAGATCGTGATGAATATTGAAGAATTAGCTTATACAGAAACCAAATCAAAAAACCATGTAGTTCTCTATCAACCTCAAATTCCCCAAAACACAGGGAACATTGCTCGTACTTGTGCAGCTACCAATGCCCCCCTTCACATCATTCGGCCCATGGCTTTTCCTATCGATGATCGGAAGATGAAACGTGCGGGACTGGATTATTGGGATAAGTTGGATGTTCGCTTTTACGACAGCTTGGATGAGTTTATGGAGGTTGCAACTGGAGGAAAGGTCCACCTGGTTTCAAAATTTGCTGATCAGACCTATTCGAATGTAAATTATAATGATAATTTAGAACATTATTTCATCTTTGGTCGTGAGGACAAAGGCTTACCAGAGGATTTTATGCGGCTCCATGCTGAAAAGGCAATTCGGATTCCGATGAATGATGAACATGTTCGAAGCTTGAATGTCTCCAATACCGTTTGTATGATTGTCTATGAAGCCCTCAGACAACAGGAGTTTGCAGGCTTAGAGCTGGTCCATCAGTATGATGGAGATAAGTTGAAGTAGAGCAAATGCTCTTTACAAAAGTCCACTTGTTGTAACTTTTGATATTACAAAACACTTGCAATAGCAGGTGTTTTTTGTTATGATTAAGGGGTCTTCAGGGCAGGGTGTAATTCCCGACCGGCGGTGACTTTTACTAGCTATTTTGGCTTACTCGTCGTTGTCTTGTCTCGATATACGGTAGTATTATCTTCGACTGCAACGCCTAGATTAATCCAAAATATCTTCGTAAAAGAAGTCCGCGAGCGCAAGCTGATGTGGTGCGATTCCACAACCGACAGTATAGTCTGGATGGGAGAAGACGAGAGAGGAACAAACCTGTTCTTATTGACGATGGACTTGATGGAAATTTTGTTGATTGTATAAGAAATTAGTCTTTGCACTTTTTTCTTGTAGCATCAAGGCTTTTTTCGTCAAGTATTAAGGAACTGTTTAAGTTTTCTTTAAAACGATTGAAATAGAATAAGGGTAAGGGAATCTTTCCAACTTCTTCTAATTTTAGTAAAAATTGGAGGAACCTGTGATGACAAATACTCGAAAACTGACCCTAGTGGCTGTTTTATCTGCACTTTCTTTTCTATTGATGTTTTATCAACTATCAATAGGGATTGATTTTTTAAAGGTTGACTTTAGTACGATTCCAATCTTACTCGCCTTAGTTCTGTTAGATTTGAAGAGCTCAGTTGTGGTGATTTTGATTCGATCGGTTCTCAAGTTGGTTCTGAATGGTCGAGGAGCTGAGACCTTGGTAGGCTTACCAGTTAACATAATTGCTGTCTTAGTCTTTGTCTTAGCATTTGCAGTCATTTGGAATAAGAAAAAAACTCTAGCACGGTTTGTGATAGCTAGTCTGGTTGGGACCATTGGTTTAACCCTTTCCATGCTCCTAGTTAATTATTATTATGCCATCCCTCTCTATGCTAAATTTGTTGGATTTGATATAGCGAAGATGGTCGGAGTTGAAAAGTATCTTCTCAGTATGGTTGTTCCCTTTAATCTAATAGAAGGACTGATTTGGGCTGTTACCTTCTGGATGGTATACACCGTCGTACAGCCCCTACTTAAAATCTATGAAAAATAAACAATCTCATTTTCTAAAGGGCTCTTTTGCCCTTTTGTTATTTATGATTCTGGGTTATGTAGTCAAATTTTATCCGGAAAATTTAGTCGGAATCGATCAACCGATTCAATCGGCTATTCGCGGGGACTTACCAGCCTATTTGACTGCCTTCTTTACCCGTGTGACAGTGCTGATGAACACACCAGTTGTCGTATCCTGGGTTGGCGTCATTGTCCTCTTCTTTGTCTGGAAGAAATGGTATACGGAGGCCTTCCTCCTCATTGGGAGTTTAGTCACAACTGGATTACTCGTGGTGATTCTGAAACACATCTATCTGCGCCCACGTCCAGCACTTCAACACTTGGTACAAGAGGGTGGCTATTCTTTTCCGAGTGGTCACTCTTTAGCAGCCACCCTCGTATTTGGTGGTTTGATTATTATTGTAGGACAACGCATGACCTCTCAAGTCGGAAAAGTCCTGGCTCAGATTGCCCTCTTCCTTTGTATGGTAACCATTGTTGTATCTCGTGTCTACGTTGGGGTTCATTACCCGACAGACGTAACAGGAAGTATGCTTTTGGGATTCGGTCTTTTACAAATGGTCTTTCCTTATTACGACCGTTTGCGTTTTGAATGGCGCTTTAAGAGTAAGCAGAAGTAAAGCATGAACGATTTATTTGAAGAAAAGGTCCTAAGGGTCGTTGCTCAGATTCCCCTGGGATGTGTGGCCACTTATGGTCAAATTGCCCAACTTATTGGCTATCCTCGCCACGCCCGCCAGGTCGGCAAGGTCTTGGCAACTTCTACAAAAGATGTAGCCTATCCTTGTCATCGGGTCGTGACGTCTACTGGTCGCTTGGCTCCTGATTGGGAAGAGCAAGGCACGCTTCTCTGGGCAGAAGGGGTAGAACGGAAAAAGAATGGCTGTGTCGATCTTAAGAAATACAAATGGAAAGCAGAGGAGACTCAACTTTGAGTTCACTTTGCTTTTTTGCTATAATGAGGGGTATGAAATCCTATTCGACCTTAAATGATTATTATCGAACTTTATTTGGAGAAAAGACCTTCAAAGTCCCGATTGATGCGGGATTTGACTGTCCCAACCGTGATGGAACAGTTGCTCGTGGGGGCTGTACTTTTTGTACAGTTTCTGGTTCTGGGGATGCCATCGTAGCGCCAGATGCCCCTATTCGGGATCAGTTCTATAAAGAAATTGACTTTATGCACCGTAAATGGCCGGATGTCAAAAAGTATTTGGTCTATTTTCAAAATTTCACCAATACCCATGAAGCTGTTGATGTCATTCGGGAGCGCTATGAGCAAGCCATCAATGAGCCAGGTGTCGTAGGGATAAACATCGGGACACGGCCAGACTGCTTGCCAGATGAAACTTTAGCCTATCTAGCAGAATTGACAGAGCGCATGCATGTGACCATTGAGCTGGGCTTGCAGACGACTTATGAAGCAACTTCTGAACTGATCAACCGGGCTCATAGTTATGAGCTCTATGTAGAAACGGTGAAGCGGATTCGCCAACAGGTTCCTAAGGCAGAGATTGTTTCGCATTTGATTAACGGTCTGCCAGGGGAGACGCATGAGATGATGGTAGAAAATGTCCGTCGTTGTGTGACGGACAATGAAATTCATGGCATTAAATTGCACCTGCTCCATCTCATGACCAATACCCGGATGCAGCGAGACTACCATGAAGGGCGATTGCAATTGTTGAGTCAGGAGGAATACGTGTCGGTCATCTGTGACCAACTGGAGATCATTCCTAAGGAGATCGTCATCCACCGGATTACAGGAGATGCTCCACGCGAAATGCTGATAGGACCGATGTGGAGTCTCAATAAGTGGGAAGTACTGAATGCCATTGAAACAGAAATGCGTCGTCGAGGAAGTGTTCAAGGCTGTAAAGTAGGAAAATTGGAGGAGTAGCATGTTGCGACCATTAGAAATGGCCCATGATTTTCTTAGGGAAGTCATTACAGATCAAGATACCGTCGTTGATGCGACCATGGGCAATGGCCATGATACCCTTTTCTTGGCTAAACTAGCCAAAGAAGTCTATGCATTTGATATCCAAGAGCAGGCCTTAGTCCATACGCAGAAGCGTTTGGAAGAAGCTGGCCTTTTCAACGCCCACCTTATTTTAAAGGGGCATGAAGAAGTAGATAGTTATGTCGACCAGGTCAAGGCAGCTATCTTCAACTTAGGCTATCTTCCTTCAGCAGATAAGTCGATTATTACCCAGCCCAGAACAACGATTCAAGCAATTGATAAGTTATGTCACTGCTTGGTCAAGGGTGGGCGGATTGCCATTATGATCTATTATGGTCATGAAGGTGGAGATATAGAGAAGGACGCGGTTTTATATTTTGTCTCCCAACTTCCTCAACAAGAATTTACGGTCACTAGTTACCGGATTCTGAACCAAATCAATCATCCCCCATTTTTAGTCATGATTGAAAAATTAGAAAGTTATCGCCATGGATAAAGAATTTTTAAAAAATAAAATTGAAGATCTTCGCCACAATTTTGTGGAGTCCACCTCTCATGAACGTGCAGTCGGTTTTTTGGATGAAGCACGGATGAGCAAAAAGATGATCAAAATCAAGAAGAAGCTGGTCTCTCTTGAAATGGAACGTTGCCAGAAGAAAATTGAGCACAAGGATCTGACAAAGATTGATCAAAAGATCCAAGAACAAAAGCAACTCTTTGAGGACTGTTGTAACCAACGATCAGGAGGATAAGGGATGGAGATTCTTGTCTATGCCATTGTCTTTTCCCTGATCCTGATTGTCTCCAATGCGACCAATAAGTTGATTCCGACCTTGTCCCTCCCCTTGATCCAGATCGTCCTTGGGATTGGGATTGGCTTTCTCTTACCCAATTCGGAGTATCACTTAGATACCGAACTCTTTTTGGCCTTGGTTATTGGACCATTACTCTTTCGAGAAGCAGAAGAAGCAGACATTACCTCGATTTTGAAGCACTGGCGCATCATTGCCTTTTTAATCTTCCCAGTCATTTTTATTTCGACCCTTAGCTTGGGCTGGATGGCTCATCTCATGTGGATGGGAATTCCTTTGGCTGCTTGTATGGCAGTTGGGGCAGCGCTCGGTCCGACAGATTTAGTGGCCTTTGCCTCTCTATCGGAACGCTTTTCCTTTCCAAAACGAATCTCCAACATTCTAAAAGGAGAGGGCTTGCTCAACGATGCTTCAGGCTTGGTCGCCTTTCGTGTGGCACTGGCTGCATGGACCACTGGAGTATTTTCCTTGGGCCAAGCTAGTTGGGACTTGGCTATCTCCATTTTAGGCGGTTTTGCGGTAGGGATTGTGACAGCAGCTATCAACCGTGGGCTTCAAAAACTACTGCTCAGTGTTCGGGCAACAGATATTGCCAGTGAACTCATTTTAGAATTGAGTCTTCCTTTGTTAACCTTCTTTATCGCAGAAGAGATCCATGTGTCGGGGATTATTGCGGTGGTCGTGGCTGGAATTCTAAAGGCTAACCGGTTTAAGAAAATTACCCTACTAGAAGCCAAAGTCGATACGGTCACGCATACGGTTTGGAATACAGTCAATTTTGTCCTCAACGGTTCTGTCTTTGTCCTCTTGGGGATGGAGCTAGAGATGATTTCTGAGCCAATTCTTAGGACTCCCTTTTACAACAATCTGCTCTTGATTGTGACAGTTCTCTTATTGACGGGACTCTTGTTCCTCATTCGCTTTTTGATGGTGTATGGATTTTACTGGTACAGGGGTTTCCAATTGAAAAAATCCATTGACAAGTATCTGAAAGATGCCCTCTTATTGACCTTTTCAGGGGTCAAAGGAACGGTGTCTATTGCGACCATTCTCTTGATACCAACGCATTTAGAAGCAGAATATCCTGTTCTCTTGTTTTTAGTAGCAGGGGTCACTTTGTGTAGTTTCTTACTCGGCCTTCTCATCCTACCGAAGCTCTCCGAAGACAAAGAGGAATCCAATGATCATTTGATGCACATTGCTATCTTGAACGATGTCGTCATGCTATTGGAAAAAGAGTTGACGGTGACCAAGCAGAAGGGTCCTTTGTATGCGGCGATTGATAATTATCATGGGCGGATAGAAAATATGATTCTCAGTCAGGAGGATAAGGCGACTCAAAGAGACTGGGAACAACTGAAACTCCTTATTCTTAGTATCGAGAATGATGGTTTGGAACAGGCTTATGAAGAAGGAAAGATTCGAGATAGAAGTTACCATGTCTATCAACGTTATCTTCGATCCATGGAGCAGAAGGTCAACCGCAATCTGTCATCCCGCCTGACCTATTATTTCTTGGTACTCTTCCGCTTGCTCCGACTGCTTTTGCACGAGCTTGTGACCTTTGGATCAGGTATTCGGGCATGGAAAAACGGAGAGAATTACAAGCTCGAAGCCATTGACTATGACCAGATTGCTGCCTTGTATTTGGCCAATACAGAAATTATTATCGAGAGTTTGGAAAACCTAAAAGGGGTTTATCGCAGTAGCTTGGTTTCTTTCCTTCAAGAATCACGCTTGCGTGAAACGTCTTTGATTACCAGTGGAGCCTTTGTAGAGCGGGTTATCAATCGGATCAAGCCCAATAATATTGATGAGATGCTAAGAGGTTATTACCTGGAGAGAAAACTCATTTTTGAATATGAGGAACAGCATTTGATTTCGGCCAAGTATGCGCGTCGCATGCGGCAAAATGTCAACGAATTGGAAAACTATTCCTTAAGAGAAAGTGCCAATACTCTTCCTTATGACATGATCAATTACGCTCGAAATCGATGAAAATGCTTTTCAGCTAAATAGAAGAAAAGAGATTGGTGACGCTTGTCCCAATCTCTTTGTTTTGTATCTTAGCAGACTATTGATTACTGGTCTGGTTGAATGTAATAGCGGTCCTCTCCGATTGGAATTAGCTGGACTTGTCCTCCATAAAAGTCTGATAGAGTTGCTTGGGTGAGGATTTCCTTCTTAGATCCTTGAGCAAAACTTTGTCCGTCTTTGAGGAGAAGAACATGGCTAAAGGACTTGGTGATTTCCTCTGCATGGTGGGTGACAAAGAGAATGGTCGGTGCCTTTTCCATCTGTTTGATCTGGTGGATCAGTTGAAAAATCGCTTCCCGAGCAAACAAGTCGAGCCCACTTGAGGCTTCGTCAAAGATAAGAAGATCGGGTTCTTCCATGAGACTGCGGGCGATAAGAATCGTCTGTTTTTCCCCTTGAGAGAGAGTCCGGTATTTTCGCCCGATTAAAGAAGCAGCACCGATGCGACGCAACATGGATCGTGCTTCATCGAGTTCTTTCTCTCCATAAGTTGTATAGAGAATGCTACTCTTGTATTTCCCAGTGAGGACGATTTCTTCCGGAGAAAGAGATTCAGGAATACGCTCAGAAATAAAGGAGCTGACCACTCCGATTCGCTTGCGGAGCTCAGGAATGCCCCCTTGTCCAAATTGTGTCCCGAGAACGGAAACCTCTCCTTCCGTTTTCCAATATTCCGCCATTAAGAGACGAAGTAGGGTTGATTTGCCAGCACCATTTAGTCCAAGGATGGCCCAGGTTTCCCCCTTATTGACGGTCCAATTCAAACGTGAAAGGAGATTTTTCCCTTCTTTTCTGAGAGTGACGTCTTTCAGTTCAATTAAGCTATCTTTCATCTTTTTAACCTTCATAAAAATATTCTCTATTTTACCATAAATATGATAAAATAGCAGATAGGAGGAAAGGGATGTTTCATAAAAGTAAATTATTTTTCTGGACCTGTGAAGTCCTAATATTAACGATTATATTCTATATTTGGGGAAGTATGGGAAGTCTCATTTCTCCATTTGTATCTGTTCTGAATACCATTATTCTTCCATTTTTAATTGCTGGTTTCTTGTATTATATCACCAACCCAATCGTAGAATTTTTGGAAAAGAAATTTCATCTGAATCGAATTTTGGGCATTCTATTAACCTTGGTAACCCTTTTTGGATTGATTATTTATGGGATTGTTTATATCTTGCCTATTTTGATCAATCAGTTGACAAGCTTGATTAATTCAACCCAAGGTTTGTATTGGGAAGTGCAAAGTTTTGTAACGAAGTTATCTAAGAATCCAGCCTTTCAGAGTATCAATATCCAATCGACCATTCAGCAAC
The DNA here is from genome assembly GCF_900636365.1 of Streptococcus viridans. Taxonomy (NCBI): domain Bacteria; kingdom Bacillati; phylum Bacillota; class Bacilli; order Lactobacillales; family Streptococcaceae; genus Streptococcus; species Streptococcus viridans. The sequence goes on along the minus strand of NZ_LR134266.1, from coordinate 1,468,488 downwards.
TAAACCTATCTTATGTAGATATTCTACAGAATATCTTGAATAGTGTGACCAATAGTCTGGGTAGTGTGGTATCGACAATTGTCAATACGCTCTTTATTCTCGTCATGACCCCAATTTTCTTGGTTTATTTCTTGATAGATGGGAAGAAGTTACTTCCGATGTTGGAGCGGACCATCCTGAAGAATGACCGACGGAATATTACCTCTCTCTTAGTGAGCCTCAACCAAACGGTTTCTCGCTATATTAGTGGAATTTCTATTGATGCCTTGATTATTGGAACTCTAGCCTTTATTGGATACAGTTTTATCGGTTTGAAGTATGCCTTGGTCTTTGCGATTTTTTCAGCCTTGGCCAATCTCATTCCTTATATTGGACCGACGATCGGCTTGATTCCTATGGTGGTCACTTATGCTTTTACCGATTTCAATATGATGGTTAAAGCAGTCATCTTCATGTTGATTGTTCAACAAATCGATGGAAACATCCTTTATCCACGGATTGTCGGAGGCGTAATGAAGGTGCATCCCATTACGATCATGGTCCTCTTGCTCTTATCCAGTAACATCTATGGTGTAATTGGAATGATTGTAGCGATTCCGGTTTATTCGATTGGTAAAGAGATTGTAAAATTCCTCGCAGCCTTGTATGAAAGTCATAAAAAGACACAGAAGCAGCGCAAGCAGGAAGAATTTGGGATTATCAATAAATCCTAGTAGAATAAATACAAAGGGAATGGACAACCATTCCTTTTTTTGTTTATATAACATGAAAGACTAGGATAAGTTCTTGAATCGTAAACTTTTACCTTTCCTTTTAGAAAATATGTTATAATGAATTAGTAATGATACAAAATCGAGGAGTTTCTATAAGATGATAGAATTGCTTTCCAAAAAGCAGCGACGCCAAATGCGTTTGCTAGAAACATTAATTCGAGAGAAGCGCTGGTTTCATTTGAAGGAACTCGCTGAAATGTTAGATTGTACAGAACGGTCATTGAAGGAGGATCTTTCAAATTTACGAACGGTCTTTAATGAGTTTTTGATTGAGTCTTCGACAAATGGTATTAAGATTAGTTATGACGATTCGATTGGGATTGAGGTGGTCTACCATCACTTCTTTAAAGAATCTACAGCTTTCTCCCTCTTGGAATACTTGTTCTTCCATAAGGACGTTTCCAGTGACTTAATTTGTAGACGGTATAATCTCAGCCAACAATCATTTTATCGCTTGATTCGAAATATCAACCAAATTATTCAGGAAAAGTACAATATACGAATCACCTTGAATCCTCTAAATGTCGTGGGGGACGAAGTTGATATTCGCTTTTTCTATTCCCAGTATTTTGCAGAGCGGTATTATTATTTAGAGTGGCCATTTCCAGATATCAGAGAGCAAGTCATTATTGATTTCATCACCTTCTTCTATAAACTGACAGAAATCCCACTGACTTATTCGATCTTCCATTCTTATAAAATTATGCTGACGGTCTACCTTTACCGGATTAAGCAAGGGTATCGAATTGAAGGGGCCAATAATTTTGAACAATACGCCTATCTCTATCAAGAGCTCCCAAAAATCAATGAGATGCTTCGTTATTTTGGTTTGCAGCTGGGTGTAGAATTTAACGAAGAAATCATAGAACAGCTCTTTATTATCTTCCTACAGAAACGCTTCTATTTTACCCCACAGGATCTGATTGACTCCACTGAGGAAGATGCTGTTACAAAAAAATCCTATATTTTAGCCTCTCAATTTCTTGATCACCTGAGTGAATCTTATGGTTTAGAACTTGAGAATTATGAAGAGATGATTATGCATATTCACAACACCGCCTATTTGGAGCGGCGTGAAATCTTTGGTGAATTTCTTCTCTATGATACCAAGAGCTATACCAATGAGGATTATCGAACCCTCTTCCCTAAATTTTATCAGGATGTTGAAACAGGTTTGTATCACTATCTCAAAGAGATGGGCTTTCATGAAAATCCTGAAAACCTCAAGCATCAGATTTATACCGTATTTTCACATTGGGAAAATCTATTGCCTCAACTATTAAGGAGACGGACAGCTGTCAAGGTCTTAATCATTAGCCGATACGATGACCACCATGCCAAGTCCATGATTGATTTCTTAAAATTCTATTGTACGGATAACTTTGAGTTTTCACAGGTCATCAAGCATGACTTTAATCTTCATGAACTAGAGCACACCGAATATGATGTCATTGTTGCCAACTTTATGATTCCGGATATAAAAGGTAAAAAATTTATTTGTACAAGTAGTTTGACCCTTTTAGAACTTGTAGAAAAACTGAATGTACTCTTTTATGATTTTACACGTTATGGAGTATAACTGAGCCTTCCCTCCTCTTATAGGAGGGAAATTTTTGCGACTATGCACCATTTTAAAAAATATGATATAATGGGCATTATTACTATACATTGAGGAGAATATCCATGGAAGACCCTGGCAGTCAGGATTTAATACTGCAATTTGTTTTACTATTTGTATTGACCTTATTAAATGCTTTTTTCTCTGCAACTGAGATGTCGATGGTATCGCTGAATCGCTCTCGGGTGGAACAGAAGGCTGAAGAGGGCGATAAAAAATACATTCGCCTCTTAAAGGTATTGGAAAATCCAAACCACTTTTTGTCTACGATTCAAGTCGGCATTACCTTGATTACCATCTTGTCTGGGGCAAGCCTAGCCAATGATCTTGGGAAAGTCATAGCTTCTTGGATGGGAAATACGGAGACAGCGCGTGCGATGGCTAGTTTCCTCTCACTGGCTTTTCTGACTTATATTTCGATTGTATTTGGTGAGTTATATCCGAAGCGTATTGCCATGAATCTAAAAGATAGTTTGGCTATTCGGACGGCTCCAATTGTTATTTTACTAGGGAAAATCGTTAGCCCCTTTGTCTGGCTCTTATCGGCATCAACCAATCTGGTAAGTCGTCTGACACCAATGCAATTCGATGATGCAGACGAAGAGATGTCACGAGATGAGATTGCCTATATGCTGGCTAAGAGTGAAACGAGTCTGGATGCTGACGAGATTGAAATGTTGCAAGGAGTCTTTTCGCTAGATGAGCTGATGGCGCGTGAGCTAATGGTTCCTCGTACGGATGCCTTTATGGTGGATATCCAAGATGATACCAGAGAAATCATCGAAAGTATCTTAAAACAGAACTTTTCTCGTATCCCTGTCTATGATGACGACAAGGACAATGTCATTGGTCTCATCCATACCAAACGCTTGCTTAATGAAGGTTTTGTGAATGGCTTTGAGAACATATTTCTTCGCAAGATTCTTCAGGAACCACTCTTTGTACCGGAAACGATCTTTGTTGATGATCTCCTAAAGGAGCTTCGGAATACACAGAATCAGATGGCCATTTTGCTCGATGAGTATGGAGGAATGGCTGGTCTGGTAACCTTGGAAGATCTTCTTGAGGAAATCGTCGGGGAAATCGATGATGAAACCGATAAGGCTGAGAATGATGTTTTTGAAATTGAGCCTAACCTCTATATTGTTCAGGGGATTGTGACCCTAAATGATTTCAATGAGTATTTCGATGTGAAGTTAGAAAGCGATGATGTGGATACCATTGCAGGCTACTACCTAACTGGGGTTGGTCGCATTCCAGGTCATAAAGAACGCTTAAGTTTTGAAGTAGACAGCATGAAGAAACACTTGATCCTTACAAACGATAAGGTGAAAAATGGTCGTGTTACCAAGGTGAAGGTTGAGGTCAGTGACCTAGTCGATGAAGATGAGCAAGCGACAAAAGGTCAAGAATAAGAACATCAAATCAGGGATTTTCCCTGATTTTTTTATGCTCATTTTAGTCGGATTTGCATCTCCCATGAATTTCCTTTATAATAAAATAACTAAATGTTAGAAGGAGATAGCAATGAAACAAGAAGAATGGTTAGCAGAGTTCGAGAGAGTAAATGGTCGACCGGCCAATCAGGAGGAAATCCAACAGGTTTTTGGTCAGTTTGGAGGTCCAGAAACACAAGCGACACAGGATACGCCGGTAAATCCAATTCAATCTCCATTTGAAGGTGCAGCACCTGTTTCCAATCAAGGACAATTTGGAGGACCCTTACCGTTTCCAGAACAAGCCACATTTGGAGGTGCGGCGCCAACTCCAGAGCAAACACCATTTGGAGGTTCGACGCTGTCACCAGAACAAGCACAGTTCGGAGGTCCAGCTCCGGCCCAAGCCTCATTTGGAGGTGCAAGCCCAGCTCCAAATCAATACCAAGGTGGAACAAGTCCGTTTCAACATCAAGGACAAGCTTTTGGGCAAATTGGAACTCAGCCACAAGCTCCTGTTCAGGATTCGGCTCAAGCAGGAGCGCCCTTCGCATCCTATAACAATGCTCAGATGCAGGGAGGTTATCCAAACAATGGGCAACTGAATTACCAGACTAATTCCCCATATATGGGACAAGCCCCAATACCCGGTAAGAAGTCTAAGAAAGGACTGATTATTGGATTATGTAGTCTTGTCGCCGTTGCAGTTTTAGCTGTGCTTGCCTTTTTCTTATTTGCTAAAAATCCTAATAGTATTCAAGGGAAATGGTCAGCTACTCCTGAGATGAAAAAGACAATGAAGTCTGCTTTTTCAGGCACTTTTTCTACTACATCAGATATTTCTAGTGAATTTGTAAAAGATATGGATATGATCGTAGAGGTAAAGGGGAAAAAAGTAACCATCAGTGTGATTGGTAAGATTGATTTCAAGGGAGCTGCAAAGGAACTCTATGATGATGGGGACAATGATTTTTACTCTGTTGAGGATGCCTTAGACTATATCCAGGAAAACAGTGAGAATTCCTATTTAGAGGATATGGGACTTGAAATCGATGTGAAGAAAGGTACTCTTAAAATGGTAGCCTTTGAAGGTGAGGTGGATGAAAAAGATCACCGATTCATTCAGGATGAAGATAAGAGTCATTTCCTTCGATACGATCTCAAGTATAAAATTGAAAATGGAACGCTGAAAGTTTCCGTGGATGGAAATGATTATGGAATTGAATACTCCTTTAAAAAATAAGATATTCGCTTATTTAGGCTCTTTGTCAACTGTAGTGGGTTGATGAAAAGTTATACCCTGAGAGTGGGACAGAAATCGGTAATTCGTTAGAATTCGATTTCGTCGTCCCACCTCCGCACAGTTGAGTAGGGCTGTAAAAGCTAATGAAATCAGCGTAGTAGAGCCCACTCAACCACTGCGTCTTGCTCGATAATCCAAAGACAATTGAGAGGCTAGGACTTTTGTCCCAGCCTCTTTTTGATGTTCTTGTTTTCAACAATAAAATAGGCTCCATAATTCCTATGGTGGTTTTACCCACTACAGGAATCATAGAGCCATGAAATCAGGGCTTTTCCCTGATTTTTTATGCTCATTTTAGTCGAATTTGCTTCTCCTATGAATTTCCTTTATAATAAAATAAGTAAAGGTTAGAAGGATATAGTAATGAAACAAGAAGAATGGTTAGCAGAGTTCGAGAGAGTCCATGGTCGACCGGCCAATCAGGAGGAAATCCAACAGGTTTTTGGTCAGTTTGAAAGTCCAGAAACACAAGCGACACAGGATACGCTGGTAAATCCAATTCAATCTCCGTTTGGAGGTGCAAGCCCAGCTCCAAATCAATACCAAGGTGGAACAAGTCCGTTTCAACATCAAGGACAAGCTTTTGGGCAAGGAGGAACTCAGCCACAAGCTCCTGTTCAGGAGTCGGCTCAAGCAGGAGCGCTCTTCACATCTTATAACAATGCTCAGATGCAGGGAGGTTATCCAAACAATGGGCAACTGAATTACCAGACTAATTCCCCATATATGGGACAAGCCCCAATACCCGGTAAGAAGTCTAAGAAAGGGCTGATTATTGGATTATGTAGTCTTGTCGCCGTTGCAGTTTTAGCTGTGCTTGCATTTTTCTTATTTGCTAAAAATCCTAATAGTATTCAAGGGAAATGGTCAGCTACTCCTGAACTGAAGAAAGAAATGACAGCTGGTTTTAAAGAAAGTTTCACCTCGACTTTAGATATCTCTAGTGAATTTATTAAAGATGTCGAAATGATTGTGGAAGTAGAGGGTAATAAAGTAAAAATTTCTACATCAGGAAAAGTTGATTTTAAAGGAGCAGCAAAAAAACTCCTTGAAGGCGATAAAAGTTATTTATATTCTATGGAAAATGCCTTGGAGTACATTGAGGAACGAAGCAAATGGGGTTACTTGAAGGAAATAGGAGTTGAAATTGATGTTAGAAAAGGAACCATTGATATGGTGCTATTTGAAGGCGAGTTATCTGAAAAAACTCATGAATTTCTTGTAGATAGTGGTGGAAACTTTGTAATGCAATACAATCTCAAATATAAATTGGTAAACGGAACATTAACGGTTTATCAGAATGAAGAGGATGATTTTAAATACACCTTTAAAAAATAAGATATTCGCTTATTTAGTGCCCTAATTGGGCGCTTTTTTTGTTACTATACGTAGAAAAAATAAGATAATTAAAAAAATTCTGAATTTAGGCTTGACAGCTTGAAAAATTTTCGGTAAGATAGTCAACATAAAAAAACGAAAGCAGAAACTTATGAAAAACACGAACTCCACATTGTTGAATCAAAACTTTTACTTTAGCTACTTTAGATAGTGTTTGTAGACATGAATTCATGGATGCAAACGAAACGAGCAATTTGTTTGTATCTATGTGGCTAAGATTTTTGATTGTGGTCCATATAGATGATATCTAAATGGACGGCAATGCTGGCATACTTTTAAGTTTGTGAGGAATGATACCAACCGTTTAGAATCATCTAAACGGTTTTTTGTATTCTGTTTGAATGTTTTAGAGAAGGAGACATATTTCATGAAAGTTGTAAAGAAGTTACTTGCCCCGGTTCTGGTAGTTGGTCTACTGATGACCTCCCTCTTGACCCTTCATCACTTGAAGACCTCTAAGCATGAAAAGATCAAGATTGGGATTTCCCAGTATATTACCCATAAGTCTTTAGATGCGACTCGTAAAGGCTTTGTGGAAGAGTTAGCCAAACAAGGTTATGTAGATGGAGAAGAGATTGAAATTGATTATCAAAATGCCCAAGGGGAGCAGCGAAATTTGAAAAATATTTCAAATCAGTTGTCACAAGAAAGCGATCTTGTATTTGCCATTGCAACTCCATCAGCACAAAGTATCGCCAATACGAGCAAAAGGACCCCTGTAGTCTTTTCTGCAGTGACAGACCCTCTGGCTGCTAAGTTGGTCAAGAACTTGGATCAGCCTGGTGGCAATGTGACAGGAACGAGTGACCAATCTTCAGATGCCATTGCTACGCAAGTCGACCTGATTCAAAAGGTTTTGCCAACAGCTAAGACAGTCGGGATCCTCTATACGCAAAGTGAGCCCAACTCAGTCGTTCAAAAAGATGAAGCAAAGAAGGTCCTTGAGGCCAAAGGCTACCGTGTCGTAGAGAAGACCATTTTAGACAGTAATAATGTGAAAGCGGCAGCGGACAGTTTGATGTCAGAGGTGGATTTAGTCTTTATTCCAACAGACAACATCATTTCTTCTACAATGGAAACCATTAAACAAGTGTCTTTGAAACATAAGGTTCCAGTTATTGGAGGTTCGATTGAAATGGCCCAAGTAGGAGGGCTCTATACCTATGGGACAGACTACACTGAGTTAGGTCGTCAATCTGCCCGGATGGCGATTCGTATCCTGAAAGGGGAAAAGGCAGCCGAACTGGCAGTGGAGGCCCCTAAGAATCTAGAATTGTATGTTAACAAAGAGATGGCTAAGAAATTAGGAATTGATCTCTCTGGTATGAACGAAAAGAAATAGGAGATGGATGATGGATTTTGTATTATCAAGTTTATCTGAAGGTTTATTGTGGTCGATTATGGCCATTGGTATTTTCTTAACATTCCGCATTTTAGATATAGCGGATATGACAGCAGAAGGGGCTTTTCCGCTTGGGGCTGCAGTCGTTGCGTCCCAAATTCAAGCAGGGCAAAACCCTTGGCTAGCGACCCTCTTTTCGATTTTAGCAGGGATGTTAGCAGGTCTAGTTTCTGGCCTTCTGCATACCAAGATGAAGATCCCCGCCCTCTTAACAGGGATTGTGACTCTGACAGGTCTCTATTCGATCAATATAAAAATCATGGGGGGCGTCCCTAATTTATCCATTGGTGATTCTAGTACCATTTTCAAGTCTGTGATGGGCTTGGGTTTGTCCAATGAGGCAGCTGTCTTTGCTGTTAGTATTTCTTGTTTGTTATTGGTTTGTCTGATTTTAACCCTCTTGATGAAAACCCAGATTGGTTTGGTTCTTCGTTCGACTGGGGACAATATCCCGATGAGTGAGGCCAATGGGGTGAATGTGGATACCATGAAGATTTTCGGTTACATGATTTCCAATGGACTGGTTGCATTGTGTGGGGCTCTTTTCGCTCAGACAGATGGCTTCTCCGACGTGACTTCTGGTACAGGGACCATCGTCGTAGGTCTCAGTGCTGTTATTTTAGCAGAAGTCCTAATCCATGATTTGACCATTGGAGGACGCTTGCTTTCGATTGGAGTGGGGGCAATTGTCTACCGCCTCATTATCCTCAATATCTACGAAATTCCAAACCTAGACCAAAACTTAGTCCGTTTGTTTAACGCCATTCTCTTGGCTTTGGTCTTGTTCGCACCAGAAGTACAGAAACGTCTCAAGATTCGTGGATTAAAATTAAGCAGTAACTAGAAGGAGAAGATAAATGGCAACATTGTTAAAAATTGAAGACATCCATAAGACATTCGAAGCAGGCACGGTCAATGAAAACCATGTTCTCAAAGGCTTGGATCTAACAGTAGAAGAAGGGGATTTCATCTCCGTCATCGGAGGAAATGGAGCTGGGAAATCGACATTGATGAATATTCTGGCAGGTGGATTGCAAGTGGATCAAGGAGATATCCTTTTGGAAGGGAAATCCATTAAGCAGACCAGTGTTCGGAAGCGTGCTAAAGATATTGCGCGTGTTTTCCAGGATCCTAAGATGGGGACGGCTTCCCGCTTGACCATTGAAGAAAACATGGCCATTGCTAAAAAACGTGGAGCAAGACGGGGCCTCAGTTGGGGGGTCAGAGAAAAAGACCGTGCGGAATTTAAAACGGCTTTGAAGGAACTCAATATTGGTTTGGAAAAACGCCTCAAAGTGGATACGCAATACTTATCAGGGGGACAACGGCAAGCCCTTACCTTGGTCATGGCTGCCTTGGTCAAACCAAAACTCTTGCTACTGGATGAGCATACCGCGGCGCTCGACCCCAAGACCAGTGAAATGGTCATGGAACTGACGCAAAAGATTGTCGAAAGCCATGATTTGACAACCTTGATGATTACGCATGATATGAACCATGCCATCGCATATGGTAATCGTTTGATCATGCTCTACCAAGGCAAGATTGTAGTCGATGTTAAAGGGAAAGAAAAGAAGAACCTGACAGTTGAAGACTTGATGCGCCTTTTCCATCAGAACAGTGGTGAAACATTGGTGAGTGACGAATTGGTATTAGGATAAACTAAAAAGAGAGTGGGACAGAAATCGGTAATTCGTTAGAATTCGATTTCGTCGTCCCACCTCCGCACAGTTGGGTAGGGCTGTAAAAGCTGATGAAATCAGCGTAGTAGAGCCCACTCAACCACTGCGTCTTGCTCGATAATCCAAAGACAATTGAGAGGCTAGGACTTTTGTCCCAGCCTCTTTTATATTGAAGAAAAAGTAATCCTAGTAACTTTCCTTAGGTGAGTGCGGACGTCAGCGAACTTCTACGAAGTTCCATGACTTAGTTTTGAATCTAAGGTTTCAAAACTCCCGAATGCTTGAAAAAAACAGTGTTTCAAGCATTTTTCTCACTGCAGAAAGTTTCAATGCTTAGCTTAATGCTAAAAAGACGAAATTTATTTTTTTATTGAAGAATCACTAAAGTTCTTTTATTGATGTAGCTAACAACATCAAGCTAATCCTGTTCCTTTTTCCCTAGGAAGCTAGCTGCGAGAACAAGGCTGAGTCCTGCTAAGAAGAGTAGGTATGAACGTTGTTCATGATTTGTTTTTGGAAGTTGTCTTTGCGAAGCCTGGTCTTGTTTAGAGTTGGGAACACTAGTCAGAGTGTTTCGGATATCAGTTGGATGAGTAGATTCTTCAACTAGGATGTTCCCGTTTTGAACCATTCTTCCTGAGACGATAGGCTCAACTTTTTCATAGGAATCTGGACTAAGGGTTCCGACTTCTGGTTCCGACTGGTAGACAATGGCATAGGTTCCTAACTCTTGTGCTATGAATTCAATCATGCCCTCTCGTAGTGTAAATGCTAATGGTTGGAGTTCTTGATTAGGAGTCAAGAAATAGACTTGCTTCACTTCTTTTGATAGTGGAAGTCGTACCAGTACACTTCCTTTGACTGGAACTGGATTCCCTTCTTTATCCTTGAGTTGAAGGTTGAAAGCATCGTAGGTTTTGCCAAAGAGTCCTTGGTCAAGGACCTTTTGAATCTCTAAATGACTGTCACTACCAATCTCATTTTCTCCACTAATGACCTCTACCTGGCTTGCTTGGTCTTTCAGTACTCGAAGGACATATTCAGGTAGAGAGTGGTTAGCTGCCTCCTGTCCAGCAGTGCCGATTGGTTCTGTGTACTCAGGAAGGGTCACTACAGGAGGTTCTTGGTCTCCCAAACTTGTCACAATAGCAGGTAAGAGAGAGACGGCTGGACTAGTGATGGTCTTTCCTCGGATGGCATAGGCTGAGATGATCTGAGTTTGTTTTTGATGAGCAGTTTCTGGGATCGTCAATTCAACTTGCTGGTCCTTAATCGCTAACACTCGATTTCCATCTGATAGGGTGACGTGGGAATCATCGGTTTTCTTGAGGAAAACAGGATTTTTTTCCCCAGGGAAATGAAGGGCAATAGCATCCCACTCCCCAGACGGAAGTGTGAGGGTAATCGTCTGATCGCCTGCTTTTATTGGGGCCAGGCTTGGAGTATCTAGGGATACTGTTGACGGCTTCAGGATGTCAAATGAATCCAGAGAAATCATTTTTCTATCATCAGGAGAGTTAGGATCCACTGTCAGGGTAAGGATATGATCTCCATTGCTTAAGTTTGTATACTCGCCAATCAACACATTCTTTTCATAGTCAGCACTTGAGTAGAAGTCCAAACTTGGCATTTCTTTTCCATCTATGGTGACTAAGGCTTTTCCATAGTCAGAAGATTTTAAGCCGTAAATACGAATACCTGTACCAGTGAAGGGAATGGTTGCTTTGGCCTCTGAATACTGAGATGGATCCACGTTTTGGAGAGTCGCGTATTTTTCTGTCGTTTGATATAAGCCTGATTCGCTCCAGTCCTTGAACAAGGAGCCATAGTTGATGCGGGGGTCTCTGTCATCCATCTTTTCAACAGTCGCACCTTGACCCGGATAGATTTTAAAGTAATCTATGGAAATTTTTGAGCGTTCATCCCCTCGGTTCAAGTGCTCCTTCTTCACGGTTAGAGTTAGGAGGTGATCTCCATCAGGAAGTCCTGTAAAACGACCGATTAGAGCACTTTTCTCCGTCTCTCCTGATGTGTGGAAATCTAGGTCTCCTATTTTTTTGCCATCGATTTGGACTTCTGCCAGGCCTAATTCAGATGATTTGAGACCATAGATTTCAATTCCTCTCCCCTTGAAAGAGATCCGAGCAGTAGCATCTTTGTCAGAATAGCTATCGACAGTTAGGTCAGCGTATTTTTCAGTTCCTGCAAATAGGTCAGCATCCTCCCAGTTATGGAAGGCAGGACCGTATTGAACACGGGGATCTCTGTCGTCCATCAATTCGACAACTGGCTGGATTGACGTAGCTTCTGATGCTTGCCTTGAGCGCTCCCCAATCATGGCTCTAACAGTATAGCTATAGCTGTGAAGAGAATCAATGGAGCGGTCGATGAAATGAGTGACATTGGTTAGGAATTCCTTGACAGAAGAAGCGTCATTGCTTTCATCTTTGCTTTCTCGACGGATGACATAGTGGGTCGCATCTGTAACCGGATTGAAATCGAGTTCAGCTGTTACAGCATCTTTTCTCACAGCAGATAGGCGAGTAACCTGCTCTGGTAACTTCTCAAAGGTAATCTGATCTCCTTTTTGAGTGGCAATCTGAATCCGATTGCCCTTCAGAAGAGTTGGCTTGATTTCTTTCCCGTTAATCTTGACAATACTCGATTCGATGTCTGGATAATCGACCACTAAATCTCCCCCAGCATGGGAAAGGAAAGCTAATGACTCAAGATTTTTTTCTTTCCATTTCATGCTGACTTCAAAGTTGCCACGAGCGACTAGACCTGAAATTTGCCCATCTTTCCAGGCATCCGGAAGAGCTGGTAATGGAGCAATGTAGCCTGTGTGAGATTGAAGGAGCATTTCTGCCATCCCACTGGTTGCACCAAAGTTCCCATCGATTTGGAAAGGCGCGTGTGTATCCCAGAGGTTTTCTAGAGTTGAAGATTTAAGCTGTTCAGCCAACAAACGATGGGCACGATTTCCATCAAGTAGACGAGCCCAGAGGTTGATTTTATTGGCCTTGGACCAACCAGTTCCGCCATCTCCACGATGGTTTAAGGTTGCGCGTGCAGCCTCCAGGTATTCCGGCTGATCCTTGCTAAATAGAGTTCCTGGGAAGAGCCCAACTAGATGGGAAACGTGACGGTGATGGTTTTCAATTCCTTCATTAGTGAATTGAGGACTGTCTTCTTCGTACCATTCCTTGATTCGGCCCTCTTGGTTGATATGAAGTGGTTTGAGCTTGTCAAATTTAGTCTTCACTTCGGTAACCAAGTCTTGGTCGATATTTAGATGATTGGCTGCTTCCATATAGTCGTGGAAGAGCTGCCAAACTAGGGATTGGTCAAAGGTATTCCCAATTGTGATGGTTCCATGCTCTGGCGAGTAAGATGGAGAAGACACCCAACGGTCACTTGCCTGGTCGTAGTGTAGGAAGGAGTTCCAGAACTTAGCAGTTTCCTTAAGCATTGGATAAATCTTTTCTTTGAGATAGGTCTCATCCTTGGTGAATTTGTAGTAGTCATAGACATTCTGCATCATCCAGGCATTGGCAGCCGGAGACCAACCCCAATAATAGTCCCAACCTGGAGTGGTCCAGCCAAACGGTGTAGCTTGGGTGTGGACCAGCCAACCATTTTCTTGGCCTTCTTTGGACTCGATACCGGCATACTCTTTAGCAGCGATACGGCCATAGTAGCGCAGGTCATCGATATAATTGACCATTGGCTTAGCCGTTTCTGCGAGATTGCTCATATAGGCAGGCCAGTAGTTCATCTGAAGGTTAACGTTGAGGTGGTAATCAGCGTTCCAAGGTGGATTGTCTACAGCATTCCAGACTCCTTGCAAGTTAGCAGGAAGGGCATCAGTACGGTCACGAGACGAACTGATGAGGAGGTAACGTCCGTATTGGAAGAAGAGTTCCTCTAGTTCTTGTCCTTTTTCCGGATTATAGGTTTGGAGAGCTTCTTTTGTCGTTTGAGTAGACTTGCTACCGCCAAGATTTAGTTGAACACGGTTGAAGAGACTTTGATAGTCCTCGATGTGGTCATGTTTTAGAGTTTCATAATCTTTGGCCTTAGCAGCTTCAACGATAGATTTAACAGTATTTTCCACGTCAATATCCTTGCGATAATTGGTTTTTGGATTTTGAGCAAAGTTGGTCTTGGCACTGAGTAAAAGGGTCGCATAGCTAGCTCCAGTGACAGTCAAATAGCCATCTTGGGCAGTGACTTGTCCGTCTGTCTTGATTCCAAGATAAGAGGCAAATTGTAGACCATTGTCTTTAACAGTTCCCTTAAGTAAAATACCATTCGAATCAGTCGTAACCGCCCCTTGTTTATAATTCGAATATTCCCAAGAGTAATCGCCATTAGCAAGTAAATCTTCTGTTAAGCTATTCCAAAGGGTAAAATCGAGGGTCTTATCCCCTTTTTTACTTAAATGGGTTACAGTAACATCGTCAGGATAGCTAGAGAAGGTTTCGCGTTTAAAAGTGGTTCCATCTTGGCTATAAGAAGTAGTCGTGATAGCTTGGGTAATATCTAAGTCACGATAATAGTCGGTAACATTTTCCAAGCCTTTCTTTTGGTTGTTAAAGACCATAAAGATATCACCAAAAGATAAATAACGACCATACTGAGCATTGTTTGGTCCCACTAGATTTTCTTCAGCTAACTGTTTCGCTTTTTGGCGGTCTCCAGCTTCAAGGGCCTTACGGATTTCTGCTAAGACCTTATAGCGGTCTTGATAGTTCCCCCCATTGTAATCGGTGCTATCCGGTTGCGGTCCACCAGACCAGAGAGTTTTTTCATTGTATTGGATTCTTTCTTCACCGATGAGCCCAAAAACTTTTGCCCCCATTTCTCCATTTCCGACTGGTAGGGCTTGTTTTTCCCAGCCATCATAGGAAGGAGTAGCTGGTTGATTGTAGGTCAATTGATAATCAGTTTGTTTGGCCACGGGAGTCTCAACTTTCATAGTTTCCTTATCTTTATTCGGCTCAATCGAACTAGTCGAACCGTCTGTATGACTACTTTCAACAGTTCTATCAGGAGTTGAGTTTCTTTCTTCAGAAATAGGAGCAATAGGTGGATTTTCTGGCTTGGATCCTCCAGTTCCGTCAGTCGGGCTCTCTATGGCTGGGGCAGCTTCAAGGTGGTTACTTTCGTTTTGACTTCCAACAATACTATCAGCACCTACCTGATGTGAGCCGAGAAAAATGGCTCCTAATAAAACAGAAGCCGTACCGACTGTTAGTTTGCGGATACTATAACGGCAGGATTTTTCCAAAAATCTTTGGTCCATAGAACTCTCCTCTAGTTTTTTGAGACCGCTTACATTTTTAGTTAAAGACAGTCCCTTCATATTTATTTCTATCATATCCAATTTAATAGGGAAACAGGAAAATGTCAATAGCTTTTAGGTAAGATGCATATTTGAGAGTGTTATTTCTTGAAATAGTAGAGAAATAAGAGATGAATAAGCTATTGTTTTGGGCTGAAAATAGTTTTCATTTTCGGATCTCGTAAAAAACAGTAGAGTCCATTCTCAACTGTCAGCGGAGTACTCTATTTTTGATTTCTTTTTGCATAGTCGACAAAATGAAACTTGTCTAATTTGTGACGGCTTTCGGTGAACTGGAATTGCCGACCGTCTGCTAAGTAAACTTGGGAGCGGACCGATACAACGTGTTGGTCTTTTCCAAGATCCAGTAAGATTTTATCGCGATTATCGATTGGTGAAATCAAGATTTCTTAAGATATTAAAAAAAAAGAAAACGGCTCTTCGTTTTCTTTTTTTGCCATAGAGAATAAGTAAGAATAACAGCTACTGGAATGGCCTGTACTAATACAATGGAATGAAATTGAAAAACAGTTTATTTTCTAAAAAATCATTAAAATCCTTTTATTCACAAGGAATCGTGTTATAATAAAGTCATAAAACGTTTTCAAGAGAGAAGGACAAGACATGGAAAATGAAACAGTTGACTATGGAAAAGTAACAGGAATGGTACACTCTACGGAAAGCTTCGGTGCAGTGGATGGACCAGGGATCCGTTTTATTGTCTTCCTTCAAGGCTGTCAGATGCGATGTCAGTATTGCCATAACCCGGATACTTGGGCTATGGAAACGAACATGTCTAGAGAACGAACAGTGGATGATGTCCTAGAAGAAGCCCTCCGCTATCGTGGATTTTGGGGTCAAAAAGGTGGAATCACTGTCAGTGGGGGAGAAGCTCTCTTGCAGATAGATTTCTTGATTGCCCTCTTCACCAAGGCTCAAGAGTTGGGCATTCACTGTACGCTGGATACTTGTGCTCTACCTTTCCGCAATACTCCTCGCTACCTGGAAAAATTTGACAAACTGATGGCAGTGACCGATTTGGTGCTTCTTGATATCAAGGAAATTAATGATGAACGGCACAGATTTGTAACCAGTCAAACGAATAAGAATATTTTGGCTTGTGCCAAGTATTTGTCTGATATTGGCAAGCCCGTTTGGATTCGCCACGTCTTGGTGCCTGGGCTTACAGACCGAGACGACGACTTGATCGAACTTGGGAAATTCGTCAAAACCCTTAAAAATGTTGATAAGTTTGAAATTCTTCCATACCATACCATGGGTGAGTTCAAATGGCGGGAATTGGGTATTCCGTACAAGTTGGAGGGTGTGAAACCACCGACAAAAGAACGGGTCCAAAATGCTAAGGATTTGATGGAGACTGAAAGTTATCAAGATTACCTGAAACGGGTTAAAGGATAAAATAAATCGAGACAGTTGGTTCTTCCAGCTGTCTTTTCTGATGAAAAGCACAACTATTCCCTTTCTTTAAACGGAAAAACGTGCTAAAATAGAGTGAATAGACAAATGAAAATGAAGAGGTAGAAACATGTCAAAAATTCTTGTTTTAGGTCACCAAAACCCTGATTCAGATGCCATTGGTTCATCTGTAGCTTTTGCTTACCTTGCAAAAGAAGCTTATGGTTTGGATACAGAAGCGGTTGCTCTTGGAACTCCAAATGAAGAAACATCTTTCGTCTTGAACTATTTTGGTGTAGAAGCACCGCGCGTGATCACATCTGCTAAAGCAGAAGGTGCAGAGCAAGTCATCTTAACAGACCACAATGAATTCCAACAATCTGTTTCAGATATCGCTGAAGTAGAAGTTTACGGTGTGGTGGACCACCACCGTGTGTCTAACTTTGAAACTGCCAGCCCACTTTACATGCGTTTGGAACCAGTTGGATCCACATCTTCTATCGTATACCGCATGTTCAAAGAACATGGTGTAGCTGTACCAAAAGAAATCGCAGGTTTGATGCTATCTGGTTTGATTTCAGATACCCTTCTTTTGAAATCACCAACAACCCACCCATCTGATAAGGTGATTGCGCCTGAATTGGCTGAATTGGCTGGTGTGAACTTGGAAGAATACGGTCTTGCCATGCTCAAGGCTGGTACAAACTTGGCAAGCAAATCTGCTGAAGAATTGATTGATATCGATGCCAAGACATTTGAACTCAACGGAAACAATGTTCGTGTGGCTCAAGTGAACACAGTTGATATTGCTGAAGTCTTGGAACGCCAATCTGAAATCGAAGCAGCTATCCAAGCCGCAAATGCAGCTAACGGCTACTCTGACTTTGTCTTGATGATTACAGACATCGTCAACTCAAACTCAGAAATTTTGGCTCTTGGTGCTAATATGGACAAGGTAGAAGCAGCTTTCAACTTCAAACTTGAAAACAACCACGCTTTCCTTCCAGGTGCTGTTTCACGTAAGAAACAAGTGGTACCACAATTGACTGAAAGCTTTAATGCATAATGATAGATGGGGAAGCCCATTGTTAAAAAGGAGTTTCGACTCCTTTTTTTCTAGGAGAGAAAGATGTTAGAAAATGGCGATTTGATTTTTGTGAGAGAAGATACAGAAATGGGGCAGGCTATCCAGGCTTCTACAGGTAACTACAGTCACGTGGCTATCTTTTTGGACAGACAGGTCTATCATGCTACGGTGGAAGGTGGCGTCCTTGCCCAGGCTCCTGAGGACTTCTTTGAAGCTGGAAAAGTCTATGACCTTTATCACTATGAGCAGATTGATTGTACAGAGGTCAAAAAACGAGCAGAGAGTCTTTTAGGTTCTCCTTACAATGCGTCCTTTTATCCAGATGGAGATGGTTTCTATTGTTCCCAGTTTGTAGCAGAAATTCTTCCTATTTTTGAGACCATTCCCATGAAGTTTGGAGAGGGAGAAGAAGAAATTAGTTCCTTTTGGAAAGCCTACTACAGAGAACTCGGCCTAGCCGTTCCTCTAGATCAGCCCGGGACCAACCCGAGTCAGTTAGCCCAGTCTTCGCAACTACAGTTTAAAGAAAGGTATATGGATGATTACCATCATTAACCCCACACGTTTGACGCGTCAGCCTTTTTTTAAGGACTTGATCAACTATCTGGATCAGCAGGATGATGTGATTTTGCGGCAAATCAAGGCCCAATTTCCAGATCAACCAGTGGATAAACTGATGGAGGAGTATATCAAAGCGGGCTTGATCCTTCGAGAAAATAAACGCTACACCCTCAACCTGCCTTTCTTGGAGTCAGCTGATCTTGTTGATTTGGATCAAGAAGTCTTTGTCCGAGAGGATAGTAAATTTTATCAGGAACTGAAAGCCAAGGTCTTCCAAACGGAACTCCGCAATACGACCAATGCAGCGATTCTAGTAGAGGAGACTGACTTCGAACGAAATGCACAGACCCTTTCCAATTACTTTTACAAGGTGGCTCAGCAATATTCATTGACAGAGGAGCAAGAGAAGCTCTATGCCATCTTGGGAGATGTCAATCCAGAGTATGCTCTCAAGTATATGACTAGCTTTTTGCTCAAGTTCCTCAAAAAAGATGAAGTCCAGCAAAAGCGCAGAGATATCTTTGTCGATAGTTTAGTTTTATTGGGCTACATCATTCAAAATGAAGATGGAAAGTATGAGTTAGCTGTTGAATTTGATAAAGAAAGATTTATTTTTATAAAAAAATAAAGGCTAGGAAAATTTCCTAGCCTTTCTATTGTTTGATTATAAGTAACGTTCAGCTATGGCGGCATCACCTAGATATTCTTCTTTTACCCCATTGACGATTTGGTAGCAGTCAGCTCCTTTTCCAGCGATAATGACAGCATCTTCAGGCTTGCTGGTCGTTGCCATAGCCCGTTGAATGGCTTGTTCGCGATCTGCGATTTTTTCGACAGGGCGCGTGATGAAACTGCTAATCTCTTCAGCGATGGTCAAAGGATCTTCATAGTTAGGATCATCCGCTGTGAGGAAGACTTGTATCTCAGGATGGTCTTCTAAGAGCAAGCCAAAATCCTTACGGCGGCTCTCTCCTTTATTCCCAGTTGATCCAAGGACCAGTGAAATGGTTCCCGTTTGATGGGTTTCGACAACTGAGAGCAGTTTTTTCAAGCTATCTCCATTATGGGCATAGTCGATGAAGACCTTGGCCCCATTCTTTTGAGTCAAGACTTCCATTCGGCCAGGAACGCGCGTCTTGGCAATTCCTTTTTGGATGTCTTCGAGACTCGCCCCTAGACGAAGGCAGGCGAGACCTGCAGCCACAGCATTTTCTTGGTTGAAGCGACCAATCAGTTGGGTCTTGTAGTCGCCGGCTAACTTACCAGTGACAGAAAAGCTAAAGGCTTTTGAGTTCTGGACTTGGTTGCTTGATTGACTACCGTAAAAGTCGTGGTTTTGCTCAGCCACCTGCTCTGCAAGAATCTCAAAATGATCCATATCGCTATTGACGACAACAGCACGGCTATTTTCCATCAAGAGACGTTTGTGGTAGAAATAGTCTTCGAAGGTCGGATGTTCAATCGGTCCGATATGGTCAGGGCTGATGTTGAGGAAGACACCGACATCAAAGATCAGACCGTAAACCCGTTTCACCAAATAAGCTTGGCTGGAAACTTCCATAATCAGGTGGGTCCGATCGTTGGCAACTGCTTGAGCCATCATTTCAAAAAGATCAATGCTTTCTGGAGTGGTCAAGGTTGACTTGAAGAAGGTCTTGCCATCCAAGGTTGTGTTCATAGTGGATAGCATAGCTGGACGGTGGCCTTGTTCAAGAATCTTGTAGGCATAGTAAGCAGAAGTCGTTTTGCCCTTGGTCCCTGTAAAAGCTAAGAGTTTTAGCTGGCGCTCAGGATGACCAAAGAACTCCATGGCAATCAAGCTCATAGCCTGTTTGATATCGGTAACGATAATGGCTGGGATGCTGACCTCAAAGTCTTGCTCAGCGACATACCACTGGAGACCTTGCTCGATCGCTTGCTCCAAAAATTCCTTCTTGAAATTTGCCCCCTTGACAAAAAAGAGGGTCTCAGCGTTGACCTTTCGACTATCGTAGCTAATTTGATTAAAAGAAACACCACTTGCTGAATAGTGGTATTCTCCGTCTTGTAGGATCTCACGAAAGTTGTGATCCTCTTTTAAAATGTTTAGTACAGTTTCTATCTTCATCATAATCCTATTTTAAACTGAAAGACCTTATTTTACAAGTGTAAAGGAAAAGTTTATAATGAAAGAAGACTATAAAGTAGAGGAAAGATATGAGTAACGAAACAAGTAATCAACAGGCCCAGATGCTTCGAGGAACAGTCTGGTTAACAGCCAGTAATTTCATTAGTCGTCTCTTAGGAGCAGCCTATATCATCCCTTGGTATATCTGGATGGGCAAACATGGCGCAGAGGCAAACGGTCTCTTTACTATGGGCTATAATATCTACGCTTGGTTTTTGCTGATTTCAACTGCAGGAGTTCCTGTAGCGGTTGCTAAGCAAGTGGCCAAGTACAATACCAAGGGGCAAGAAGAACACAGTTTTGCCATGATTCGTGGCTTCCTTAAGTTCATGTCTTTATTGGGCTTGATTTTTGCCATTATTATGTATGTGCTTTCTCCAGTATTTGCAAATCTGTCTGGGGGTGGGAAAGACCTAATCCCTGTCATGCAGAGCCTGTCTTGGGCAGTCCTCATTTTCCCTTCCATGAGTGTCATCCGTGGCTTCTTCCAAGGGCATAACAATCTGAAACCTTATGCCATCAGTCAAATTGCTGAGCAAGTGATTCGGGTCATCTGGATGCTCTTGACAGCCTACTTTATTATGAAGGTTGGCTCAGGTGATTACGTTGAAGCAGTGACCCAGTCCACTTTTGCAGCCTTTATTGGGATGGGAGCGAGTCTTCTAGTCCTCGTCTATTACCTCTGGAAAACAGGGCTTCTACAGCACATTATCCATCGCCCAGAGTCTGATAATGAGATTGATACCAAGGCACTTTTGTGGGATACTATTCGTGAAGCGATTCCATTCATTGTAACAGGATCAGCCATTCAGCTCTTCCAAATTATCGACCAGATGACCTATAGCAATGTCATGTCTTGGTTCACTAACTTCTCTCGCTCGGAGCTCTTGGTTCAGTTCAGCTACTTCTCAGCGAATCCGAACAAGATTACCATGATTTTAATTGCGGTTGCGACATCAATTGGTGGGGTGGGAATCCCTCTCCTTACAGAGAACTATGTCAAGGGTGATTTCCGGGCTGCAGGTAAGCTGGTTCAAGATAATTTGACTATGCTAGTGGCCTTCTTGCTTCCAGCGACGATTGGAGCAGTAGCCATTGCGGAACCTCTCTATACGGTCTTTTACGGGAAACCAGATTCCCTTGCTTTGGGACTCTTTATCCTAGCGATGTTGCAAACGGTCATTCTAGGCTTGTATACGGTTCTCTCTCCAATGATCCAGGCTCTTTTCCAAAATCGGAAGGCCATTCTTTACTTTGGTTATGGAGTGTTGGTGAAACTGATTTTACAAGTACCTTTCATTTATCTCTTTAAAGCTTATGGTCCGCTTCTTTCTACTACGATTGGTCTTATGATTCCGATTGTCCTTATGTACAAGGAAATTCATCTGGTAACCCAATTTAATCGAAAGACTGTCTTTAAACGGAGCTTACTAACAGCTATTTTAACCTTGATCATGTTATTAGTGGTTTTACTTTCAGCCTTTATCCTCGGCTTTGTCATCAAACCAAATGGTCGAGTGACAAGCATGATCTATGTGGCTCTGATTGGTGGTGTTGGGATCATTGTTTATGGTGGTCTTGGTCTTCGTCTTCGTTTCTTAGATCGTTTTATTGGTAGTAAGGCAGCCAGTCTTCGAGATAAATTTCATATTTCATAACTAGTAGAGGTTGGGTCCGGTGCCCACCTCTTTTTCATTATAGTTTGAAGCTATATCTAGCTCTTGAAAAAGGAAAAACCGAATCATCTAAAGAAGTGATACAATAGAGACAATTGAATTTACGTCCATCGGAGGTTTGTATGAGTCGCAAAAAGAATATTAACACCATCCTAGCGCAAGCGGGAATTAAGTCGGATCCAGCAACGGGGGCTTTGATTACTCCGCTTCATTTTTCAACCACTTACCAGCATCCAGAGTTTGGTCAATCTACTGGATACGACTATATCCGTACCAAGAATCCAACTCGAGTAAACGCCGAAAAGACCTTGGCGGCCATTGAGAGCGCAAAGCATGCCTTGGTGACGAGTTCGGGTATGTCTGCCATTGTCTTAGCCTTTAGTATTTTTCCTGTTGGCAGTAAGGTCTTGGCAGTACGGGATCTTTATGGGGGCTCTTTCCGCTGGTTCAACCAAATGGAACAAGAAGGACGTTTTTACTTTACCTATGCAAATTCTGAAGAAGAATTGGTAGAAGGATTGAAGGGAGAGGTGGATATTCTCTATATTGAAACCCCTACTAACCCACTCATGCTGGAGTTTGACATCCAGAAATTAGCTAAACTCGCTCATGAAAAAGGGGCAAAAGTGATTGTAGACAATACCTTCTATAGCCCTATCTACCAACGTCCAATTGAAGAAGGAGCAGACATCGTCCTTCACTCAGCGACCAAGTATCTAGCGGGTCATAATGACGTTTTGGCTGGGGTTGTAGTGACTGATGATGAAGGCCTCTATGAGCAACTCTTTTATAACTTAAACACAACTGGAGCTGTTCTCTCTCCATTTGACAGCTACCAATTGATCCGTGGTTTAAAAACCTTAGCCCTTCGTATGGAGCGCTCTACAGAAAATGCGAAGAAGGTAGTGGAATTCTTGAAGGGGCATCCAGCTGTTAAGGAAGTCTTGTATACTGGCAAGGGAGGCATGGTTTCCTTTAAAGTAAGCCACCAAGAAAAAATTCCAACCATTTTAAACCACTTGCAAGTCTTTACCTTTGCAGAAAGCTTGGGTGGAGTGGAGAGTTTGATTACCTACCCAACGACCCAGACTCACGCAGATATCCCTGCAGAGGTTCGTCATTCCTATGGGTTAACGGATGACTTGCTTCGCCTCTCCATTGGGATTGAAGACGCAAGGGATTTGATAGAGGATTTAGAACAAGCATTGGCTAGATAGGAGTCCATCATGGGAAAAGAACAATTTTTGACCGTTCCTGATCGTTTGGGACACCACACTAGTAAGTGGAAGGAGTCAGAGCAAGATCCAGAACTTCTTCCTGCTTGGATTGCCGATATGGATTTTGAATCCTTACCTGCTGTTCGACAAGCCATTCGAGATTACGCGGATCAATTGGTCTACGGATACACCTATCCTAGCGAGGAGCTTTACCAGGCTGTTCAGAATTGGGAAAAGTCAGAGCATGGATATGTGTTTGAGAAGGAAGCCATTGTCTTTATGGAAGGTGTGGTTCCGTCTATTTCAACGGCTATTCAGGCTTTCACTAAGGAAGGCGAGACTGTTCTCATCAATACGCCAGTTTATCCACCCTTTGCCCGTAGCGTCCGCCTCAATCAACGCAAATTAGTTACCAATTCCTTAGTAGAAGTGGATGGACTCTTCCAAATTGATTTTGAGCAATTGGAAAAAGACTTTGTGGAGCACCAAGTCAAGCTCTACATCCTGTGCAATCCTCATAACCCAGGCGGTCGTGTCTGGGAAAGAGAAGTCCTAGAAAAGATTGGTCATCTCTGTCAAAAACATGGGGTCTTGCTTGTTTCAGATGAAATTCATCAAGATTTGGTATTGTTTGGCCACCAGCACGTTTCTTTTAATACAGTAGATCCAAGCTTTAAAGAGTTCACACTTGTCTTATCGAGTGCGACCAAAACCTTCAACATCGCAGGGACAAAAAATTCCTATGCCATCATCGAGAATGATGCACTAAGAAAATCTTTCCAAGCTCGGCAGTTGCGAAACAATCAACATGAAATATCTGCCCTTGGCTTTATCGCCACCGAAGTAGCCTATCTGAATGGAAAAGGCTGGTTAGAGGACTTAAAGGAAGTCTTGGAAGAAAATATCGATTACACTGTAGAAGTTTTACGCAATCAGACAGATATTGGTGTGATGAAACCGCAAGGTACCTATCTACTCTGGCTTGATTTTTCTGCCTACGATTTGTCAGAGGAAGAACTCCATGCTCGTCTTCATGATCAGGCCAAGGTCATCCTCAATAAAGGAACAGACTTTGGAGTAGAAGGGAAGCAACATGCCCGTTTGAATGTGGCAGCACCGAAAACCCTAGTCCAAGAGATTGTTGCTCGGATCGTAACCGCCTTTCCTAAAAAAGTTTAATGTGAGGGTTGACTTTTCTATAGGGGAGGAGTATACTCAAGGGGAATAACGGTAGGTGAGGCTACCACAAGGATACGGATGACTACCGCAAAGCAGTGGAGACACTACTCGTTGGTCAACAGTCCTGATCGCAAAGGTCAAGACTAAGCTCATTTCATTGCCTTGCGGAGCTAAAGCTTGGACGGTCTATTTTTTGAGAATTTTCATTAAAAAATAAACGACGAGTTTAATGAGTCCTACCTGTAAAAGGGGAGGGCTCTTTTCTTATGTTTAAGCATCCCCTCAAACATCAAGTAGAAAAGGAGAGCACTATGATACAAATCGACGATCATCCCGAACCGCACATAGCCAGCCAATCGCTGATTTGTGTCATCGGGACTCTATAAGCGTTTGGCTCCTGATTTAAAAGGAGATTCCAATGCAAACAACAAAAGAAAGACTCATTGCTGCATTGCAAGATGCAGAAACAAGAACCTTAGCAACCTATCAATCTAGCTGGTCTGGCTTGACAGAAGACCAAGTAGAGGAAAACCGGGATAACTATGGAGAAAATATCCTCACAAAGGGGCAAGATGATTCTATCTGGAAACGGATTGTTGAATCCATCATCAATCCCTTCACAGTCATCTTACTGCTCATTGCCCTTGTTTCTTTGGTGACCAATGTTTGGTTAGCTAAGCCGGGTGAGGAAGATCCAACGACCTCTCTTATTATCGTCGTCCTCGTTCTTCTCTCAGGGGGGATTCGCTTTATCCAAGAATTACGCAGTGACAAGGCTGCTAGTAACCTTTCTCGCATGATTGTTAATACAGCAACAGTGATTCGAGAAGGCAAGGAAGAAGAAATTCCCATTGATGAGATCGTTGTGGGAGACTTGATCAAACTGAGTGCAGGCGACATGATCCCAGCGGATGTGGTCTTGTTGGATTCTCGAGACTTCTTCGTCCAACAATCCGGTTTGACTGGTGAGAGTGATGCTGTCGAAAAAGTTTGTTTAAAAAAAGCAAGTGGTCAAAATCTGGATAGTCTCCTGGAGAGTGAGAGTCTAGCTTTTATGGGGACCAACGTCATCTCAGGCCGAGCAACTGCCTTGGTCTTAGTAGTCGGGGATGAAACCATGATGGGAGCTATTGAGCAGACCATCAATACTTATGATGAACCAACCTCTTTTGAACGAGAAATGAACACCATCTCTTGGTTGTTGATTCGACTCATGATGGTGATGGTGCCCATCGTCTTCTTTATCAATGGTTTGACAGACGGGGACTGGCTAGAAGCGGGTGTCTTTGCCCTCAGTGTAGGAGTGGGTTTGACTCCGGAAATGCTTCCAATGATTATCACAGCTAGCTTGGCTAAGGGTTCCATTATCATGGCCAAAGAAAAAGTGGTTATCAAAAAGCTTAATGCCATCCAAGACCTAGGCGCTATCGATATTCTCTGTACGGATAAGACAGGAACCTTGACCCAAGATGAGATTGTACTCGAATACCCACTCGATATTCATGGGGACTTGGATTTGTCCGTTCTTCGTCGGGCCTATCTCAATTCTTACTTCCAAACCGGCCTTAAAAACTTGATGGACCGGGCCATTATCAGTCGGACAGAAAGAGAAGCTAAGAAACATGAGATTGTCAGAGGCTTGGACCAAAGCTTCCAAAAAATTGATGAATTGCCTTTTGACTTTGAACGCCGTCGGATGAGTGTCATTGTCAAAGATGAGCAGGGAGTCGTGAGCATGGTCACCAAGGGAGCCTTGGAAGAAATGCTAGCAGTCTCTAACTATGTGGAATACAAGGATGAGATTATCCCCCTAACAGACCAAGTGCGGGAAGACGTCTTAGGAGAAGTAGCTCAGCTGAATGAACAAGGTTTGCGCGTGCTAGGTGTTAGCTACAAATCAAATCTTGAGGAAGGCTATGCCTTTGAAGTAGGGGATGAAGCAGACATGATCTTGACGGGTTATTTAGCCTTCTTGGATCCACCAAAACCTTCTGCCGCACCAGCCATCAATACTCTTGCGGAATACGGAGTTGCTACTAAAATCCTTACGGGTGATAATGAGAAAGTGACCCAAGCGGTTTGTGAAAAGGTGGGACTAAATGTTGACAGCATTTTGCTGGGGAGCGATATCGACAGTCTCTCTGATTCAGAATTGACTCAAGCAGTAGAAACAACAACGGTTTTCGCTAAATTATCTCCAGACCAAAAAGCACGCATTATCTTGCAACTCAAAGCGAATGGCCACAAGGTCGGCTATATGGGAGATGGCATCAATGATGCACCTTCTATGAAAGTGGCAGATGTGGGTATTTCGGTTGATACAGCTGTCGATATTGCCAAAGAAACAGCAGACGTTATCCTTCTGGATAAGGACTTGATGGTCCTCGAAAAAGGCTTGGTAGAAGGACGCAAAGTTTATGCCAACATGACCAAGTACATCAAGATGACCGTTTCTTCCAACTTTGGGAATATCTTCTCTCTTCTCTTTGCCAGTATTTTCCTTCCTTTCCTTCCAATGGCTCCTATCCATCTCATCGTCTTGAACTTGGTTTACGATCTTTCCTGTATTGCCTTGCCTTTTGACCGAGTGGATAAGGACTTCTTGAAGAAACCAAGAATCTGGGAAGCAAAATCTATTACCCGCTTTATGGCCTGGTTTGGTCCTATTTCCTCTATCTTTGACATCCTGACCTTCATCATTCTCTACTTTGTCATCGTACCCATGATTACAGGCTATGGCTATGTCCATGGTGCTGATAGTGCAGGACTCTTCATCATGCTCTTTCAAACCGGCTGGTTTATCGAGTCTATGTGGTCCCAAACCATGGTCATCTATATGCTGCGGTCTCCAAAATTGCCCTTTGTTCAAAGTCGGCCAGCCCTTGCTGTCATGGCAACGACTCTATTGGGCGCCCTCTTTGTGACCTTCTTACCATATGGCCCATTGGCTTCCTTGCTAAAAGTAGCGCCACTAAATAGTCTTTACTTCCTATTACTAGCGGGGATTCTCTTCCTTTATATGGCAAGTGTCACCCTAGTCAAACACTATTATATTGGCAAGTACAAGGAGTGGCTATAAGCTACTAATGAAAATAAGAAAAGAAAAGGTTTGCATATTTGTAGGCCTTTTTCTTCCTTTTTGATATAATAAGATGAATATAGAGAAAGAAGGAACTATTATGGGAAAACTTGAAGTCATTAAACATCCACTTGTTCAGCATAAATTGTCTATTTTGCGACGGACAGATACCTCTACAAAGGCTTTTCGTGAATTAGTTGATGAAATTGCTATGTTGATGGGATACGAAGTTTTGCGCGAACTTCCTCTTGAAGATGTAGAAATCGAAACACCAATTACAAAAACAGTTCAAAAACAGATTGCTGGTAAAAAACTAGCGATTGTTCCAATCCTTCGTGCAGGGATCGGGATGGTAGACGGACTCTTGAGTTTGGTACCTGCTGCTAAAGTTGGTCACATCGGAATGTACCGAGATGAAGAAACCTTGAAACCAGTTGAATACTTGGTGAAATTGCCAGAAGATATCGACCAACGTCAAATCTTTGTGGTGGACCCAATGTTGGCGACTGGGGGATCTGCAATCTTGGCTGTCGATTCATTAAAGAAACGTGGTGCAAGCCATATTAAATTTGTCTGCTTGGTTGCAGCACCAGAAGGTGTGGAAGCTCTTCAAACAGCTCATCCAGATGTCGAAATATTTGCTGCAGCCTTGGATGAACGTCTCAATGAAAACGGCTATATCGTTCCAGGTTTGGGAGATGCTGGGGACCGCTTGTTTGGTACCAAATAAGCACATTTCCAATCCATCTTTGGGAAAGTAAAAATTTGACCTTTGTTGACCAATGGGATATAATAGCTTTTATAAAGAATGGAAGGCGACCTAGCCTCTCGAATCAACCGGATGAAACTCCTGAGATGGTGCCGGTTATAATGGATAAAAGGAGATGAATGAATGATTCCAGTAGTAATTGAACAAACTAGTCGTGGTGAACGCTCATACGACATATACTCACGCCTCTTAAAAGACCGTATTATCATGGTGACAGGACCGGTAGAAGACCAAATGGCCAATTCGATTATTGCCCAATTGCTCTTCTTGGATGCCCAAGATAATACCAAAGATATCTATATGTATATCAATACGCCAGGAGGCTCTGTCTCTGCAGGTTTGGCAATCGTCGACACCATGAACTTTATCAAATCAGATGTCCAAACCATTGTTATGGGGATAGCAGCTTCAATGGGGACTGTGATTGCATCAAGTGGTACTAAAGGCAAACGCTTCATGTTGCCAAATGCTGAGTACATGATCCACCAACCAATGGGTGGTACTGGTGGCGGTACCCAACAAACGGATATGGCCATTGCAGCAGAACACCTCTTGAAAACACGTCACAGATTGGAAAAAATCTTGGCAGAAAATTCAGGTCAAACCATCAAGAAAATCCACGCTGATGCGGAAAGAGATAATTGGATGACTGCAGAAGAAACGTTAGCTTATGGTTTCATCGATGAAATCATGACTAACAACAATATCGGATAAGAAATCTTAACCACCAAGCCCTCTCCTATGATAGGGGAGGCTTTTTAGTGCTCTTTACTTTCTAGAAAAAGATAGTATTTTTACATGAAATTTGCTATACTTGTAACAGAAGCAGAAAGGGATTGTGTATGTTTGAGAAGCAAGCTAGAACAGGCTTAATTGTAAAATTGTATTATAATCGAGATGCAAAGAAATTACAGGGAATTGGGGATGTGATTTATCATTCCAAAAAAATGCGCTATGTACAGGTCTATGTCGATAGTTCTCAAGTCCTTGAAATCGTGCAGCAATTAAAAAAGGAACGCTTCGTGAAGAAGGTTCAAATTTGCCATATTCAAGAATTGGATCGTGATTTTGTAGGAAGTTTGCATCGTCAACAGGATGAAATACGAGTAGAAAACGCAATCATTTAGAAGATTGCGTTTTTTATGTTGACAATTTTCAGATAATTCGGTATATTCTTAATATATATTTATTTTTTAGATTTATTTAAGGAGATTATTACAAATGAAGAAAAAATTTGCTCTTTCATTTTTAACAATTGCAAGTGTCGCTCTTCTTGCGGCCTGTGGTGAAGTTTCAACTTCAGGTTCAAACACAACTGGTAACGAAATCGGCAAAGAACTAAAAATCGGTTTTAACTTTGAAAAAACTGGTGAAGTAGCAGCATATGGTAGTGCCGAACAAAAAGGTGCTCAATTAGCCGTTGATGAAATCAATGCTAATGGTGGAGCTGATGGTAAGAAGATTGTTGTCACAGACAAAGATAACAAATCTGAAACAGCTGAAGCAGCTACAATCACTACAAACCTTGTCACTCAATCAAAAGTGAACGCTCTTGTAGGACCTGCTACTTCAGGTGCCACTGCCGCAGCTGTTGCGAATGCTGGTAAAGCAGGTGTTCCATTGGTAACACCATCAGCAACACAAGATAATTTGACAAAAGGTCAAGATTACCTTTTCCGTGCAACCTTCATCGATAGCTTCCAAGGACAAATCATTGCTAAATATACAATGGATAACTTGAAAGCGAAGAAAGTTGTTCTTTATTACGATAATTCATCTGACTATGCTAAAGGGATTGCTGAAGCCTTTAAGAAATCTTATAAAGGTGAAATCGTAGCAACAGAAACTTTCCAATCTAAGGATACAGACTTCCAAGCTGCTCTTACAAAAATCAAAGACAAAGACTTCGATGCGATTGTCCTTCCAGGGTACTACACTGAAACTGGTAAAATCGTAAACCAAGCACGTGGTATGGGAATCAAACAACCAATCATTGGTGGTGATGGATTTAGCGATGCTAAATTCGTTGAACAAGCAACACCTGCTGCAGCTACAGACATCTACTACGTAGCTGGATTCTCTACTGAAGGTGAAATGACTGATAAAGCCAAGAAATTCGTAGAAGCTTATAAAGCAAAATACAACGAAGAACCTTCAATGTTTGCGGCTTTGGCGTATGATTCAGTTTACATGGTTGCAGAAGCATCTAAAGGTGCTAAGAACTCTGTCGAATTGAAAGACAACCTTGCGAAGTTGAAAGACTTGGAAGGTGTTACTGGTACAATGTCTATTGACAAAGACCATAATCCGGTTAAATCTGCACTTATGATTGGCTTAAAAGATGGTAAAGTTGAGTCAGTTGAGTCGGTTAAACCTTAATTATCATTTGTTGTTTGTACAAGAGGCTGGGAGAATGAAAATTCCTGGCCTCGCTCTTTATTATTAGAAAGGATGGTTCAAATGCTCCAGCAATTAGTGAACGGTCTAATCTTGGGAAGTGTCTATGCACTCTTGGCCCTTGGTTATACTATGGTGTATGGAATTATCAAATTGATCAACTTTGCCCATGGGGATATCTACATGGTAGGTGCCTTTATGGGATATTTCTTATTGAACTCATTGAAGGTTAACTTCTTTGTAGCCTTGCTTCTGGCTATGGTCGGGACAGCTATTTTAGGGGTTGTGATTGAATATTTGGCTTATCGTCCGCTTCGCCATTCAACTCGGATTGCAGCCTTGATTACAGCCATCGGGGTTTCCTTCTTGCTCGAATACGGGATGGTCTTCTTTGTAGGGGCAAATACCCGTTCCTTCCCACAAGTCATTGAAACTGTTCGTTACAATTTTGGTCCCATTTCGATCTCTAACATTCAGTTGATGATCTTAGGAGTGTCTATTTTCTTGATGGTCGCTCTTCAATTTATTATCCAAAAGACAAAGATGGGGAAAGCCATGCGTGCCGTTTCTGTTGATAGCGATGCTGCTCAATTGATGGGGATTAACGTAAACCGGACCATCAGCTTTACCTTTGCTTTGGGATCAGCCTTAGCGGGTGCTGGTGGTGTTTTGATCGGTTTGTATTACAACTCGATTGAACCTTTGATGGGGATGACACCAGGGATCAAAGCCTTTGTCGCAGCCGTTCTTGGAGGAATCGGAATCATTCCAGGTGCGGCCCTAGGTGGATTTGTTATCGGTTTGTTGGAAACCTTCGCCACAGCGATCGGTCTCTCAGATTTCCGTGATGCCATTGTGTATGCCATCTTGATTGTGATCTTGCTCATCCGTCCAGCAGGTATCCTCGGTAAAAATGTGAAAGAGAAGGTGTAAGCCATGAAACAAAATTTAAAAGTGAATTTAGTCTGGCTTGGTCTTTTGATCGCAGGTTTTGCCTTGATCCAAGTCTTGGTTGCAGCAGGTGTCCTCAACCTCTTCTATATCCAAATTTTGGAACAAATCGGGATTAATATCATCCTTGCAGTTGGTTTGAACCTCATCGTTGGTTTTTCAGGTCAATTCTCACTCGGTCATGCCGGATTTATGGCCATTGGTGCCTACTCTGCAGCCATTCTCGGTTCTAAATCACCAACCTACGGAGCTTTCTTTGGCGCTATGGTTTTAGGGGCCTTGATTGCAGGTCTCGTTGCCTTGATCGTTGGGGTTCCAACCCTTCGGTTGAAAGGAGACTACTTAGCGATTGCAACACTTGGGGTTTCAGAAATTATCCGGATCTTGATTGTCAATGGTGGTACTCTAACAAATGGTGCCGCAGGTATCCTTGGTTTGCCAGCCTTTACAACCTGGCAATTGGTTTACCTCTTTGTCGTGATTACAACGATCTTTACGATTAACTTCTTACGCAGTCCAATTGGGCGTTCTACCCTTTCTGTTCGTGAAGATGAAATCGCAGCAGAATCTGTTGGGATCAACACGACAAAAGTTAAAGTTATTGCCTTTGTATTTGGTGCGATCACAGCGGCGATTGCTGGATCTCTTCAAGCTGGCTTTATCGGTTCCGTTGTTCCTAAAGATTACTCTTTCACCAATACCATTAATGTCTTGATCATTGTCGTTTTCGGTGGTTTGGGATCGATGTCAGGAACAGTTGTGGCAGCCATCGTCTTGGGGATCTTGAACATGGTGCTTCAAGACTTCTCAAGCGTCCGTATGATCATTTACTCATTGGCTTTGATTCTCGTGATGATCTTCCGTCCAGGTGGTCTTCTTGGAACATGGGAATTTAGCTTGAAAAAACTACTCTCAAAAAAGGAGGCTAACTAATGGCACTTCTTGAAGTAAAAAATTTAACAAAAAACTTTGGTGGTTTGACAGCCGTTGGGGATGTGACCATGGAACTCAATGAAGGGGAATTGGTTGGGTTGATCGGGCCCAACGGTGCCGGTAAAACAACCCTCTTCAACCTCCTAACAGGAGTATATGAACCAAGTGAAGGAACCATTACTTTAGATGGGCACCTATTAAACGGTAAAGCACCTTATAAAATCGCTGCAGGTGGTCTTGGACGGACCTTCCAAAATATCCGTCTCTTTAAAGATTTGAGCGTTTTGGACAATGTCTTGATTGCCTTTGCCAATCACCACAAACCACATGTCTTTGCTAGTCTGTTCCGTTTGCCAAGCTATTACAAAAATGAAGAAGCATTGAAAGCAAAAGCTCTTGAATTGTTAGCCATTTTTGGTTTGGAAAAAGAAGCAGATACCTTGGCTAAGAACTTAGCTTACGGACAACAACGTCACTTGGAGATCGTTCGTGCCCTTGCTACAGAGCCAAAAATTCTCTTCTTGGATGAACCTGCTGCAGGAATGAACCCTCAAGAAACAGCAGAATTGACCCAATTGATCCGTCGCATTCAAAAAGAATTTAATATTACGATTATGCTGATCGAACACGATATGAGCTTGGTCATGGAAGTAACAGAACGGATTTATGTATTGGAATATGGTCGTTTGATTGCCCATGGTACGCCAGAGGAAATTAAGAATAACAAACGCGTAATCGAAGCATATCTAGGAGGTGAAGCCTAATGTCTATGTTAAAAGTTGAAAATCTTTCTGTACACTATGGCATGATCCAGGCTGTCCGTGATGTCAGTTTCGAAGTCAATGAAGGAGAAGTTGTTTCTCTTATCGGTGCCAATGGTGCTGGGAAAACATCTATTCTTCGTACCATTTCAGGTTTGGTGCGTCCAAGTACTGGGAAAATTGAGTTTTTGGGTCAGGAGATTCAAAAGGTTCCGGCTCAAAAAATTGTAGCTGCTGGACTCTCTCAAGTTCCAGAAGGCCGCCACGTCTTTCCAGGCTTGACTGTTATGGAAAACTTGGAAATGGGAGCTTTCTTGAAGAAAGATCGAGAAGAAAATCAAGCTAACTTGAAGAAAGTCTTCTCACGTTTCCCACGTTTGGAAGAACGGAAGAACCAAGACGCCGCTACTCTATCTGGTGGGGAACAACAAATGCTCGCAATGGGTCGTGCACTTATGTCAACACCAAAACTCTTGCTTTTGGATGAACCTTCTATGGGATTGGCTCCAATCTTTATCCAAGAAATCTTTGATATCATCCAAGATATCCAAAAACAAGGAACAACCGTTCTCTTGATTGAGCAAAATGCCAACAAGGCCCTTGCCATCGCAGACCGCGGTTATGTTTTGGAAACAGGAAAAGTGGTTCTGTCCGGAACAGGAAAAGAACTCTTAGCCTCAGAAGATGTCCGCAAGGCCTACCTTGGTGGATAACGGATAAAGAGAGTGGGACAGAAATCGGTAATTCGTTAGAATTCGATTTCGTCGTCCCACCTCCGCACAGTTGAGTAGGGCTGTAAAAGCTGATGAAATCAGCGTAGTAGAGCCCACTCAACCACTGCGTCTTGCTCGACAATCCAAAGACAATTGAGAGGCTAGGACTTTTGTCCCAGCCTTTTTAAAAATAGTTTATCTGCAATTAGAGAATTTAGTTTTCATAGGGATGAATGCAAGGATTATTAGGCAATTCTGAATTTTGAAAACAAGAGAAAACTGCTGAAAGCGTTTGAAATAGCACTAAAAATCAAGTATAATAAAACTAACAAAAGCTTAGGAGAATGGTTATGGCTGTTAAAGATTTTATGACCCGTAAAGTAGTCTATATTAGTCCAGATACAACAATTGCTCATGCGGCAGATTTGATGCGGGAACAAGGCTTGCACCGCTTGCCGGTCATTGAAAATGACAAATTGGTCGGTTTGGTGACAGAAGGTACGATTGCAGAAGCGAGTCCATCAAAAGCAACGAGTCTTTCTATTTTTGAAATGAACTACCTGCTCAATAAAACCAAAGTTAAGGACGTCATGCTTCGTGATGTCATTACTGTCTCAAAATTTGCCAGCCTTGAAGATGCGACCTATCTCATGTATAAGAACAAGGTGGGGATTCTTCCGGTTGTAGACAATGATCAAGTTTCTGGTGTGATTACCGACCGTGATATTTTTCGTGCCTTCCTCGAAGTATCCGGTTATGGAGAAGAAGGAGTTCGTGTTCGTTTTGTGACAGAAGACAAGGTGGGCGTCCTTGAAAAAATCATCCATTTGATCGTAGAAGAAGGGTTGAATATCTCCAATACGGTCAATATCCCAACCAAAGATGATCGTGTGGTCATTGAAGTTCAAATTGACGGCATTACCGATACAGAAGTCATCAAGAAGAAATTTGAAGAAAATGGTATTGGTGTGGATGAAATTAGTCGCACATCTGCAAAAGCATTTTAAATAAACAAAGAGAGGCTGGGACAAAAGTCCTAGCCTCTTAATTTTTTTGGATCGTCGAGCAAGACGCAGTGGTTGAGTGGGCTCTACTGTGCGGAGGTGGGACGACGAAATCGAATTCTAACGAATTACCGATTTCTGTCCCACTCTCCCTTTGTTTTAGCGAGCAATGGGTTGCTTGTTGGTATCCAATGTAAATCCTTCTCCTAGGATTTCGTGGGCTTCTGTAATGGTAATGAAAGCAAATGGATCAATTTTATTAATCAAGTCTTTCATTTGTTTCATTTCATTCCGAGAGACTACGCAGTAGATAATCTTCATTTCTTGTTGGCTATAATAGCCCATGCCGTTCATGAATGTGACCCCTCGGCCCAAATCAGTCGTGATTTGTTTGGCAATTTCATCTGGTTTGGAAGTCACTACGAGGAATCCTTTCCCTGCAAATCCTCCTTCACCAACGATATCAATGACGACGGTGTCAATCAGGATAAAGAGGAGGGTGTAGGCCGCAATTCGGAAGTCCTTAAAGACGATCAAAACAGTTGTCAAGACGATGGCATCCACAATCAACATGAGGCGTCCCATAGAAAGTGTCGTGTACTTGTTAAAGATACGTGCGACAATATCGGTTCCACCTGTTGTTCCTCCAGCGTTGAAGATAATCCCCAGCCCAGTTCCAAGGATAACCCCTGATCCGATACAGGCTAGGAGGATATCTCCGTCAAGAGCAGTGAAGACTGCATTTTGAAGATGATGACTTCCAGGAATCAGCTCGAAGATGGCCATCCAAGTAGAGACCGAAAAAGTTCCAATCAAACTGAGATAGAGGGAGCGGAGTCCCAGTAATTTCCAGGCCAGGAAAAAGAGGGGAATATTGATAGCCAAGTTCATGACTGAAACGGGAATTTTAAAGAGATAGTAGGTAATCAAGGTAATCCCTGTAGCCCCTCCCTCATAAAAGTGAAATGGAATGACTAAAAAGAAGATTCCAAAAGAAAAAATGCCAGCTCCAAAAATAATGGCTAGAATATTTTTTGCCTTAAACATGCTCGTTCTCCTAATCGTTTTTCACCATACATTTTACCAAAAAAAATGAAAAATAGGAAATAATTTTCATCAATTTTCACGAATTCGAACAGGATTTTTACCCCTATTTTTGGTAAAATAGGAGGAAGTAAAACAAGCAAGAGAAATAATCATAGAAAGTTAAGATGAGAGAATGAAACAAGGAACATTAATTTCAATTGAAGGTCCAGAAGGCGCAGGGAAATCCTCCGTTTTAGAAGCCTTGTTACCACGCTTGGAAAAGGCAGGAATCGCCTATATCACTACGCGAGAACCAGGGGGCGTCGAAATAGCAGAAAAAATACGCGAGGTCATTCTAGATCCATCCCATACGGAAATGGATCCCAAAACAGAATTGCTTCTTTACATCGCTAGTCGTCGCCAACACTTGGCAGAACGTGTCCTTCCAGCTTTGAAAGCAGGGAAGCTCGTCATTATGGATCGTTTTATCGATAGTTCGGTAGCATACCAAGGCTTTGGCCGTGGATTAGCAGTAGCAGATATTGAATGGTTGAACCAATTTGCGACCGATGGTCTGAAACCCAATCGGACCTTCTACTTTGACATCGATGTAGAAGAAGGGTTGGCGAGAATTGCTAAGAGTACTAGCCGTGAAGTCAATCGCCTGGATCTAGAAGGACTCAGTCTCCATCAGAAAGTTCGCCAAGGTTATCTGGCCATCCTCGAAAAAGAACCACAACGGGTGGTGAAAATTGATGCCAGTCAACCTTTTGATAAGGTGGTCGAGGATACTTGGGTTCTAGTCAAAGAAGTCTTGGAGATCAGTGAATGAAGGTAGAACAAGTGCAAAAACTTCAACCTCAGCTAGTAGATCGCTTCCAAGCTATTTTAGAACAAGACCGCTTGAGCCATGCCTATCTCTTTACAGGGGATTTTGGCAGTTTTGAGATGGCCCAGCTTTTGTCCCAAAGTCTCTTTTGTACGGATAAGAAGGGTGTTTGGCCCTGTGGGACTTGTCGGGCTTGTCGCTTGATTGAAGAGGATGAATTCTCAGATGTAACGGTTGTCCGACCGGTCAATCAAATCATTAAAACAGATCGGATTCGGGATTTGATCCAGCATTTTTCTCAGTCAGGCTACGAAGGATCCAAGCAAGTCTTTATTATTTGTGATGCAGACCGGATGCATGTCAATGCAGCCAATTCCCTCCTCAAGGTGATTGAAGAACCTCAGAGTGAAGTTCATATCTTTCTGCTGACAGCAGATGAGCAACTGGTTCTCCCGACCATTAAAAGTCGGGCGCAGCAGGTCCATTTTCCGAAAAACCAGGATTTCCTAAAAGAGTATCTCCTTCAGGAAGGTCTCTTGCTTCAACAAGCAGATTTGTTAGCCAACTTTAGCCAAGGATTTCAAGAGGCCCAAATTCTCGCTGAGAATACATCCTTTTTCGATCTGGCGAGAGAGTGTGAGCGTTTCGTCGCAGCTTGTCTAAAAGCAGATCCGCATGTCTACTTACTGGTCTCTCGCTTGGTTCAAGAGACGGATGATAAAGAAAAGCAGTCCCAAGCCTTTCGCTTGCTGGAATTGCTCTTTGCACGCTCCATCGGTCAGTCCTTAGGAAGAGACTATCTAGAAAAATTGGTCTTGGCCAAACAGATGTGGGAACGCAATGTGAGTTTTCAAAATGCTCTCGAGTATATGGTCCTACAGTTGAAAAATAGAAGGTAAAGAGATGAATAAAAAAGAATTATTTGATGCTTTGGATGGCTTCTCCCAGGAATTGCTAGTTACATTAGCAGAGGTTGAAGCCATTAAGAAAAATCTCAAACTCATTGTCGAGGAAAATACTGCTCTCCGTCTTGAAAATGATAAATTGAGAGAGCGCTTAGGAGAAGTGGAGAAAACCAGCTCCCCTAAATTCCATCGCAATGGTCGTGAAAATTTACAAAGAATTTACAATGATGGATTTCATGTTTGTACAGACTCCTATGGTCAACGTCGTGAAAATGATGAAGAGTGTATTTTCTGTGATGAATTGTTATTTAGGGAGTAAACATGCAGATTCAACGAAGTTTTAAAGGGGATAGAGCGACGGGAACCCTCTTTTTAGTGCCGACTCCGATTGGCAATCGGGATGACATGAGCTACCGCATGATCCAAACCTTAAAAGAGGTAGATCTGATTGCGGCGGAAGATACCCGTAATACAGGACTCTTGCTCAAGCATTTTGAGATTAGGACGCCGCAAACCAGCTTTCACGAGCACAATGCTATGGAAAAAATTCCTGATTTACTAGCTCATTTGGAGTCAGGAAAGGGCTTGGCCCAGGTATCGGATGCTGGATTGCCAAGTATTTCGGATCCAGGTCATGACTTGGTCAAGGCAGCCATTGAGCGAGAGATTCCCGTTGTGGCGGTTCCTGGTCCGAGCGCCGGGATTACGGGTCTAATTGCGAGTGGCTTGGCTCCCCAGCCTCATATCTTTTATGGATTTCTCCCGCGCAAAGAAGGGCAGCAAAAGGCTTTTTTTCAAGAAAAGCGAGACTATCCTGAGACTCAGATTTTTTATGAGTCTCCGCACCGGGTTCGTGCGACGCTTCAAAATATGCTGGCAGTCTATGGAGACCGTCCGGTTGTGCTGGTCCGAGAACTGACCAAGATCTATGAAGAGTACACACGAGGGACCATCGCAGAGTTAGTGGCTTACCTAGAGGAAAATCCCCTCAAGGGGGAGTGCCTTCTAATTGTGGAGGGCGCCAGTGAGCAGAAGCCAGATCTAGAAGAAGTGGATCTGATCCGAGAGATTGATCTACTGGTCGAATCTGGTATGAAAAAGAACCAGGCAATTAAACAGGTTGCCAAACAATTTGGGCTGCAAAAGAGTGATCTCTATGCCCGTTACCACCAAGAGGAAGAAAAAGGAGAGTCTGATGGAAATTAGAATGGCCTATCCCAATGAAATCAATCGGATTATGGAAATCATCCAAGATGGCAAGGATAGCTTAGCTGCAGCTGGCGTGGACCAATGGCAGGATGGTTATCCGGATCAAGAAATCATTTTTGAGGATATCCTAGAAAGCCGTGGTTATGTAGCTGTAGAGAATCAAGAAGTCGTAGCTTATGCCGCTCTCTACAAGGGAAATGAAGCAGCTTATAATGACATTTATGATGGAAAATGGGAACATGATAACTATCTCTATATCAGTTTTCACCGGATCGCTGTTGCCAAAGAAGCTGCTGGACGAGGCGTAGCCCAAACCTTCCTTCAAGGCTTGATCGAAGGAGAGAAAGGCCCGGATTTTCGCTGTGATACCCATCCTGACAACAAGGTCATGCAACACCTTTTAGAGAAGTTAGGCTTCCATTACTGTGGGAAGGTACCAATTGATGGGGTGCGTCTCGCTTATCAGAAGATCAAACGAAAGGCAGAAACCAGCCTCTTCCAAGTGATTAGCGAAGATGATCGTTGGGACTACCGTGCAGAACAGTCTCAAAATGACTAGGTTTTATCGCCAACTCTATCAGAGTCCCTTGGGGCCTCTATCTGTTGTGGTGGATGAGGAAAGCCTAGTTGGGATCTGGTTTTGTGACCAAGCCAATTGTGAGCAGGGGCTTGAGCATATCGAAGAAGCTTGTCAGCCACTTCATGAAGCTGTCTTTGAATGGCTGGATCGATACTTTATAGGGGAAAATCCTTCCATGCCCTTTCCCCTATCTCCTCAAGGGACAGACTTTCAACAAAGAGTTTGGGCCTATCTAGCTCAGATTCCCTATGGGGAAAGTCGGACTTATGGAGAGATTGCCCGGGCCTTGTCTTGCAAATCTGCCCAAGCCATCGGTCAAGCAGTAGGTCGGAATCCCTTGCTCCTCCTTATCCCATGTCACCGGGTGCTGGGTACGGAGAAAAAGTTGACAGGCTATGCTGCTGGACTAGATCGCAAGCGTTGGCTGTTGCAACATGAGGCCATATCTTGGAAAGAATAAGGAGAAAAGATGTTATCATTTATTGAATACCCAAAATGTTCGACCTGCCGCAAGGCGAAATCGGAGTTAACGAGCTTAGGCTGTGAGTTTGATAGTCAAGATATCGTGGTAGACACCCCGACCAGTGAGCAACTACAAACTTGGATCAAGGAGTCTTCCCTACCAATCAAATCCTTCTTTAACACCAGTGGGATGAAGTATCGGGAGTTAGGCTTGAAAGACAAGGTGGATCAGCTTTCGATAGAAGAAGCGGCAGACCTTTTAGCTAGCGATGGCATGCTGATCAAACGCCCTCTCTTAGTGAAGGACGGAAAAGTTGTTCAAGTGGGCTACCGGAAACCATATGCGGACTTAGGTTTGTAAGAAAAAAGGGAGTTGGACTCCCTTTTAATTCTGTCTTGAAGATGATATAATCATACGAGTGAAATCAATGAAAGAGAGTCAATCATGAGTATTTTAGAGGTGAAAAATTTAAGCCACGGCTTTGGAGACCGGGCTATTTTTGAGGATGTGTCCTTCCGCTTGTTAAAGGGAGAGCATATCGGATTGGTAGGGGCCAATGGTGAAGGAAAATCCACCTTCATGAGCATCGTGACGGGCAAGATGCAACCCGACGAAGGGAAGGTCGAGTGGTCTAAGTATGTGACCGCTGGCTATCTTGACCAGCATGCTGTCCTAAAAGAAGGGCAAACGGTGCGCGATGTCTTGCGGACAGCTTTCGACGAGCTCTTTAAAGCAGAGGCTCGCATCAATGACCTCTATATGGAAATGGCTGAAGATGGAGCGGATATGGATGCTCTCATGGAAGAAGTCGGAGAGCTCCAGGATCGGTTAGAGAGCCGGGATTTCTATACCTTGGATGCCAAGATAGATGAAGTGGCGCGTGCTCTTGGGGTCATGGACTTTGGTATGGAGACGGATGTGACGGCCCTGTCAGGTGGGCAGCGGACCAAGGTCCTTTTGGCTAAATTGCTCCTTGAAAAACCAGATATCCTTCTCTTGGACGAGCCAACCAACTACTTGGATGCAGAGCACATCGATTGGCTCAAACGCTATTTGCAGAACTATGAAAATGCCTTTGTCCTTATTTCCCACGATATTCCTTTCTTGAACGATGTGATCAACATCGTCTACCATGTGGAAAATCAACAGTTGACCCGCTATTCAGGAGACTACTACCAATTCCTCGAAGTTTATGAAATGAAGAAATCACAATTGGAAGCGGCTTATGAGCGCCAGCAAAAAGAGATTGCTGATTTGAAAGATTTCGTAGCCCGCAATAAGGCGCGTGTGGCTACACGGAATATGGCTATGTCTCGTCAGAAGAAGCTGGACAAAATGGAACTCATTGAGTTGCAAAGTGAGAAACCAAAGCCATCCTTTGAATTTAAAAATGCCCGCACACCTGGACGCTTTATCTTCCAGGCCAAGGATCTCCAAATTGGCTATGATCGTCCCTTGACCAAGCCTTTGAACTTGACCTTCGAGCGCAATCAGAAGGTCGCCATTATCGGAGCTAATGGGATCGGGAAAACCACTCTCTTGAAGAGTCTTCTAGGAATTATCCCTCCAATTGCTGGTGAAGTCGAGCGTGGGGATTATCTTGAGCTTGGCTATTTCGAGCAAGAGGTCGAAGGAGGCAATCGTCAGACACCGCTAGAAGCAGTCTGGAATGCCTTTCCAGCTCTCAATCAAGCAGAGGTTCGAGCTGCCCTTGCCCGCTGTGGTTTGACAACCAAGCATATCGAAAGCCAAATCCAAGTACTATCCGGTGGGGAGCAAGCCAAGGTACGCCTCTGTCTCTTGATGAACCGTGAAAACAATGTCTTGGTACTAGATGAGCCGACCAACCACTTGGATGTGGATGCCAAAGAAGAGTTGAAACGGGCCCTGAAAGAATATAAGGGATCGATCCTCATGGTTTGCCACGAGCCAGATTTCTATGAAGGCTGGATGGACCAAATCTGGGACTTTAATGAATTGACGTAAACACAAAAAGAGAACCGTGCGGTTCTCTTTTGCTTATTTCTTGAAATCGTAGTCTTTTACGATTTCCATTTTTTCAATTTTGACATCTTCTTTTGGTTTGTCTTTGTCGTCCGTTTCAACTTCGGCAATTTTGTCGACTACATCCATGCCGTCGATGACTTGTCCAAAGACAGTGTAGTTCCCACCATCAAGGGTAGGGTTTCCACCATTCTTATAGGCTTCGATGATTTTAGCAGGGAAGCGCTCAGTTGGAAGCTTGCTGGACCAGTCTTCTTTATTTTGGTTAATATAGAATTGGCTACCATTTGTATTTGGACCGGAATTGGCCATGGCTAAAGCACCACGAAGATTGTAGAGGTAAGGAGAGTATTCATTTTCAAAGCCTGCTCCTGAATCTTTAGAGCTATCTTTTCCTTTCCAAATGGACTCACCACCTGTACCATCTCCTTTAGGATCTCCTGTTTGGATCATAAAGTTATTAATCACGCGGTGGAAGAGGAGGCCATTATAATAGCCATCCTTAGCGTGGGTTAAGAAATTCTCAACGGCTAAAGGTGCGTATTTCGGAAAGAGCTTAACGGTAATGTCCCCTTTGTTGGTCGTGATTTTCACGACAGCTTCATCTTCAGCAACTTCGTTGGAGAGCTGAGGAAAGACCGCATTTTCATTGGTCATCGCATCTTGGATATCCTTACGAAGCTGATCTAATTTCTTTTGTTCACTAGCATCTACGCTAGAAGTAGTTGATTGCTTAGTTTCTGAAGCCGAGCTAGAGGATGTCTTTGTATCTGATTGATTAGAGCCACATCCTGCCAAAGCTAAACCGGAAAATACAAGTAGGGCAATTAATTTTTTCATATTAATCCTTTCAACACATTAGTCTACCCTCTATTGTACCTTAATTTTCCATTTGATTCAAATCTATCCTTTGGATGAGGCGATATTCAGCTTGCGGGCCTATGAAAAATGAGGTATGATGGGAGGTAACTTGTTTTGTTGGAAAATGAACGAATTCCTAAAATAAAACAAATCATGGATAGGAGGCTAAATGATGGATTATAAAACTCTACGCAAAAACTATAGACTCTATATTAGATCTGCAGGCGTCTTGGCAATGCTTTTGATTATTTGCATTGGGTTCGTGGTCAGAGATACCCTTCTTCAGACTGCTGGCCTCTTATTGGTCCTTGCAGGCTTGTTTTTATTTATCTACTTGCTTAAGAAGAGCTACACCAACAAGTGCAACACCTTGCTCCATGTAGACTTAGATTTAGCTTTTTGGCAGCAATACCTTCAGTTGAACAAGAATGTGAAAAAGCCCATTTTACAGATCGATATGAAGCTGACATCAGTCGCTTATTCTTTTATGATGGGAGATTTCGATATTGTCATAAAAGAAGCTAGAGAAGCACTCAGTCAGAAGGAACTACCGCAAAAATATAAGAACTTTTTTGAGAGTTATCTCATGCGATCAATCGTCCTAACAGATCCTGATTTGTCTAGAGAGGAGCTAGAGGCTCAGTTAAATGGATTGACCATTACAGACCCTACACTAGCTGAGAAAACAAGAAAGGTCTGTCTCGCTCTTTATGATTTAACCATTGCCCACCAAAGCAATGACTATTTCGAAGATTTAAGCAATGATTTCAAATACCAGCAGTTAGAGATTATCTACTACCAAGCCTTGAATGCTACTCTTAAAGGCGATAAGTCTAGAGCGGAAGAGCTCTTTCGCAAGTT
This sequence comes from Streptococcus viridans, assembly GCF_900636365.1. NCBI lineage: Bacteria > Bacillati > Bacillota > Bacilli > Lactobacillales > Streptococcaceae > Streptococcus > Streptococcus viridans. Next base: position 1,424,881 of record NZ_LR134266.1, on the reverse strand, counting down.
AGTTTCAGAAGATGAGTCGCTCTATATCGTTCAAAAGGCGCAACAATACTTGAAGGATGAGGACAACCGTGTATCTCCTTTCCAGTCGAAATAGGGATCAAGAGAGATTTAGACGAACTATAATGACTGTCTAGTCGTTAAAAAGAGGATGTTGAAAATGAAAAAATGGAAAATTGTAGCTTTACTTCTAATATCGATTCTATCTATCTCTATGATAGTCTATAAGAAAAACTTAGACCTTCAAAAAAATGAACATAAAATTAAATGGGAAAAGTATGATGCAGGATCGATCAAAGAATTACACTATCTAGATGAAGAGAAACGAATAATTTCCTTTCGAGGCTCTGAAGATTTCACTTCCCTTAATGGATGGGCATCAATTGGTGATCGTTATTTAGTTTTAGGAACACGGACTGCAAGTAATGAAGGAATAGACGAGGAACCCAAAAAAGGTTGGACTTGGCATGCGATTGTTTATGATTTAGATTATCTAGATAAGAAACCTGAAAAGGTTGATCTCTACCAAGTTGTTAAGAATTATGATAAAAACTTTTATTTGTTATTTCAAGGAAATATAGTTATTGAGGATGAAAAGGAATATTTATTGTTGACACTCCAACAATATGAAAAAAAGAACAGAATCACCGTTAAAATGGACTTGGATTCCAATAAAATAGTGGGCGAAACGACAGAGAAATTACTCAAAAGCAATTACCCCACTAGTCATAACTTAACATCACTTGGAGACGCCATTAATAATAGTAATGTATATAACCGAAATGATTTCTTTATCTTCTCTTATCCGTATTGTGACTGTATCAACTTTGAAAAGGACTACTCTAAGTTTATTCAGTTAGGAAAGGCTAATAAAGAAGATAAGATGGTGGTAGCATTTCGGAAGAGAAAAATATCCGTAGAAGAATCCTACCAAATGCTTAGGCATTGGTTTGCGCCACTTGGTCAAGATAAATTAGAAGTGATTGGAACATATGAAAGTAATGATGGGGAGAAGCAAACTAAAGTATTGGAGACTTATCAAGAGTTTGCCGAATGGACTCATCTTGAAAGAGATTGGTAAGGATACAGTCTATTTTTTAAAAAAAGAAAGATGAAAAGGATGACAACTATTTCAGATATACTAGAAAAATTTTATGCAGATCACGAGGTGAAACCTTATATTTCGCCTGAGAGAGACTTGGAAGCTTGGTTGTTGGATCCAAAGCTCGGAACATGTGAAGGTTTTGGTAGATAAGGGGTATGTTGTTATCGAATCCGCTTTTGATTCGCTGGACCAAATCAATGCGACCATGAAAAAAGCCATTCTTAAAAAGAAGGGAGTCGCGGGCTTGTCCAAAATGAAAGCAGCCGATTTGAACCAAGCTTTAGCGAATTACTTTACCGAAGAAGAGTTGGCACAAGAGTTCACAGTTCGGGGCTTTCAGTTGACGGAAAAAGGAAAACAAGCGCTGAAAGAGCATCAAGCCATCATCGACCGCCACCCAAAGAAAAATCTATAGGTAACAGTGCCTGTGAGGTACTGTTTTTTTGTTGCTTTCGCAGATGAGAGAAAAGGATTTTACTAGAGAACTAGTCTAGAAATGTGGTATAATAAAGGTTATGGCAAACAATAATCAATCAAAAAAAACACGGTCGACAAGACGACTGTCTAAAGCAGAAATAGAAAGAAAAAAAGCAATTCGCCGAATGATCATGACGATTGTCTTAACTCTCGTCTTCATTTTCGCCTTTTTACGATTAGGGGCCTTAGGCTTAGTGACCTACAACCTTATCCGTCTCTTGGTAGGTAGTCTGGCTTACGTAGCGATGACGGCTGTTATTGTCTACCTCTTCTTTTTCAAATGGATTGAGAAGCATGAGGGGACCTTGTCTGGCTTTTTAAGTCTTTTTGCAGGCTTACTACTGATCTATCAAGCTTACTTTGTCTCCCTCTTGAAACTTGAAGGCTCTTCTTTCGGGTCAACCTTCTCACGTATCTTAGGGGACCTCGTGCACCTTCGCGTCTCTTCTTTTGCAGGAGGAGGACTACTAGGAGCAATCTTATATACGCCGATTGCTTTCTTGCTCTCGAACATCGGGACTTATTTCATTGGAGGACTCTTGATCGTATTAGGACTTCTCTTGATGAGTTCTTATTCGGTTTATGATTTGTATGAGCAGGCTGTCGCAGCTTTTCACTCCTTTATGGAAAAACGAGAAATTCGTCGCCAAGAGCGCTTTGTCGAGCGTGAAGAGAAGAAGGCCCTTCAAGCAGAAGCAGAGGAGGCAGCCCGCATCGAGCAACTTGCAGAAGCTAGTCCCGTGAGTACAGAAGGCTATCCTGTAGATCTTGAGACAGGTGAGGTCATGGAACCTGTGACCGAAACAGAAGTACCTGCAGAGGAGGCCTACCCTCAAATTTATCTACCAAATGAAGAGGAAGGCTACTCGGAAGAATGGTCGGACGGCTCCCCAGAGGAGCTGGAGGACGTCGCAGAAGAGGAGGATGTGGATGAAGAAGTCACTGTGGACTTCACACCTAAGGAACTCCTTCAGTACAAACTTCCAACGATTGATCTCTTCGCACCTGACAAACCGAAAAACCAATCCAAAGAGAAGAACATCGTTCGTCAGAATATCCGCATTCTGGAAGAAACCTTTGCAAGCTTTAACATCAAGGCGACAGTGGAACGGGCGGAAATCGGCCCCTCTGTCACTAAGTATGAAGTCAAACCGGCTGTCGGTGTGCGGGTCAACCGCATCTCCAACCTGGCAGATGATTTAGCCTTGGCCCTAGCAGCCAAGGATGTGCGGATTGAAGCACCGATTCCAGGGAAGTCTCTGGTCGGAATTGAAGTGCCCAACTCAGAGATTGCGACGGTCTCCTTCCGTGAATTGTGGGAGCAGTCCAAAACAGACCCAGCTAAACTCCTTGAGATTCCTCTTGGGAAGGCTGTAGATGGTTCAGCTCGGACCTTTGATTTGGCACGGATGCCTCACCTCTTGGTAGCAGGTTCTACCGGATCTGGTAAGTCAGTAGCGGTTAATGGGATCATTTCGAGTATCTTGATGAAGGCCCGTCCGGACGAAGTCAAATTTATGATGGTCGATCCAAAAATGGTGGAGCTTTCTGTCTATAATGATATTCCTCACCTCTTGATTCCAGTTGTGACCAACCCACGCAAGGCCAGTCGGGCCCTACAAAAGGTTGTCGATGAGATGGAAAATCGCTATGAACTCTTCTCGAAAGTGGGTGCTCGGAATATTGCTGGCTTTAATGCCAAGGTCGCGGAGTACAATACCCAGTCTGAGATGAAGCAAGTACCACTTCCATTGATTGTGGTCATTGTCGATGAGTTGGCAGACTTGATGATGGTGGCAAGTAAAGAAGTGGAAGATGCTATTATTCGTCTTGGACAGAAGGCGCGTGCGGCAGGGATCCACATGATCCTTGCGACTCAACGGCCATCGGTTGATGTTATCTCAGGTTTGATCAAGGCCAATGTGCCTTCCCGTGTCGCTTTTGCGGTATCATCTGGGACCGACTCACGGACCATCTTGGATGAAAATGGGGCGGAGAAACTACTTGGTCGCGGAGACATGCTCTTTAAACCGATTGATGAAAATCATCCGATCCGTCTGCAGGGCTCCTTTATCTCTGATGATGATGTGGAGCGGATTGTCAACTTCGTCAAAGAACAGGCTGAAGCGGATTATGATGATGCCTTCGATCCAGGTGAAGTATCTGAGTCTGACTTTGATGGAGGTATGGGTGGCTCAGACGAAGGCGATCCTCTCTTTGAAGAGGCAAAGGCGCTCGTGATTGAAACTCAAAAAGCCAGCGCTTCGATGATTCAGCGTCGTTTATCGGTTGGTTTTAACCGGGCCACTCGCCTCATGGAAGACTTGGAAGCAGCAGGTGTCATCGGACCAGCTGAAGGGACCAAGCCAAGAAAGGTCTTGCAGACCAATTAGTCTTTCTTTAGATGAAGAAGGAATGAGATATTTGACAATAGCAAAAACCTGCCTGTACAAGGGGCAGGTTTTGTTTACGATAAAAAAGAAAAGGACAGCAGATGCATCTCGATACCATTCACCACATTGCCATTATTGGCCACGATTATGACAAAACCAGAGAATTCTATGTAGATAAGTTAGGCTTTGAACCTTTAGACGAACACCATCGACCAGAAAAGCAGGATATTCTCTTTAACATTCGAAAGGGAAACCTGACCTTGGAAATATTTATCAAACCAGATGCCCCCAAGAGACCCTTTCTCCCTCATCCAGAGCATACAGGCCTTCGTCATCTGGCTTTTCGAGTAGAAGATGTTCAAGCCTGTTTAGTAGAGTTTGACCAATTAGGGATCCCTCATACAGAGCTACGAGTGGATGATTTTGATGGGCGCAAAATGGCCTTCTTCTTTGATCCAGATGGCTTGCCTCTGGAACTCCACGAGTAGGTATAAAAAATCTTCGGTCTCTAGTCCCAAGCAAGAAGACAGCCTTTTTGCTAAACTGGATATAGATAAAAGAAAGAAGTATATATGGAAGAGAAGCGATATAGCGGGCTAACGAATGAGCAAGTCCAAAGCCGAATCAGACAAGGAAAACAAAATCGAGTGACCATCACGGCTGAAAAGTCGACGAGAGAGATTGTTTATTCAAATGTCTTTACTTATTTCAACCTGGTCTTTGGTATTTTAGCTATCTTATTGGTACTAGTACGGTCTTGGAACAATATGTTATTTGTTCCTATTGTCGTCGTTAACTCCTTGATTGGGATTGTTCAAGAATTGCGGTCTCGTCGGATTTTGAATAAGATGCGCCTTCTTCAAGTGGAGAAAGCTCGAGTGATTCGTGAGGGAGAACGACTGGACCTTTCTGTCGACCAGGTGGTAGAGGGGGATGTCGTCTTGTTCCAAGCAGGGGATCAGATCTATGCAGATGCCAAAGTTCTAGACGGTTCGATCATGGTCGATGAGTCTCAATTAACAGGTGAAGCAGATGAAATCCCTAAAGGTGAGAATCAGAAACTCATGTCAGGAAGTTTTGTCATTTCAGGCCAGGCAGTTGCCGTCTTGGAACAAGTAGGAGATGCGTCTTATATTAATCAGCTGAGTCTCTCAGCCAAGAAAGTCAAGGGACACGAAGAATCTGAAATGGTTCATGCAGTGGACGGCCTTGTCCGAATGATCGGAATGATTCTCATCCCGATTGGCTTGCTCTTGTTCTTGCAGAGTTATCTAGGAAATCAAGAATCCCTCAAAGTTAGCATCACCTCTATGGTCGGTGCCATCATTGGGATGATCCCAGAGGGACTCTACCTCTTAATGACTCTGGCCTTGGTGCTAGGAGCAACCCGTTTAGCCCTTCAAAAGGTCCTACTCAACAGTATGAAGGGAATTGAAACCCTATCCCGTATAGACGTCCTCTGCCTAGACAAGACGGGGACCATTACCGAACACAGGATGCAGGTGAGTGAGTTCCTCCCTCTGGCGCTAGCTGAAAAAGAAGGCAAAGAAATATTAAGTCAATACCTTCAGGCAAGTGAAGATCAGAATGATACCATTACGGCCATTCGCAAGTCTCACTCCGTCCACCCCACCCAAGTATGGCCCGTTCAAGATCGTCTTCCTTTTTCATCTAAGAAGAAATTTGGGGGCCTTCAGTTCCAAGAAGGGATCTACCTATTAGGAGCACCGGATGTTTTGCTCAGAGATGATCTCGATGCTTACCAAGAAGTGTGGCAACGAGAGGTTGAACGAGGAGCGCGTGTCCTTATTTTGGGGCATTACCAGGGTGAACAGCTGACGGAAGTAATAGAAGCTCCAGTCCTTCCCCTTCTAGCCATAGTCTTGGAGAATCCTGTTCGGTCGACTGCTCCTGAAACCTTCGCCTATTTCCAAAAACAAGGGGTGACCATCAAGGTTATTTCAGGGGATCATCCTGTTACAGTTGCTGCCGTTGCTCAGAAAGCAAATATTCCTCATGCGGATCAAGTGGTAGATGCTAGTCAGCTCAAGACGCGTGAGGAGGTAGTAGATGCAGCACGGACCTACACCGTATTTGGACGAGTTAGTCCAGAACAAAAACAAATTCTCATAGAGAGCTTGCAGGCGGATGGTCATAAGGTTGGCATGACAGGAGATGGGGTCAATGATATCCTCGCTATGAAAAAGGCAGATTGTAGTATTGCCATGAATACGGGACATGATGCGACCAAAAAGGTGGCCCAGGTTGTGCTTTTAGATTCGGACTTTTCTCACATGCCATCTATTGTGGATGAAGGTCGCCGAGTGGTCAACAATATTCAACGTTCTGCGAGTCTCTTTTTGGTCAAGAATATTTTTTCAATTTTATTGGCTATTTTGGCTATTCTCTTTAGTTTCACCTATCCCATCCAGGCTTCTCAGATGTCCTTGATCAGTGGATTTACCATTGGAATCCCCGGTTTCTTGCTGGCCTTGGAGAAGAATTGTGCCCGGATAGAAGGAGACTTTATTGAAACCGTGATAGAGCAAGCTCTTCCAGCTGCCTTGACCAATCTCATATCAGTCCTTTTCCTTGTGGTTCTGGGTCCTTTCCTTGCATTAAGTCAGGGAGAAATTTCGACCATCTCTATCTACTTGCTGGCATTGATTGGCTTTACAAAAGTGTACCAACTCAGCCTTCCCTTTAATCATGTAAAATTGGGCATCATCCTTCTGAATATAGCTGGATTTTGCCTGTCGGTTTTTGTATTTTCTCCCATTTTTAATCTCAGCCATCTTCATCTGACTGGCTGGATCATGACCCTTGTCCTAGGACTGATCATGGAAGGAGTCTTATGGTTGATGAATCGTCTTATTTATTCCTTAGTGACCCATCTGCATAAGTCCAGAAACAAATAGAAAAACGGTATGAACTATGATTTTAGTTCATACCGTTTTATTGTTGCTATAGATCAGATGAAGAGACTGATCGTCATAATGAGGTAAAGGAAGAAGGTAGTGAGGAAGCCTGCTCGCCAAAAGTACTTAAAAAATTTCGGATAGTAAAAACTACGTCTCTTTTTCAAAAAATAAATGGTTAAGCCAATAGCTAAAAGGGACAAGGCCAATAACAATTGTGGCAACAAATTATGATAGTAAGCCGCATCTGAAATTAAATAGTATTCTAGCGCAAAAAGAGGAAAAGCCAGGTCGGCAAAATTCAAGCCATAACGTCGCAGTTTAAAGACTCGAATAATAATCCCACTGAGAATCAGGGTCAAAAAAATAAATACAAGGGAAGCAACTTTTATTAACATACCTCCATTTTATCACAAAAGTAAAAAAAAGTGTGATGGAAATGAAATTTTTTCTTGCATTCGGAAGAAAATAGTGTATAATAGAAAGGTATGCGCAGAGCATACTTGTGGGAGGTAAAAATCTGTAATTACCGCCAAAACCACAAAGGAGGATTTAAGAAATGGCTAAAAAAGTCGAAAAACTTGTAAAATTGCAAATCCCTGCTGGTAAAGCTACTCCAGCTCCACCGGTTGGACCAGCACTTGGTCAAGCAGGTATCAACATCATGGGATTCACTAAAGAGTTTAACGCTCGTACAGCTGACCAAGCTGGTATGATTATCCCAGTTGTGATCACTGTTTATGAAGATAAATCATTTGATTTCGTTACAAAAACACCACCAGCTGCTGTTCTTTTGAAAAAAGCTGCAGGTGTTGAAAAAGGATCAGGTACACCTAACAAAACGAAAGTTGCAACAGTTACTCGTGCACAAGTACAAGAAATTGCTGAAACTAAGATGCCAGATTTGAACGCTGCAAACATTGAGTCTGCAATGCGTATGATCGAAGGTACTGCTCGTTCTATGGGATTCACTGTTACTGACTAATTGTAACAATCCTATTTGCCCGCAATACACTTGATCATGAGACGAGTGACGTGGGAGATGAAAATCGATATGACCACATTACAAGGAGAAAGATAAAATGGCTAAAAAAAGCAAACAACTTCGTGCTGCACTTGAAAAAATCGACAGCACAAAAGCATACAGCGTAGAAGAAGCTGTAGCTCTTGCAAAAGAAACTAACTTTGCAAAATTTGACGCAACTGTAGAAGTTGCTTACAACTTGAACATCGACGTGAAAAAAGCTGACCAACAAATCCGTGGTGCAATGGTATTGCCAAACGGAACTGGTAAAACTGCTCGCGTTCTTGTATTTGCACGTGGTGCAAAAGCTGAAGAAGCAAAAGCAGCTGGTGCAGACTTCGTAGGTGAAGATGACCTTGTTGCGAAAATCAACGATGGTTGGTTGGACTTCGATGTAGTTATCGCTACACCTGACATGATGGCTCTTGTTGGACGTCTTGGACGTGTCCTTGGACCACGTAACTTGATGCCAAACCCTAAAACTGGTACTGTAACAATGGATGTTGCAAAAGCAGTTGAAGAGTCTAAAGGTGGTAAAATCACTTACCGTGCAGACCGTGCAGGTATCGTTCAAGCCATCATCGGTAAAGTGTCATTTGACGCTGATAAATTGGTTGAAAACTTCAAAGCTTTCAACGATGTTATCCAAAAAGCAAAACCAGCTACAGCTAAAGGTACTTACGTAACTAGCTTGACTTTGACTACAACTCAAGGTCCTGGTATCAAAGTGGATGTTAACTCACTTTAATTAGAAATCAAAGCTACCTTCGGGTAGCTTTTTTGTTCGTTTGAATGATTTAGAAGGTTCTAACTTGATGATAAATTCGATAGATATTAAAACGCTTGCATAAGTACAGGAAAAGGGTATAATATAGTTGAAAAACAAAAAAAAGGAGAATCAAATGATTTTTAAACGTTCAAACGGAGAATTCCGTGAAACTGATCGAGTGACTCGTTTCAAATTGATCAAGTCGGGTAAGAATTGGTTGCGTGCAGCTACTTCAAACTTTGGTTTGCTCAAAGTGATTCGTGGTCAAGTCGAAGAGACAGTTGTAGCTGAGGTGCGTGAAGATGCTGTTTCTGCTAAGAGCCGTCATCTCTTAAAAGGGATCGTAGTGGCAGCAGCAGTTCTAAGTGCTACCACAGTTGCAAATACTACCTTTGCGGATGAAGTAGGAAACGAAGTAGTTTCTTCCTCTACAGCAGTGAGTGCTCCATCCGTTTCAACTGAAGCAGCTTCATTAACTGAAGAAGCTTCTAAAGAAGTCTCAGCCCCTCAAAATGAAACTGCTACAGAAACAAAACCTTCAGTAGCAAGCTCATCTGAAGTGGTCGAAAGTGCTGTAGCATCGGATGATAAAGCAATCTTGGAACAAAATGCTTCTGAAGCAGCTTTATTGAATCAAATAGCAGAAAAATATGCTTCAACCCATCAAAATGAAGAGCAGAAAGCTGCTATCAAAGAGGCTGTTGCAAAAGTTCAAGCTGAATTGCCAACAAAAGAAGCTTCGAGCAATTCTGAAGTAAAACCACAATCATATGCTGAACAACGAGAACGCTTGAACAAGTCAGTAGATGACATGATGGTAACCCTGAAGGCGGCAGGTTTCAAAGGAAATACAACTGTTAATGGCGCACCAGCAGTTTCTGCTCAGTTGGATGCTCTTTCAACTTCAACTACTCTGACAGCACCATCTGTTTCTCCAATAATGGATGAACCAAATGGAGCTTCAATTGAGGATCCAGCATGGAACAATGCAAATTATCAATTGGATCCAAATGCAGATCGCTATACTTATTCTATTTGGGATCTTCAAAACTGGCAAGGTGCAGCTAATCAAGGTGGTGTTACCTATAACAATGGTGGCTATTATGTAACCTTCTCAGTAGATCGCTCTACTGTAGGAACGACAAAGACGCCAACAGTTCATGCTCGTTTAGTAGAAAAAGCGACGGGTAAAGAAGTGGAAGCATTGGATATGACTGCCAATTCAACGTTCCAATTTAGCACCTTGGTGAAAGAAAATCCTACTTATGCCCCTCAATTTGATTATACTACTGGGGAATCTTCGCAAATTCTAGGAACTTGGACCAATAACCGTGAAGCTGGTCCAACTTCTGATGATAAATATAAACACCACATTCTTCAAATTCGTGATACGGTTAAACCAGGAAATGTTGGAGAAACAAAACCAAATGTTCAAACAGTTATCCCAATTGAAAAAGTAACCCATACTACCCACTATAAAGTGGAAGGTACGAATGAAGAATTAGCTTCCTACAGCCAGACAGGTATTGAAAGCCAGGACTACAAGGCATCTAATCCGCGTTCATTTGAAGGCTACGAGTTCGTACGTACGGATGCTGAAAAGGATATGGCAGGTTCTCTAGGCGGTGTCGGAGCTAAATACCTAGAACTCCAAGGTGGACGTGCTCACTACTATGTCAAACGGATTGTAGAGCAAGTCGATAAAGACGGTACATCAGTTGTCAAATTGTACGCTTTAGACCCATCAAAAGTGGCCTCGTATAATCCATCTACAGATGTAAATACGCTTGACTTAACCAACTATACACTATTGTATACCTCAGATCCTGTTAAGCCAGGAGGCAAGCCAACCCCTGCTGGAACAGCAACTGAACCTAAAGAGGTCGGATATGTTGACAGTAAGGATGGAAAATACCATCTTAAAGTAGCAACTTATACGGATGGTGGAAATGGGAATGTGCGCTTGAGTGGTTGGTACAATAAAGCTACAGGGGATGCCTTTACCGATTCACCGCAATTCTCAGCGGATGTAGACCCTGTTCGAAACAACACTTCTAATATCATTGGTGGGAACACACCAGGGGATAAAGCGTCTGGATATCCATCATTCTTTAATAACTATTCTCTTCCATCTATTAAAGAAATTTCTACGGATGTAACGCACTACTACCGTAAAACAGATGAAAAAGGAAATGTCTTCGTTCACTATAAAGATACTGAAGGTAATACTATCAAAGATTCAGTAAAAGATGAAGATCAACAGCCAGTTAACAAACACTATGACACAGTTGAAGACAACCGCCCACAAACAATAGAAAAAGCTGGCAAAACCTATGAATTGGTACCAGCAGGTAACTACACAGTTGGTGAAGTAGATGACCAAGGACACCTCAAGTCTTCAGACCCTACAACTGGAGAAGTTGCTAAAGAAGATAAGAATATTACCTACATCTACAAATTGAAAGAAGAACCTAAGGGTAACGTCTATGTTCACTATGTGGATACAGAAGGCAAGACAATCAAGTCAGATGTGACCGACGAAGATGCCCAACCAGTGGACAAAGACTACGATACAGTAGTAGACAACCGCCCACAAGAGATTGAATTCGAAGGTAAGACCTATGAATTGGTAGCAGCGGGTAACTACACAGTAGGTGAAGTGGATGATCAAGGTCACCTCAAGTCTACTGATCCTACCACAGGTAAAGTCATCGAAGGCGATAAGAATGTAACGTATGTATACAAACAAAAAGAAGAACCTAAGGGTAACGTCTATGTTCACTATGTGGATACAGAAGGCAAGACCATCAAGTCAGACGTGACCGATGAAGAAGCCCAACCAGTGGACAAAGACTACGATACAGTAGTAGACAACCGCCCACAAGAGATTGAATTCGAAGGTAAGACCTATGAATTGGTACCAGCTGGTAACTACAAAGTAGGTGAAGTGGATGACCAAGGTCACCTCAAGTCTACTGATCCTACCACAGGTAAAGTGATCGAAGGCGATAAGAATGTAACGTATGTATACAAACAAAAAGAAGAACCTAAGGGTAACGTCTATGTTCACTATGTGGATACAGAAGGCAAGACCATCAAGTCAGACGTGACCGATGAAGAAGCTCAACCAGTGGACAAAGACTACGATACAGTGGTAGACAACCGTCCACAAGAGATTGAATTTGAAGGCAAGACTTATGAATTGGTACCATCTGGTAACTACACAGTTGGTGAAGTGGATGACCAAGGTCACCTCAAGTCTACAGACCCTACTACAGGTAAAGTGATCGAAGGCGATAAGAACGTCACATATGTATACAAACTCAAAGAAACTCCAGCTGAACCTAAGGGTAACGTCTATGTTCACTATGTGGATACAGAAGGCAAGACCATCAAGTCAGATGTGACCGACGAAGAAGCTCAACCGGTGGACAAAGACTACGATACAGTGGTAGACAACCGCCCACAAGAGATTGAATTCGAAGGCAAGACCTATGAATTGGTACCAGCGGGTAACTATACAGTTGGTGAAGTAGATGACCAAGGTCACCTCAAGTCTACAGACCCTACCACAGGTAAAGTGATCGAAGGCGATAAGAATGTCACATATGTATACAAACTGAAGGAAACTCCAGCTGAGCCTAAGAAGGGTGAAGTCATCATCACATACGTAGACGAAAATGGTAAGGAAATCGAAAAACCTCGTCAAGATACACCAAATTCTCCATACGACACACCATATAACACCACTGAGGAAGGTGAAAAACCAAATACTATCAAGACACCAGATGGTAAGACCTATAAGATCGTACCGAAAGGGGACTACCCAGTAGGTAAAGTTGACGAAGATGGACACTTGGAAACATCTGATCCAATTAAAGGTAAAGTTGACAAACCTAAGTCAATCATCACTTACGTTTATAAAGAAGTGAAGGAAACCCCAGCTGAGCCTAAGGGTAACGTCTACGTACACTATGTAGATACAGAAGGTAAGACCATCAAGTCAGATGTGACTGACGAAGAAGCTCAACCAGTGGACAAAGACTACGATACAGTGGTAGACAACCGCCCACAAGAGATTGAGTTTGAAGGCAAGACTTATGAATTGGTACCAGCGGGTAACTACACAGTTGGTGAAGTGGATGACCAAGGTCACCTCAAGTCTACAGACCCTACTACAGGTAAAGTGATCGAAGGTGATAAGAATGTCACATATGTATACAAACTGAAGGAAATTCCAGCTGAGCCTAAGAAGGGTGAAGTCATCATCACATACGTAGACGAAAATGGTAAGGAAATCGAAAAACCTCGTCAAGATACACCAAACTCACCATATGACACACCATATAACACCACTGAGGAAGGTGAGAAACCAAATACTATCAAGACACCAGATGGTAAGACCTATAAGATCGTACCGAAAGGTGATTACCCAGTAGGTAAAGTTGATGAAGATGGACACTTGGAATCATCTGATCCAGTTAAAGGTAAAGTTGACAAACCAAAATCAACCATCACTTACGTCTATAAAGAAGTGAAGGAAACCCCAGCTGAGCCTAAGGGTAACGTCTATGTTCACTATGTGGATACAGAAGGCAAGACAATCAAGGAAGATGTTACTGACGAAAAAGCTCAACCAGTAGACAAAGACTACGACACAGTTGTAGACAACCGTCCACAAGAGATTGAATTCGAAGGCAAGACTTACGAATTGGTACCAGCTGGTAACTACACAGTAGGTGAAGTTGATAAAGAAGGTCACTTGAAGTCAACAGACCCAACAACTGGTAAAGTGATTGAAGGCGATAAGAATGTCACTTATGTATACAAACTGAAGGAAACTCCAGACAAACCTGTAGAACCAACTCCAGACAAACCTGTAGAACCAACTCCAGACAAGCCTGTAGAACCAACTCCAGACAAGCCTGTAGAACCAACTCCAGACAAACCTGTAGAACCAACTCCAGACAAGCCTGTAGAGCCAACTCCAGACAAACCTGTAGAGCCAACTCCAGACAAGCCTGTAGAGCCAACTCCAGATAAGCCTGTAGAGCCAACTCCAGATAAACCAGTAGAGCCAACTCCAGATAAGCCAGTAGAGCCAACTCCAGATAAGCCAGTAGAGCCAACTCCAGACAAACCTGTAGAGCCAACTCCAGACAAGCCAGTGAATCCAACACCAGATAAGCCAGTGGATCCAACACCAGGTAAACCAGTGGATCCAACACCAGGTAAACCAGTGGATCCAACACCAGGTAAACCAGTGGATCCAACACCAGGTAAACCAGTGAATCCAACACCAGGTAAACCAGTGGACCCAACATCAGGTAAACCAGTAGAGTCAACACCAGCTAAAGAACAACTTCCAAATACTGGTGAAACTACATCTGTCGGATCAACTGTACTCGGACTAGTTGCAGGACTTGTAGGATTGGCAGCACTTGGACGTCGTAAAGAGGAAGACGAAAAATAATTCTTCTTCCTTTGGTGAATGATTGATTTGGCTTCATTCAAAACGGCAGTTCTAATTGGTGACTAGAATAGGCCTTAAAGCCTTGAAAAAGGGGATGATCACTCCCCTTTTTCAACTAGTCATACACCTAACTAAGAAGCATTAAATTGATATAAAACGAGCCTCCCACCATAAACAGTTTAAAAGTTTTATACTGTTTATCTAAAAAAAGGGGGCTCTTTTCTTATAATCAAGAAAGTAAATGCAAGTTTAAATTACTTATTTGAAATTAAATATTATAGTAGCAGCTAACCTGATTCAGAGTGATAATCATCTGGAAAAGATCATATGATTGTTGATGAACTGATGATTGATAAAAGCGACAATCCTTAAATCACATATGTAAAAAAGTTTCATTACCTAAATCTAGGTCCTTTAGAAAAAGTAGGATAAAAATGAATATCTTTTCAGTGGATAAGTTAAAATTTTTTTGATAGATATTACTATATAAAAAACGCTTTTTGTGGTAAAATAATACAGATCATAAAAGGAGTGACAAAATGGTAGAACCTAAGTATAAACGTATTTTAATTAAGTTATCAGGTGAAGCGTTAGCCGGTGAACGGGGTGTCGGAATTGATATCAAAACGGTTCAAAAGATGGCCCTTGAAATCAAAGAAGTTCATGACCTTGGAATTGAAATTGCTCTCGTTATCGGTGGAGGAAATCTCTGGCGTGGAGAACCTGCGGCGGAAGCAGGTATGGATCGAGTTCAAGCAGATTACACTGGAATGCTTGGAACAGTTATGAATGCCTTGGTGATGGCGGATTCTCTTCAACAGGTTGGAGTAGATACGCGTGTCCAAACAGCGATTGCCATGCAACAAGTCGCTGAGCCTTATATCCGTGGCCGCGCCCTTCGTCACTTGGAAAAAGAGCGTATTGTTATCTTTGGTGCAGGCATTGGTTCTCCATACTTCTCAACGGATACAACGGCTGCTCTTCGTGCCGCTGAAATTGAAGCAGACGCAATCTTGATGGCTAAGAATGGTGTTGACGGCGTTTATAATGCTGATCCAAAGAAAGACAAGACAGCTGTGAAGTTTGAAGAATTAACTCACCGTGATGTCATCAACAAAGGCCTTCGTATCATGGATTCGACAGCATCGACCATCTCAATGGATAATGATATTGACTTAGTCGTTTTCAACATGAATGAGCCAGGTAACATCAAACGCGTTGTCTTTGGAGAAAATATCGGTACTACCGTTTCTAATAATGTAGAAAAATAAGGAAGTTAGAGGAATAAAATGGCAAATCCAATCGTAGAAAAAGCTAAAGAAAGAATGTCTCAGTCTCACCAAAGTTTGGGACGTGAATTTGGAAGTATCCGGGCAGGTCGTGCAAACGCAAGTCTCTTGGACCGTATCTATGTTCAATATTACGGAGTTGATACTCCATTGAATCAAATCGCATCTATCACGATTCCAGAAGCCCGTGTGATGTTGATCACGCCTTTTGACAAGTCTTCATTGAAAGATATTGAGCACGCTTTGAATGCTTCTGACCTTGGTATTACTCCGGCTAACGATGGTTCGGTCATTCGCTTGGTCATCCCAGCTTTGACAGAAGAAACCCGTCGTGACTTGGCCAAAGAAGTGAAAAAAGTTGGTGAAAATGCTAAGGTAGCGATCCGTAACATCCGTCGTGATGCTATGGATGAAGCTAAGAAACAAGAAAAAGCAAAAGAAATCACTGAAGATGAATTGAAGGGTCTTGAAAAAGAAATCCAAAAAGTAACGGATGATGCTGTGAAACATATCGATGAAATGACAGCTCACAAAGAAAAAGAATTGCTTGAAGTCTAATCATTTCCAGCAGTTTACAGAGGAAATGAACTCAGTTGGCACTGCTGGCTGGGTTTTATTTCCATTAAGGGGCTATTGATCATCATTAGCTAGAAAGAAGGAAGAAATGAATACCAATCTCGCACATGATATCGTGGGCCTTGTTACGGATGAGAATGACCGTTTTTACTTTGTCCAAAAGGATGGGCAAACCTATGCCTTGGACAAGTCTGAAGGAGAGCATGCTCTTGGAGAGTCCGTCAAGGGCTTTGCCTATACGGATATGAAGCAACGTTTGCGCCTGACCACACTTGAAGTCACAGCTCGTCAGGACCAATTTGGTTGGGGGACAGTGACAGAAGTTCGTAAGGACCTGGGTGTTTTTGTCGATACTGGTCTACCTGACAAGGAGATTGTCGTCTCTCTGGATATTTTGCCTGAGATCAAGGAACTATGGCCTAAAAAAGGGGATAAACTTTTTGTTCGCCTGGAAGTCGATAAAAAAGACCGGATTTGGGGTGTCTTGGCCTACCAAGAAGACTTCCAACGGATTGCTCGTCCAGCCTACAACAATATGCAGAATCAGAACTGGCCGGCTATCGTCTATCGCTTAAAACTCTCAGGGACCTTTGTTTACTTACCTGAGAACAATATGTTAGGCTTTATCCATCCAAGTGAGCGCTTTGCCGAACCTCGTTTGGGACAAGTCCTAGATGCCCGGGTTATTGGTTTCCGAGAGGTGGATCGGACCTTGAATTTATCCTTGAAGCCACGCTCGTTTGAAATGCTGGAAAACGATGCACAGATGATTTTGGCATATTTAGAAAACAACGGAGGCTTTATGACCTTGAATGATAAGTCCTCCCCAGAAGATATTAAGGCAACCTTTGGCATTTCCAAGGGGCAGTTCAAAAAAGCTCTGGGAGGCTTGATGAAAGCAGGGAAAATCACACAGGATGCCTTTGGTACAGAATTAAAATAAGAGGAGTCCTATGCGAAAATCATTTTATACTTGGTTGATGACAGAGCGCAATCCCAAAAGCAATGCTCCCAAGGCTCTTCTGGCTGATTTGGCCTTTCATGAGACAGCCTTTCCAAAGCATACAGATGATTTTGATGAAGTCAGTCGCTTTCTGGAAGAGCATGCCAGTTTCTCCTTTAATCTAGGAGATTTTGATGCAATTTGGGAAGAATACCTAGGTCATTAAGTACAAGAGAATCAAAGTGGGCCGGGGATGGTCAATTCTCGGTCTCTTTGTTATAATAGAGAAAACTTACAGAAATAGAGAGGTTCTTTATTTGAAAGAACATTCAATTGATATTCAATTAAGTCATCCAGATGATCTCTTCCATCTATTTGGATCCAATGAACGTCACTTGCGTTTGATGGAGCAGGAGTTGGATGTGATCATCCATGCCCGAACAGAAATTGTCCAGGTCATCGGTCAAGAAGAAGATTGTGAAAAAGCCAGACAAGTTATTGAGGCTTTGCTTATCTTGGTGAATCGTGGCATGACTATCGGGACGCCGGATGTTGTAACAGCTATTCAAATGGTTCGTAATGATGAGTTGGATAAGTTCGTGGCCTTGTATGAAGAAGAAATCATCAAGGATAGCTACGGCAAGCCCATTCGGGTCAAAACGCTAGGTCAAAAGATTTATGTAGATAGTGTCAAGCACCATGATGTGACCTTCGGGATTGGACCAGCAGGGACTGGGAAGACCTTCTTGGCGGTAACTTTAGCCGTGACCGCCCTCAAGCGTGGTCAAGTCAAGCGCATTATTTTGACTCGCCCAGCCGTGGAAGCAGGAGAGAGCCTCGGTTTCCTTCCAGGGGATCTCAAGGAAAAGGTAGACCCTTATCTACGTCCAGTCTATGATGCCCTCTATCAAATCTTGGGCAAGGACCAGACCACTCGGATGATGGAGCGGGAGATTATTGAGATAGCTCCCTTAGCTTATATGCGGGGCCGGACCTTGGATGATGCCTTTGTCATTCTCGATGAAGCGCAAAATACAACCATCATGCAGATGAAGATGTTCTTGACCCGTCTTGGTTTCAACTCCAAGATGATTGTCAATGGAGACACTAGCCAGATTGACCTTCCTCGAAATGTCAAATCCGGCTTAATTGATGCCCAGGAGAAGTTAAAAAATATTTCTCAGATTGATTTTGTGCACTTCTCTGCTAAGGATGTTGTTCGCCATCCTGTTGTAGCAGAAATTATCAGGGCCTACGAGCCCCTCCCAAATCCAGTGCTCAAAGAAAAACTGGATGTGGAAGAAGAAACGGAATAAAAAAAGAGGCAAAGATCAGAGGATCTTTGCCTTAAATTGACGATAATTCTTTGAATATATGATAGTTTAAACCAATTCGTCGATTGGAGTGAAGTCGCGTTCTAGACCTTCTGAAACTGGTTGGCTTGTGATATGGCCTTGGTAAGTAGTGACCCCTTGGCGCAAGCCTTCATCAAGTGCGATGGCCTTATGGAAGCCTTTGTCAGCCAAAGCTTCTACATAAGGAAGGGTTACATTGGTAAGGGCGATAGTAGAAGTGCGAGCGACAGCCCCTGGGATATTAGCAACGGCATAGTGGAGCACACCATGTTTTTCGTAAACAGGCTCCGTATGCGTTGTCACACGGTCTGCTGTTTCGATAACACCACCTTGGTCAACTGCAACGTCGACGATGACGGAACCTGGACGCATTTGTTTGACCATATCGTCTGTTACTAATTTAGGAGCTTTAGCCCCAGGAATCAAGACAGCCCCGATGACAACATCGGCATCACGGACACTGGCTTCGATATTAAATGGGTTGGACATGAGGGTTTGGATTTGATGACCGAAGACATCTTCTAGGACAGACAAGCGTTTGGCGCTGATATCCAAGATGGTGACTTGGGCACCGAGTCCAAGAGCGATACGAGCAGCATGGGTTCCAACGACCCCGCCTCCGATGATAGTGACTTTTCCTTTTGGAACACCAGGTACACCACCTAGGAGGACGCCTGAACCTCCTTCCTGTTTGGTCAAGAAGTGAGCCCCGATTTGCACGGCCATCCGTCCAGCGACCTCACTCATTGGGACCAAGAGTGGTAATTGTCCTTCAAGGTCTCGCACTGTTTCGTAAGCTACACCAGTTGTCTTAGCAGCGACCATGGCATCTGCTAATTCAGGAGCAGCAGCCATGTGCAAGTAGGTGAAGAGCAAGAGGTCTTCACGAAGGAAGCCGTATTCTTCAGCGAGGGGTTCCTTTACTTTAACTACCAATTCAGCGGCCCAAGCCTCTGCAGCGGTTGCGACAATGGTCGCTCCTTGTTTGCTGTAATCTTCATCAGCAAAGCCAGAACCAAGTCCAGCATTTGTTTCCACCAAAACTTGATGGCCCTTTCCAACCAAGCTGTGTACGCCTGCAGGTGTCAAACCGACACGATTTTCATTGTTTTTAATTTCTTTTGGAATACCGATTAACATGTTTATTTCTCCTTGCTTAGATATAAGTGTAAAAAGGCCATTGGTGTGAGATTGCTCTCCTAACTCAATGACCTTTTCACTCCTCATCCCAATTTTTTAACCGAATGGTTTTATTTTATATAAAAGCTAATCAAAAATCAAGAAAAAATTTTAGATTGTCTTCCTTTATGTTTTCTGCTAAACTACTACCTAAAGAAAGAGTGTCAAATGGAAAATTTATATGTGAAGTTAGCGGCTTATCGTGAAGTGGAGACAGAGCGTTTGCACTTGCGTCCGGTCACTCTTGAAGATGCACCAGCTATGTTTGAGTATGCTTCTGATGAGACAGTTACGCGCTATACCTTTGCAACCAATCAAAGTATAGAAGAGACGCGTAATAATATTGCCCTCTTTTACCTAGCGAGTCCACTTGGAAGATGGGGGATCGAGCTCAAAGAGAATGGAAAATTTATCGGGACTATTGATTTACTGGATTTGGATCTTTGTCTGAAGAAGGGGAGTATCGGCTATGTTCTGAATAAAGACTATTGGAACCAAGGTCTTGCGACAGAGGCTACCAAGGCAGTCATTGCCTTGGCTTTTGAACAGTTAGGGATGAACAAGCTCATTGCTGTTCATGATAAGGACAACCCAGCTTCTGGACGGGTGATGGCCAAATCAGGGATGAAATATTCTCACGAGGAGCCCTACGCGATGCTAGACTTGCATGAAGAAGGGAGAATGGTGACGAGAGTCCATTATGTCCTCACTAAGGAAGAATATTTGGCAGAAAAATGAGTCAGGATATTGACAAAAGGCCTATCTCCATGATATAGTAGATAGGTACTGCTGGTTTAGCTCAGTCGGTAGAGCGCATCCATGGTAAGGATGAGGTCGCCGGTTCAATCCCGGCAACTAGCATAGTAAAAGAGAGAAGCTTAGAGGGGATCTAGGCTTCTTTTTGTACGCTTTCTTCTAACTGGGAGCCTATTCGTGGAATCTTTTTCAACAATTTTCAAAAAAACGTTGACAAGCACAGAAATCCGTGGTAAAGTTATAGCAACAAAGAGAAAGGAGAAAACCATCATGAACAAAGTAGATGTTTTGATGACACAATTGAATACACAGCTTCTCCAATCTCAGTTGAGTTCAATGTAGACAATGAATTAAACCCAAGATGGAGGAGTCTGTCTTGGGTTTTTTGTATGCATTTTTGCCTGCCTTAACTGAATTGGTGATAGGCATCAGAAGGCCCAAGTGTGGACTGAGCACGTACTCAGCTCCTACTTGGGTTTTTTCTGTGCCGTTTTGAAAAGGAGAGTAGATGATAAGAGCTATTTGGGAGTATATCAGAGAGCGCAAGTGGCGCTATATTAGCATTGCTGTGGTCCTGATTCTTTATGATTATACCTTATTGATCCCGACGCAAGTTATTCAGCGTTTAGTGGATCATTTGAGTCAGCAGACGCTGACGCAATCCAACTTTGTATGGGATATGGTCCTCTTGGTAGGATCAGCCATCCTCAATTACCTGACGGCTTTTTATTGGCAGTTGCGCCTTTTTCAGTCGTCCATTCATTTTAAGTCGACCCTTCAGGAGCAAGCATTTCGTAAGCTAGTAGCCATGCGGCGTCCCTTTTTTGAGAAATTCCGCTCAGGAGATCTCTTGACGCGCTTTACGACAGATGTCGATGGCATGGCCGATATGGCTGGTTACGGAATGATGATCATCCTTTATGGTGGCGGTTTATTTACCTTTATTATATTGGCCATGTTTTTCCTTTCTTGGCAATTGACTTTGATTTGTTTTATCCCCATGATATTTCTTGTCGTATCCACCTATTTTTTGAGTAAAAAGCAGGAGGACTACATTGAGCAAAACAGGGAAGCAGTCGCGCAGTTAAACGATGAGGTCTTGGAGTCTATCGAAGGGATTCGGGTCATGCGTGCCTATAGTAGACGGGACCAGCAGGTCAAACAGTTCCAAACAAAAACAGCTAGTCTTGCTAAAACAGGAGATAAGATCGCCTCTATTCAATATTCTTTTGGTCCTTTAGCCCTTTTGTTTATTGGAGTTTCGACTGTCTTACTCTTGGTATTTGGAGGTCAATCCTTA
The DNA here is from genome assembly GCF_900636365.1 of Streptococcus viridans. NCBI lineage: Bacteria > Bacillati > Bacillota > Bacilli > Lactobacillales > Streptococcaceae > Streptococcus > Streptococcus viridans. Next base: position 1,403,327 of record NZ_LR134266.1, on the reverse strand, counting down.
GCTACTGGGCAATTGAGCTTAGGAAAACTCTTGGCCTTGCAACTGTATTTGGTCTTTTTGGTTGAGCCTATGTGGATGCTATCAGATTTTATCTTGGTCTATCAGACAGGGCAAATGTCCTTTAAGAAGTTAAAAGAAGTGATTGATGAAACAGATGATTTAGAGCCAGATGGTCCGCATTTCTTGGAACAAATTGATTCGGTGGAGTTTAAGGATTATTCCTTCCGCTATCCTGGTGCTGAACGAGAGAGCCTGTCAGGTATTGATTGGATCGTTCAGAAAGGCCAAACAGTAGGGATTGTTGGTCGTACCGGATCAGGAAAGACGACCCTGGTACGACAATTTTTGCGGCAGTACCCAGTTGGTGAGGGAGGATTCTTGGTCAACCAGCAACCGATCGTTGCCTACAACCGGCGCTCCATTGAAGATAAAATTGGCTATGTTTCCCAAGAACATATTTTATTCTCGAAATCCATTCGTGACAATATTGCTTTGGGTAAAAATGGTGCTAGTGAAGAGGATTTAGTGGAAGCGGTAGCCCAAGCTGCTTTTGCGGATGATCTCGAGCGGATGTCTCAGGGAATGGACACCATGATCGGTGAAAAAGGGGTCTCTGTATCAGGAGGTCAAAAACAACGGATCTCTCTGGCGCGTGCCTTTTTAAGGGATGCAGATCTCTTGTTGTTAGATGATTCCCTTTCTGCAGTGGATGCCAAGACCGAGCAGGCCATTATTGACAGCATTCAAACAGAGCGGAAAGGCAAGACGACCATCATTGTTTCTCATCGCTTGTCTGCTGTCCATCAGGCGGATTGGATCATTGTCTTGGATCAAGGACAGATTGTCGAAGAAGGCAGAGCTAGTGATTTGCTGGCTCAAGAGGGTTGGTACTACGAACAATACCAACGGCAACAAAAACAGGAAGGAGAATAAGATGAAAGTATTGAAACGATTATTATCTAGGATCACGCTTTATCCTACAGTCTTTCTTGTTGGCTTTATTTGTCTCTTATTAGCGACCATCTTTTCTGAGTTGTCTCCATTCATTCTTCAAAAGATGATTGATGGGCCTTTGACCGCACTGACCCATGGTGGAGAGCAAGGTCAGCTACTCCAGATGGGAGGTTTTTATCTCTTGGTCTTAAGCATTGGGCAGCTGATTAGCTACCTAGGGAATCGGATCTTGCTACACGGAAGCAATCAAGTGACGGCTAACCTAAGAGACCAAGCCTTTCAAGTCATGCAAGGTCTACCGATCTCTTATTTTGATGATAAGCCGGCTGGAAAGATCGCGACAAGAATTGTCAATGATACGGAAACCTTGCGGACTCAGTTTTATAACTCCTGTATGGTGTTGATTATCTTTTTAGTACGTTTTCTCTTTGTTCTAGGGATTCTCTTTTACCTGAGCCCTATGATGGGCCTTCTCTTGTGTTTGGTCTTTCCGATTTTCTACGGGATCCAGTATCTCTACAAGGTCATGACGGACCAGCCAATGAAGGATTTCTTTGATGCGAGAAGCGAGGTCAATACCCAGGTCAATGAACTCTTGCATGGTGCCAGCATGATCCAACTCTACGGGCAAGAGCCCCATGTTATCGAGGAGTTTGAAGCCACTATCCAGAAGATGCTATGGGCTAATGACCGGATCCTTTTAGCTGATTCAATCGCTTCTTGGACCTTGACGGAATTGCTCAAGTATTTGGTCATTGCAGGTATTTTGACCATCGCTGGCATGTCTTACTTAAAAGGGAATATTGGTGTGACGGCTGGTTTCTTGTTTATCAATATCAACTATGTCATGAACCTCTTTGAACTAATGGCTGCCCTTAGTCGTCAATTTCCGAATATTCGGCGATCACTAGAGACGGGGAGTCGTGTCCTTGCCTTCTTGGATCAACCCTTAGAGGCCGATGGTGTATTGGAGCTGAAGATAGAAAAGGCTCAAGTCGTGTTTGATGATGTTCAATTTGCTTATGAAGAAGGCAAGCCAGTTTTACAGGATATTGCCTTTCAGGCGAGCCCTGGGGAAACCATCGCCCTTGTGGGCCATACTGGATCAGGTAAGTCTTCCATTATGAACCTGCTCTATCGTTTCTATGATCCTCAAGAAGGAGTGATTTTGATCGATGGGCAAGATATTCGCCAAGTCTCTCGTGAGAGCCTACGAAGCCACATGGGAATTGTCTTGCAAGATCCTTATCTATTTACAGGAACCATTGCGAGTAATGTGGCTATGAGTCAGGATCACATTGATCGGGATGCGGTCCAAGAGGCGCTGAAAAAAGTCGGAGCTTGGCCCTTTGTAGAGCGTCTTGAAAAAGGAATCGATCATCCGGTGGTTGAAAAGGGCTCCGCCTTCTCAAGTGGGGAGCGTCAATTGATTTCTTTTGCTCGTACCCTCTACATGAATCCAAAAATTCTGATTCTGGACGAAGCGACCTCCCACATTGATACGGAAACAGAGGAGATCATTCAGAAAGCTATGGCAGTTCTACAGAAAGGCCGGACCACCTTTATCATTGCCCACCGCTTATCGACCATTCAAGATGCAGATCAGATCCTGGTTCTATCAGAAGGACGTATTGTCGAACAGGGCCAACATGCAGTCTTGATAGCCCATGGTGGTATCTATGCCCAGATGCAAGCCATCCAACAGACAGTTGAATAAAAGGACATTCTTCAAATAGTAAAAGTAGCGTGTATTCTAGTATATACGCTATTTTTATGCTATAATTGAAATGATAGTGAGGTGATCCAAAATGTATATTGAAATGGTTGATGAGACCGGTCAAGTCTCTGAGGAAATGATCAAACAAACCCAGGAAATTTTAGAATTTGCTGCAAAAAAATTGGGCAAAGAGGACAAGGAAATGGCAGTGACCTTTGTAACTAACGAACGCAGCCATGAATTGAACTTGGAATACCGGGACACGGATCGCCCAACGGATGTGATCAGTCTGGAATACAAACCAGAGATGGACATTGCTTTTTCGGAAGAAGATTTAGAAGACCATCCAGAATTGGCAGAAATGATGGCAGAGTTTGATACCTATATTGGAGAGCTCTTTATTTCTGTAGACAAGGCGCGTGAGCAAGCAGCAGAGTATGGTCATAGCTTTGAGCGCGAGATGGGCTTTTTAGCAGTACATGGCTTCCTTCATATCAACGGTTATGATCACTATAGTCCGGAAGAAGAGAAGGAAATGTTTGGCTTACAGGAAGAGATTTTGACGGCCTATGGACTCACAAGACAATAAACGAAAATGGAAAAATCGAGAACTGATTGCCAGTCTTGAATTTGCTTTAACAGGGATTTTCACAGCCTTTAAAGAAGAACGAAATATGCGTAAGCATGCACTTTCAGCTATCTTAGCGATTGTTGCAGGCTTCCTTTTTGGCATTTCAGTCACAGAGTGGCTCTTTCTACTCTTAAGTGTTTCTTTGGTTATTGCCTTTGAAATCATGAATTCTGCTCTTGAAAATGTAGTAGATTTGGCGAGTGATTACCACTTCTCCATGCTGGCCAAAAACGCCAAGGATATGGCGGCAGGAGCGGTTCTCGTTATTTCGGGCTTTGCTTTGGTGACAGGATTGATCATTTTTGTGCCCAAGTTGTGGGCTCTAGTATTTGGATAAGAGGGAGACTCCCCTCATGAAAGGAAACTATGACATTTAAATCAGGCTTTGTAGCCATATTAGGACGTCCCAATGTTGGGAAGTCAACATTTTTGAACCACGTCATGGGGCAAAAAATTGCCATCATGAGTGACAAGGCGCAGACAACGCGCAACAAGATTATGGGAATCTACACGACCGATAAAGAACAGATTGTCTTTATCGATACGCCAGGGATTCATAAACCTAAGACAGCTCTTGGTGACTTCATGGTAGAGTCGGCCTATAGTACCCTTCGAGAAGTCGATACGGTTCTCTTTATGGTGCCAGCAGATGAACCACGGGGCAAGGGTGATGATATGATCATCGGACGCCTCAAGGCAGCCAAGGTGCCCGTCATCCTTGTGGTCAATAAGATCGACAAGGTCCATCCAGACCAACTTTTGGCGCAAATCGATGATTTCCGTAGTCAGATGGACTTCAAGGAAATTGTGCCGATTTCAGCCCTTCAAGGAAACAATGTTTCGCGTTTGATTGATATTTTGAGCGAAAACTTGGAAGAAGGTTTCCAATATTTCCCTGCTGATCAGATTACTGACCATCCAGAGCGTTTCTTGGTCTCTGAAATGATCCGTGAAAAGGTCTTGCACTTGACACGAGAAGAAATTCCCCACTCTGTTGCCGTAGTGGTGGATTCTATGAAGCGGGATGAAGAAACAGATAAGGTTCATATCCGTGCGACCATCATGGTGGAACGTGATAGCCAAAAAGGGATTGTCATCGGAAAAGGTGGCGCCATGCTCAAGAAGATTGGAACCCTTGCGCGTAAGGATATCGAGCTGATGCTAGGGGATAAGGTCTTCCTAGAAACCTGGGTCAAGGTCAAGAAAAATTGGCGGGATAAGAAATTGGACCTTGCCGATTTCGGTTATAACGAAAAAGAATACTAAGAAGAGGTGGGCAGAAGCCTGCTTCTTGTTTTTGAAAGGAGTTCTATGCCTGAATTACCAGAAGTTGAGACTGTCCGACGTGGTCTTGAGAAATTAATTCTTGGGAAGACCATCCAGTCCGTGGAAGTAAAGTATCCCAAGATGATTCAGACGGATCTGGATGCTTTTCGTCAAGATCTCCCAGGTCAAGAAATTCGGGCCATGGGACGCCGTGGGAAATACCTCTTGTTTTATTTGACGGATTTGGTTTTGATCTCGCATTTACGTATGGAAGGCAAGTATTTCTTTTATCCAGACGAAGTCCCTTTTCGCAAGCACGCCCATGTCTTCTTTTATTTTACTGATGGCAGCACCCTTGTCTATGAAGATGTCCGCAAGTTTGGAACCATGGAAGTCTTAGTACCTGAGCTTGTAGACAGCTACTTTTTGGCGAAAAAGATTGGTCCAGAGCCGACAGAAGCGGATTTTAAAGGGCCAGCCTTCCAAGCAGCTCTTAAAAAATCAAAGAAACCCATTAAATCAGCTCTTTTGGACCAAAAATTGGTGGCAGGTCTGGGAAATATCTATGTAGATGAGGTCCTCTATCGAGCCAAGGTTCATCCAGCTCGTTTGGGTCAAAACTTGACTGCTAGAGAAGCCAAAGCTATTCGAAAGGAAACAATCGCCGTATTAGCTCAGGCTGTCGAAAAAGGTGGCTCCACTATTCGCTCTTACAGCAATGCTTTTGGAGAGGATGGCACCATGCAAGATCAACACCAAGTCTATGGAAAGACAGGTCAGCCTTGTTTGCGCTGCGGGACACCGATTGAGAAAATCCAGCTGGGAGGACGCGGAACCCATTTTTGCCCGCACTGTCAAAAGGAGAACTAGATGGCAAGAATCATTGGATTAACAGGAGGGATTGCTTCAGGAAAGTCCACTGTCACCTCCTATTTGAAAGAAAAAGGTTATCCTGTCATTGATGCTGATCGAGTGGTCCATGACTTGCAGGCACCAGGTGGAGAACTCTATCGAGCTTTAGTAGAGCATTTTGGAAGGGACATTCTCCTAGATACTGGAGACTTGAATCGTCCTGCTCTGGCTCAACGCATCTTTTCAAGCCAGAAAGAGATTGCCTGGTCCAACCAAGTACAAGGCGAAATGATTCGCAAAGCTCTGGTGCGAGAACGGGATCGCTTAGCTAAAATAGAAGACCTCTTTTTCATGGATATCCCCTTGTTAATCGAGCAGGGATATCTGGATTGGTTTGACCAAGTTTGGCTGGTCTATGTGACGGAAGATACCCAGTTGCAACGTCTAATGGAAAGAAATGTCCTAACGGGGGTCCAGGCGCGCGATCGTTTGGCAGCCCAGATGCCTCTAGATGAGAAAAAAGCTTTTGTCGATCTCGTGATTGATAACAATAGTACGCGTGATTACCTCTATCAGCAAATTGATCGAGCTTTAGAACAAATAGAAAGAAGATGATCCTATTTCACTGGAAATCAATTGGCGTAAAAATCTTTTTATTGCCTGGATTGGCTGTTTTTTCGTAGGTGCCAGTCTTTCTTTGGTAGTCCCTTTTATGGCTCTATTTGTGGAGGAGTTGGGGATAAAAGGTCCGGCAGTTCCTTTTTATGCTGGGATTGCAGTCGCCTCCTCCTCTTTGACTTCCGCTCTAATGGCCCCAATCTGGGGGAGTTTAGCGGACCGTTATGGTCGGAAACCCATGATGTTGAGAGCCTCGATTGCCATGACCATGGGAGGAATTGCTTTTGTCCCTTCCGTCTTTTGGTTGTTGCTTCTACGCTTATTAAATGGTGTCTTTTCGGGCTTTGTTCCTAACAGTACGGCTCTCATTGCCAGTCAGGTGCCAAAGAATCAATCTGGATATGCTCTTGGAACCTTATCGACGGGAACCGTTGCCGGTACCTTAATGGGGCCTTTATTGGGTGGATTGATTGCGGAGCAATTTGGCATGCGGAACGTCTTTCTCCTCGTTGGTTTTTTCCTCTTTCTCGTCTCTGTCTTGACTTGGTGGGGCATTGAGGAAGACTACCAACAAATATCGAAGGAGGAGCATCTTTCAAGCTGGGCTTTACTGGCTTCTATCCAGCATAAGGACATTTTACTGGGTCTTTTTTTGACCAGTATGACCATCCAGATGATCGGTCAATCTATTTCTCCCATTCTTCCCCTCTATGTAAGAGAGCTTGGTCAGAGCGACAATGTTATTTTTGTATCTGGGCTGATCGTATCAGCGATGGGGATTTCCAGTATCCTGACATCGGGATGGATGGGAAAGCTCGGAGATAAAATCGGCAACCATCGCCTCCTACTTTTAGCCCTTCTCTATAGTGGGATCCTCTATATCTTCTGTGCCCTTGCTCAGACTCCTTTTCAATTAGGCCTTCTTCGTTTCCTATTTGGAATTGGGACAGGAGTCTTAATGCCAGGAGTGACGGCTCTCTTAAACCGCATGACTCCCAAAGAAGGAATTTCACGGATATTTAGTTACAATCAACTCTTCTTTTATATTGGGGGAGTTCTTGGTCCCATGATGGGTTCTAGTATTGCCATGCATGTCAATTACCATTGGGTATTCTATGGGACCGCTATTCTTGCCTTTATAGATTTGGCCTTCCTTTTATTCATCTTTAGAAAGTATTTGAAAGTGAGAGAAATCAGTGCGCATTAAAGTACAACTAACCTGCACGAGCTGTGGTAGTCAGAATTATTTGACAAGTAAAAATATGAAGACCCACCCTGAAAAAATTGAAGTTTTGAAGTATTGTCCCAAAGAGAGAAAAGTGACATTACATCTTGAAACGAAATGATTTTTATGGTAAAATAGATAGGATTTTAAGGAGTTTTTTAATTATGACTAAACCGTTGATTACAATTTTATTGGTACTATCTGTATTAATTATTATCGCTATCTTCATGCAACCAACAAAAAATCAATCTAGCAACGTATTCGATGCAAGTTCAAATGATTTGTTCGAACGTTCAAAAGCTCGTGGATTCGAAGCAGTGATGCAACGACTAACAGGAGTAATGATTTTCCTTTGGTTACTCATTGCGATGATTCTAATGGTATTATCCAGTAAATAAGATAGGCTTAGACATTGTCTTTGCCTATTTTTTCATCTATGAGTTGTTTGATAGGGAGATTGTCACTTGTAAAGAAATCTCTCTGAAAGAAAGAAAATAAAGGAGGCTGGATGTCCAGCGCAAGATATGAAAAGTAAAATTATTGATTATTTAAAACAGGAGGGAAAAGCTCAGGTTGATCAATTAGCTCAAGCCATTGGAAGTACAGACGCCAAAGGTTTTCGTGAACTGATTAAGACCATTTCGCTGATGGAGCGACGTCGTCAATTGACCTTTGAAGAAAATGGCTTTTTAAGACTCCTTGATGCTAAGCCAAAAGGGACCATTACCGTGAAAGGCATTTTTCATGCTCATAAAAGTGGCTTTGGTTTTGTCAGCTTAGAGGGGGAAGAAGAGGATCTCTTTATTGGACGAAATGATGTCAACCATGCCATTGATGGAGATACAGTTGAGGTTGTGATCACCAAGGTAGCTGATCGTCAAAAGGGGACAGCAGCAGAGGGGAAAATCATGGATGTCTTGGAGCATAGTCTCCAAACAGTTGTTGGCCAAATCGTTCTGGATGAAGAAAAGCCCAAGTATGCTGGATACATCGTTTCAAAGAATCAAAAGATTAGCCAAAAGATCTACGTGAAAAAGCCAGCCCTGCAATTGGAGGGGACAGAAGTTCTCAAGGTTGCTATTGATCAGTATCCGAGTCGGAAGCACAACTACTTTGTGGCCACTGTTCAAGATGTAGTTGGGCATGTGACAGATCCTGGGATTGATGTTTTGGAAGTCCTCGAGTCCATGGATATTGTCTCAGAATTTCCAGAAGCAGTCCTCAAAGAAGCAGAAAGCATTCCAGACAAGCCTAGTGAGAAAGATATGGAGGGACGATTGGACCTTCGAGATGAAATTATCTTTACCATTGATGGTGCCGATGCTAAGGACTTGGATGATGCGGTTCACATTAAGCGCTTGGAAGGTGGGAATTTCGAACTAGGGGTTCACATAGCCGATGTCTCTTATTATGTAACCGAAGGTTCCGCCTTGGACAAGGAAGCCCTCAACCGAGCTACCTCTGTCTATGTAACCGATCGAGTTGTTCCCATGTTACCAGAGCGGTTATCCAATGGGATTTGTTCCCTAAACCCTCAAGTGGATCGCTTGACCCAGTCAGCTATTATGGAGATTGACGAGCGTGGTCGGGTTCTTCGATACCAGATTACCCAAACGGTTATTAACACGACCTTCCGGATGACCTATAGTGATGTCAATGAAATCATTGCAGGAGACCAAGAGAAGCGTGAGGAATATCAAGCTATTGTTCCAAGTATCGAAGCCATGGTTGGTCTTCATCAGATTTTAGAAGGAATGCGGGAAAAACGAGGAGCCCTGAACTTTGATACCAGTGAAGCTAAAATCCTAGTCAATCCTCAAGGAAAACCAGTCGACATCGTCTTGCGTCAACGGGGAATTGCAGAACGGATGATTGAATCTTTCATGCTGATTGCCAATGAGACAGTGGCTGAGCACTTTGCCAAACGAAAACTTCCCTTTATTTACCGGATTCACGAAGAACCCAAAGCAGAGAAGGTGCAAAAGTTTATCGATTATGCCTCTAGCTTTGGCATACCTATTTATGGGACAGCTAGTTCCATGAGTCAGGAAACCTTGCAAGATATCATGAAGAGAGTAGAAGGGGAACCTTATGCGGATGTCTTGTCTATGATGTTGCTTCGTTCCATGCAGCAGGCGCGTTATTCCGAGCACAACCATGGGCACTATGGGCTAGCAGCTGAGTTCTATACTCACTTTACCAGTCCGATTCGCCGGTATCCAGACTTATTAGTCCACCGTATGGTGCGAGAGTATGGGAAGGATTCTGAAGTAGCTAGTCATTTTGAACAGGTCATTCCAGATATTGCCAGCCAATCCTCTAGTCGGGAACGCCGCGCCATTGATGCCGAACGAGAAGTAGAAGCTATGAAGAAGGCAGAGTATATGGAAGAGTATGTTGGCGAAGAGTACGATGCTCTGGTGTCCAGTGTCGTCAAGTTTGGTCTCTTTGTTGAATTGCCAAATACCGTAGAAGGTTTGATCCACATCACCACCTTACCGGGTTTTTATCATTTTAATGAGCGCGATTTGACCTTGCGAGGGGAAAAATCAGGTGTCACTTTCCGTGTCGGTCAAGAGATCCGAATCAGGGTTGAAAGAGCGGATAAGATGACTGGCGAGATTGATTTCTCTTATATTCCTAGTGAGCTGGATCTGATTGAAAAAGGCAATAAAGCTTCTGGACGCAAAAATCGGAATGGGACCTTTAAGCGCCCTTCTTCTAAGAAAGAAGAAGGAAAGCAAGGAGGCTTTAGAGAAAACAAGCGCAAGCATTCTCCAAAAGACAAGAAGAAAAAGAGTAAGAAACCTTTTTACAAGGAAGTAGCTAAGAAAGGAGCTAAGCATGGCAAAGGGCGAGGGAAAGGTCGTCGCACAAAATAAAAAAGCAAGCCACGATTATACGATTGTTGATACCATAGAAGCAGGAATGGTCCTCACTGGTACAGAAATAAAGAGTGTTCGAGCAGCTCGCATCAACCTCAAGGATGGATTTGCCCAAGTCAAAAATGGGGAAGTCTGGCTCAGCAATGTTCATATTGCTCCCTATGAGGAAGGCAATATTTGGAACCAAGATCCAGAACGCCGTCGTAAACTCTTGCTGCATAAGAAACAGATTCAAAAACTGGAACAGGAAACTAAAGGGACAGGGATGACTCTAGTTCCCCTCAAGGTGTACCTTAAGGATGGCTACGCCAAGCTCTTGCTGGGCTTAGCCAAAGGAAAGCACGATTATGACAAACGTGAATCCATCAAACGGCGGGAACAAAATCGTGATATTGCTCGTGTGATGAAACAATACAATACACGTTAAAGCAAGAAATAGGAACAGCTGAAGCAAGTGCTGAAAACTGTTCCTATTTTTAATGATCTTTTTTTGAAACCGCTTGCATTTTTATCTGGATAAGGGTATACTGAAGGTAGCGTTGGTATAGTTGTTTTTCGTCGGCTTGAAAATTATTTTCTAGCCTCTTTTGTAGTCATAAAGGAGATCGACTATGAGAAAACTACTGGTCAAACTAATGATTGCTTTCATGGCCTTTGCCTTGATTCCAGTTCAAGTAGCGCAGGCTTGCTCAGCTATCATTGTTGGGAAGGAGCTCACGACGGATGGTTCCATGCTCTTTGGGCGGACTGAAGACTATCCTTATGCTCCAGATGGTGGTCGCCACAATAAAACTTACGAAGTGGTGCCTGCCAAAGACTATAAGGATGGGGATATGTTGGAAGATGAATCCAACGGCTTTGCTTATCCGCACCTAAGTCATGAAATGAAGTATACGGCTACCTATGATGCAGCCCATGGAGATGGTTCCAACGGAAACTTTGGAGCACACGGCTTTAACGAAGCGGGCGTTTCCATGACTTCTACCGTATCTGCAACCCCACACGATAAGATTTTGGAAGCAGACCCATTGGTGAAAAATGGCTTGGCTGAGGCTGCTATGGTGGACTTAGTTCTTCCACGTGTGAAAACAGCTCGTGAAGGAATTGAGTTGGTTGCCAAGGTACTTGATGAAAAAGGATCTGCCGAAGGAAACATCATTGTCGTAGCAGATAAGAATGAACTCTGGTACATGGAAATCCTCTCTGGTCACCAATATGTAGCCATTAAATTCCCTCAAGACCGCTATGCCATCTTTGCCAATACCTACTATCTAGGACATGTGGATTTCAAGGACAAGGAAAATGTCATTGCTTCGAAAGATGTGGAAGCAGTTGCTAAAAAGGCAGACCATTATAAGACAGATAAGGATGGAAAATTCCATATTGCAGATTCTTATGGTCCAGATGAATACACAGAACGCAACCGTTCACGGACCTATGCAGGAATTACCTTGATGGATCCTAAAGCAGACGTCAAATATGATGACAAACACTTTGACCTCTTACGCAAACCAACAGATCCTTCTAAGAAATATAGCCTAGAAGATGTTTTCGCTGAACAACGGAACCGGTTCGAACACCTCAAACAATACACACCAGATGACTTGGTGGAACCAGGTAAAGAAGTCGATACCAATAAATATAAATATGCTTTGGGAAATGAAAACGTCATTAACGCCCACGTATACCAAATTAAGAAGGACTTGCCAGCTCCATTTGGAGGTGTCGTTTGGTTGGGACTCGCTCAAAGCCGGAACACGCCTTATGTGCCATTCTATGGTATTGTCAATGATACCTATGGTCCGTTTAAGGTACGTTCTGCCAAGTACGATCCAACTTCTTGGTATTGGGCTGTTTGGCATATTGACCAAATGGTCATGAAATACCCAGACCTCTTTGGCAACAGCATCCAAGAGAAGTGGAAAGAAATGGAAGAAGGCTGGATCAAGGAACAAGCTGCTTTGGATCAAAAATATAGTGGACTCACTGATGACCAAGCAAAAGCTACTGCGGACGAAGTAACAAGTGACTCTCTTAAACGTGCGGAAACTATCTTCAAACAAATCAAACAAGTTGAAAGTGAAATGGAAGATAAGATTCGTACAGAAAAAGGTTTGGAAGCAGACTTTGTATATGATGGCTACAACAAGGCCAATCTGGTAGCAGCAGCCCAAGCTGAAAAAGATGCATCGAAAGAAACAGATAAGAAGGAAGAAACAGCTTCTAGTCAATCATCTAGCAAGGCAAGTGATTCAAATAGCAGTTTATCTGCCGTCTTAGGAGTTTTAGCTCTTGCAGGATTTGGCTTGGCAGGTTTCTACTTTAAAAAATCAAAAAAGAATGAAAATGAAGAATAAGTAGACAGAGACTGCTAAATCAGCATCCTGCCTCAACTGGATTCTAAGAGAGTGGAATAGAAGTCTTCACAAAAGGAGCTTGCAATTCCACTCTTTTTATTGTTATTTGCATGCAATTTTTGTATGATAGGGATAGATAGAAAGAAGGAGAAGAAACGGATGCCTGAAAAATTGATTGCCTATAAGCGGATGCCTTTGTGGACCAAGGATACCATGCCTGAAGCAGTCCAAAGAAAACACAATACCAAAGTAGGTACTTGGGGAAAGATTACCGTCCTCAAAGGAAAACTCAAGTTTGTTGAGCTGACAGAAGATGGGGAAGAAGTAGCCAGCCATGTTTTTGAAGCAGGTGCGGATAATCCTATGGCACAACCTCAAGCTTGGCACCGTGTAGAGGCCCTTACAGATGATGTGGAATGGTTCTTGGAATTTTACTGTGAGCCAAAAGATTATTTCCCCAAAAAATATAATGGTAACCCCGTCCATTCGGAAGTGCTAGAAGCCATGGAGTCCCTTTCTCCAGGGAAAGCCTTGGATTTAGGGTGTGGACAAGGACGAAATGCTCTCTTTTTGGCCCAGCATGGCTTTGAAGTGACAGCAGTCGATCAAAATGAATTAGCACTAGAAATCCTACAAAGTATTGTAGAACAAGAAGATTTGGAAATGACTGTGGGGCTCTATGATATTAACTCGGCAGCCCTAACGCAAACCTATGACTTGATTGTCTCAACAGTTGTCCTCATGTTCTTGCAAGCGGATCGCATTCCAGCGATTATTCGAAATATGCAAGACCAGACCAATCCAGGTGGCTATAACTTAATCGTTTGTGCCATGGATACAGAGGACTATCCTTGTCAGGTTCCTTTCTCCTTTACATTTAAGGAAGGCGAGCTAGCTGACTATTACAAGGATTGGGAACTCATTAAATACAATGAGAATCCAGGTCATCTGCACCGACGTGATGAAAATGGTAATCGGATTGCCTTACGCTTTGCGACCATGCTAGCCAAGAAAAAATAATAGCCTCTCTAGACAAGGACACCCTTGCAGTCGTCCTTGTCTTTTTATATCTGAAAACTTTCTGAAAGTACTTGATTTTTTACAGAAAAGGAGTAGACTGTTAGTGTATCTTTCAAGAATTTTGAGGAGAAGCGCGTGAAACTCTATGTTCAACTGATGATTATCTTTACCATCTCTTTGATTGGGGAAGGGATATCGACCCTCTTTCATTTGCCAATTCCAGGAAGTATTATTGGCTTACTGATTCTATTTATTTGCTTACAGTTGAAATGGCTTCGTATCCGCCATGTAAATCTGGTCGGATCTTTTCTCTTAGCCAATATGACTATTCTATTTTTACCTCCAGCGGTTGGGATTATGGATAAGTTTGATGTCATCCAGCCCTATTTATTTCCTATCGTTTTGATTATTATAGGGGCTATCATCATCAATGTAACCCTCATTGCCTTAGTCGTTGGGTTTATCAAGACTCGGTATGAGGGAGATTATGAAGGAGGTAAGAAATGATGGAAAGTTTGTGGTCTAATCCTCTCTTTGGGATTTCTTTATCGGTCTTCGCCTATCTGATTGGGATGATGATTTTTCGTCGCTTCCCCCATCCCATCACGACCCCTCTCTTAGTTGCTACAGTGTTGGTCATCGCCTTCTTGAAGCTGACAGGGATTTCCTATAAGGCCTATAATGTTGGGGGAACTTACCTTAGCAATTTGATTGTGCCTTCAACGGTTGTCTTAGGTATTCCCTTGTATAAGAGTTTCCATTTGATGAAGCACCATGCCAAGAGTATTCTTTTAAGTAGTTTTCTAGCAGTAGTGGTCAATACAGTTTTCACAGCTGTCTTGGCTAAACTTTTTGGGATGAAGTACTTTCTAGCTATTTCCCTCTTTCCTAAATCTGTGACAACGGCCATGGCAGTGGGGATTGCTGAAAAAATGCAGGGAATTACTACCATTACCCTGGTTGTCGTTGTGGCAACAGGGATTCTAACCAGTGTCCTAGGGCCAACCATTCTTAAATTCCTAAAAGTAGAGGATCCTGTTGCCATTGGTTTGGCCCTTGGGGGGACAGGTCATGCGGTGGGGACTGGTACAGCCTTTAAGTATGGTCAGGTAGCCGGAGCTATGGGAGGCTTAGCAATTGGGATAACTGGTGTTTTCTACGTCTTTGTAAGTCCCCTTGTCGCGAGCCTTATTCTTTCCTAAAAAGGTAGATAGTATTCAGAAAAAGCTTGGAATAAGTGTTCCGAGCTTTTTAGTGTACAGTTAGATAGAGATGGTTGCTTGATAATTTGAAGGTCAAATAATTTTCAGATAGATTACTAATTGATTACAGTCCTTGTAAGCGCTTGCCAAACCTTGGATCAAAAGGTATACTAAAAGAGGTTATACGGTTAATATCTAGTTAAAGGAGTTCAATATGAAGAAACGTTATGCTCGATCAGCCTTGGGCTTGATCACTGCTCTCTTCCTCTTTGCCCAACCGGTAGAGGCCTGTACAGGTTTTATCATCGGTAAGAAGTTAACAGCAGATGGGAATGCTTTGTACGGACGTACGGAGGACTTAGAACCGAACCACAACAAGAACTTTGTGGTTCGAGAACGAACTTATAACAAAAAGGGAGATGTTTTTGAAGATGCTACCAATGGCTTTAAATATGAGCTTCCGGAAGTAAGTTATAAATATACAGCTGTCCCAGATGTTACCCCAGAACAGGGTGTATTTGATGAAGCTGGTTTTAATGAGCATGGTGTGTCCATCTCAGCGACAGTCTCAGCTTCTGCGAATGAGAACATTCAAAAGGTTGATCCTTATGTAGAAGATGGCTTGGCTGAGTCTGCTCTCACCACTGTCGTTCTTCCGAGTGTCAAAACGGCTCGTGAAGGAGTCGAGCTCATTGCCAAAATTGTGGAAGAAAAAGGGGCGGCAGAAGGAAATATTGTGACGATTGCGGATAAGGAAGGAATCTGGTACATGGAGATTCTTTCTGGTCACCAATATGTAGCGATTCTCTTCCCAGAAGATCGCTATGCAGTCTTTCCAAATACCTTCTTCTTAGGACATGTCGATTTTTCAGATAAGGAACGGACTATTGCTTCCAAGGATGTTGAAAAAGTGGCCCGTGATGCAGGAACCTATAAAGAAATCGATGGCCAGTTCCATGTATCTCAATCCTACAACCCTCCTTTGCATGAGGCAGATCGTTCTCGTGTTTGGTCTGGTATTAAGTCACTGGATCCAGAAGCAGATGTGAACTACGATGACGAGTATTTTGACTTGATGCATACAACGGATCGGAAATTGACGCTTCGAGATGCGATGAATCTCCAACGCAATCGGTTAGAAGGAACAGACTTCAAACCTCAAGATCAAATGGAGTTAGATGGAAAAGGGATCCCAGAAAAAGGGAAATTTGATGAAGTCTATAAATACCCGATTTCGAACCCGAATGTCATGGAAGCCCATATTTTCCAATTAAAGGACAATGTTCCGGATAGTGCTGGAGGGGGAACCATGTGGTTAGCGATGGGAAGCCCACGAAATGCTCCTTACTTACCTTACTATGGCAATATCACCAATACCTACCAAGCCTATCAAGAATTAGGGACAGCCTATAATCCCCAATCTTGGTATTGGACTATGTCACGCATTAATGATTTAGTTGCCAAATATCCTGATTTGTTCGGAGATGGAGCCATTCGTACTGAAATGGAACGCCTAGAATCTCAATGGATGGCTGAGCAAGAAATCAGTGATCAAGAACAAATTGCCCTCGCTTCACAGCCAGAGCAGGCGAGCCTAAAAGCGACAGAAAAGAGCATGACTCGGGCTCAAAAGACCTTCGATCGTCTGCAAGAAATTCGTCAAGAAGCAGAAGAAAAGGTGATTGCTCAATATGGACAAGGTGCTATTGACGATTTAACAGATGAAGAAGATGCAAACCAAGAAGAAGAGATCAATTTGGTACCATTTGATTATGACTTCGTCATCACGATTGGCTTAGCCCTTGTGACAGTGTTAGGACTAGGTGTCTACTTTATTCAATCAAAGAAAGCAAAGGGAGGTAAGAAGGATGAATAAGTTTCAACGAATATTGCTCTTCCTATTTCTGGTCTTAGCAGGGATTGGGATGGAGTTTGAGCTAGGATTTCTCTCTCAACAAGAGTTTAGCCAAGTAGCAGGAAGAGATTTGGTTTTAAACCTGCTCGTTTTAGCGGTGATTGTCGTTCCTCTTTATCTCTTTATTAAACGACTTGCAAAAAGATTTGAGGTTCCCCTGCTTGTTTTGTGGGCTACCATGTTTGGCGGTGCTTTTGTTGCTGGCTGGCTCAGCTTTTCAGGGAACAGCCTCATTGACCATCTCAATAGTCATCTCATTCAGGATGTTAGTACCTTTAATAAATGGACAGATGCTTTGACAGCCCCATTTGCTGAAGAATTTTTTAAAGCTCTAGTGGCCTTTTGGATCCTCTTGATTTTGGGTCGTAAAGATTTGAAATCAGTTTTAATCGCTGGTTTTGGATCTGGTCTTGGTTTCCAAATCATTGAAGACCTTGGTTATGTGGCGCGTCAAACGCGATCTGGAGACCTCTCGGCAGTAACGGAGGCGGTGAACCGCATTTCTGGTGGCTTAGCATCTCATGCAGTCTACACAGCTGTTGTATCTGTTGGTGCTTTTCTCATCTTATCTCAATGCACCAAGCAAAAAGAAAAGCTCTTTGGTCTTTGGTGCGTGGTTTCCACGGTGGCCAATCACTTCTTATGGAATTCCCCATTCTATGAAACAGATCATCGGGTTAATATTTTGGTAGGCTTGCTCTTTGCCTTTCAAGTAGGAACCTTTATTGAGGTCGTTCTCTTTGCTCATAAAAATCCGAATCTAAACCTTTTAAAGAAAAACTAAGGAAAAGATTCAGTAGGTATCATACATTAAAAAGCTTAGAAACTTTTGTTTCTAAGCTTCAGATTGAAGACAAAGTCATATTAAAAACTTTCCTTAGGTGAGTACGGACGTCAGCGAACTTCTTCGAAGTTCCAAGACTAACTATTGAGCCTAAGGTCTCAATAATTCCGAGTGCCTGAAACGTTATTGTTTCAGGCACTTTTCTCACAGCGGAAAGTTTTGGTGTTTATTTGAATCTATTTAAAAATTGGAACTCATTTTAATTTCTTTGCAGAATCGCTTAACTTATTTTACTTTAAAATAGTTTGTCTACATTCTAAAAGCTTAGAAACTTTTGTTTCTAAGCTTTTTTTCTAGATTTTATTTGCTTTCTTCTTTTTTCTTTAGACCAAAGAAGGCTAAGATGGATGTCAACAGAGCGAGCATGTAGATAGCAGGAGAGTCGGAAGTTCCTGTTTCTGGTAGGGTAGCAGAGCCCGCTGTGAATGTTTTAGCGACTGTCACTGACAAGTGATGGTTGTTGGCCTTGATCTGTGTATCGTCTTTAGCAGATGTTAAAGTATTCTTTGTTTGGCTAGCTAGTTGATTAGGAGAATTCGTACTAACTAGAGCTGGAATGTATGTTTGATCCATTTTACCGGTAGATGGATTAGTTGGTTGAGCATTTTTACCGGTAGATGGGATAACTGGTTGGTCATTGCTTCCTGGGTAGGACTTTGGATTAGCAGGATCTGTTCCTTGTTTGATTTCCTCAATATCTGCCACACCATCTCCATCTGTATCTTTGCTAGCAGAAATAGAAATGGTACGAGAATTTGGATTGATGGTTGCATAGGCTGTGAGATCTGCCTTAGCAAGGTAATCTGCAAAGGCAACGTCCATGGAAGGACCTTCCTCACGAGCTCCACCTAACATGGTGTAGCCATCCCCTCCTGCTGCTAAGAAGTCATTGGTAGTCAAGTAGTAATCTTTAGCTAAGTTAAGAGGTTCGTATTGACCGGTTTCTGGATTTTTAATTTCGACATAGAGGATGCGTTTTTCAGCTGGTAGGGTTGTATCATAATAAACTTTTGCTCCAGAAACTTGGAGGAAGCCTCCGCTTGGTTCAAGAAGGGGTTGTCCGTTTTCGTCAAGAACAGTTTTGCCATCTTTTTCTTGTAAAATAGATCCAAGAGATTTAGCAAACATATCAGCAATATTCTGACCGGTTACTTTAATTTGAGAGATGGTATTCCCAAATGGAAGAACAGCAATGACGCTTCCTTTGGTAATTGGCTT
The DNA here is from genome assembly GCF_900636365.1 of Streptococcus viridans. Lineage (NCBI taxonomy): Bacteria > Bacillati > Bacillota > Bacilli > Lactobacillales > Streptococcaceae > Streptococcus > Streptococcus viridans. The sequence continues at coordinate 1,384,623 of NZ_LR134266.1, read as the reverse complement.
GTCTTTGGCAATGGTCTCACGCAAGCCGCCACCGTTGGTTACAGCGAGGTCAGTCTTATGACTAAATCCGGTTTGTCCGTATTCATAGAGGGCATCCGCTACGACATTTCCAAGGTTGGTCTCGCGGACACGGACATTTTCCCGTTGACCATTTAGTTCTACAGGACTATTGTCACGAACGACTTTAGCATTCTCAGCATCGTATTGTTCTTTGATCTTTTGGACCATGGCAGCTACTTTGGCATTTGGCACTACATTTTTAGTTGAAGCTGCTGAAATTTGTTGAGGATTTCCAAGCAATTGGTTGGCCTGGTAGGTGATTTTACCGATATTGTTCAGGTAGCTACCGGTTTGGTTATAGGTTACGTTGTCTCCGTAAGTGGTTGATTGAACAGTATGGGAATGCCCGTCAATAACGGTGACGCGTTTACCTTTCAGTTTTGCATTTTTAGAAAGTTCCTCAGCTAAAGTAGAGCCCCGCCATTCGACTGGAGTGGTTGTATCTACACCTAAGTGAGCAAGGACAACGTAGTTTTTGTAAGTCTTGCCCTCAGCAGTAGCGCGTGCTTCAATCTCATCAATGACCTTATTTACTTCTGAAATAGGATCTGTGAAAGTAACACCTTGGACATTCTTAGGGTGGGTTTTAGTGGCTGTTTCAGGCGTTGTCACTCCGATGACCACAAACTCATCCCCAACAACATTCTTATCTTTATCGACAATGGTGGAAGCTTCAAATAAGCGAGCACCGTTGATGTAGGTGTTGGAACTGAGAAGTGGGAAGTTCAAGATTTCTTTGTATTTCTTAGCCTCATCCAAACCAAAATCGAACTCATGGTTTCCGACTGCCATGGCATCGTAGCCAATTTCGTTCAAAATTTTAGCTCGTTCTTCCCCTTTGGAACTATTTGAAATCGGTAGTCCTTGGAAGGCATCCCCAGCATCTACTACCAATGTAGATGGATTTTTCGCCCGTTCTTCATCGATGACTGCTGCTAATTTAGCATCTCCAATCACACCCTTTTCTTCGACGATCCGACCATGAACGTCGTTGGTATGTATGATATTTGCTTCAGGTAAGTCAGCTGAACTCTCTGTAGCACCTTCTGAAGTAGCTGTACTGCCTTCTGTTGAAGCAGGAGTAGCATCTGTAGCATTTGTTGAAGTAGCAGCTACTTCAAGGTTAGTTTCAGGAGCTGTTTGCTCATCTGCAGCTACCTGGGAAGCTAGGAAGGCAGGAGCAAGCAATAAGATTGGTAAAAGAAGTTTCTTCTTTTTCATAAACGGTCCTCTTTTCTATTTTATTCCATACTAAATATTATAGCTAAAAAGGAAAGAAAAGGAAAACGTTTTCTGACACTTGGGCAAATAATCTTGTGTGAGAGTTGATATTTCAGCTAGTTGGCCTTATCCATAAAAAAAAGAAAACTTTCGTTTTCTCATTTTCTTATTCAGTTATAGGTTGGTTCCAAGTGGTAAAGTCAGTCACACTTAATACGACCGTTGCGATTTCGATTGGTTCTTCTTTTGCACCAGTTGACAACCATTTCGTGATCACGGCTTCAATCGTAGCTACAAAGATCTCAACAGCATACTTATAAGGAATTTGGAATTTATTAACCAAATGTTCTTTGGCATGTGGAGTATCGTCAAGAAGTTGCAGGGTGAAATTTTTCATTATAATATGAAACTCTTGATAATCCATCTGCATTAAGGCATAGATAAAGTCATAATTATCTTGAATATATTGAAGTGAGGCGAGAAAATTTGCTCGATTGACGGTGCTTGTAGCGAATAGTTCTCCCAACTCGCCTAAGAGTTCAGATTTTAGCTGGTTGAACATATCTTGTTTGTCTACATAATGGAGGTAGAAAGTACCTCGATTAATGCCTGCTTCCTTTGTTAATTGGCTAATTGTAAGACTTTCAAGTGATTGTTCAAGAAGCAGACGTGATAGGGCGCTTCGGATAGCATTTTTAGAATTCGTTTTTCTCTTTTTTCGGGTCATGGTTCCTCCTTTATCATGTAGTTTGGCATAAATTATTGTTCACTAATCATCATATTATACAGAAATCAAATTTATCCATCAACAGAATAAAATTTTAGTATCATTCTATAAGTCTAAATGGCTTAAAATCAGGTCTTATTCTTATACTGTAAAAGCCATTTTGGAAGGATTATAAAAATTTTTCCCAGATCTACTTTCAAAGGGGCTATTATATAAAAATGAAAGAAAAACTTGAAATATCAGTTGTTTAAAAGCAAATAATAATTCATACTTATTTGTTATTATATCACAAACTAAGGAGAGGAGGGCAGATGATGCTTGGAAATTTCTATATCAGAAACTAGATAAGATCAAGCTTTTTCCTTGTCTATTTTTGCATAGAAAAGTATTAGTTTTTACTCCAAATTTCTCCATAAGTTCGTGCTTGTCATGAGCTGGTTCATTTCAGCTATTTTAGTCGTTTTAAGAGATTGATTATCCTTGGTCTTCCGGTAAAAAAGGACTATAATAAAGATAGAAACTTGTGTTTAAGTGGGAGAAAAGATATGGCTTATATTGAGATGAAACATAGTTACAAGCGCTATCCGTCAGGAGAAACTCACATCATTGCCAATAAAGATGTTACTTTTGAAATTGAGAAAGGGGAATTGGTCATCATTTTAGGGGCATCTGGTGCAGGAAAATCAACGGTTCTCAATATTTTGGGAGGTATGGATACCAATGATGAAGGGGAGGTTTTAGTGGATGGGAAAGCCATCTCAAGCTTCTCCTCGCACCAACGAACGGATTATCGCAGAAATGATGTTGGCTTTGTCTTCCAGTTTTATAATCTCATCCCTAATTTGACAGCCAAGGAAAATGTTGAGTTGGCTTCTGAAATTGTTTCTGATGCCCTAGACCCTGAACAAGTTTTGAGAGAGGTTGGATTGGGAGAGCGATTGAACAATTTCCCAGCCCAGCTATCTGGTGGGGAACAACAACGGGTAGCTATTGCGCGCGCAGTGGCGAAGAATCCTAAGATTCTCCTTTGTGATGAACCAACAGGGGCTTTAGACTACCAAACTGGCAAACAGGTTTTAAAGATTCTTCAGGACATGTCTCGTAAGAAAGGGGCAACAGTGATTATCGTCACCCATAATGCTTCCTTGGCACCAATAGCCGATCGTGTCATTCAGATGCATGATGCCCAAGTAAAATCGGTGACCGTCAATAACACTCCACTAGATATCGATAGCTTAGAGTATTAGGGAGGTTGTTCATGAAGCAAAAAGTATATTGGAAAGATTTATTCCATTCCTTTACTAGTTCCAAAGGGCGCTTTTTGTCCATTTTAACGCTGATGATGCTGGGTACCTTAGCCCTGGTCGGTTTAAAAGTAACGACCCCAAATATGCATCGAACTGCCCAAATCTTTATAGACCAACAAGAAATGTTGGACCTAGCTGTCATGGGAGATCTTGGTTTGGACAAGACTGACCAAGAAGAGCTAAAAGGATTGACGGGGGCCAGCTTGGAGTTTTCCTACCTGACAGATGTGACGGTTGACGGAAAGGACGAAGCTGTTCGACTCTTTTCTAGTCCAGAAACCATTTCGCGCTTTCAGCTGGTTTCAGGACGGCTTCCGCAGAAGCAAGATGAGGTCGCTCTAGCAGCATTTTGGAAAGATCGTTACCAGATTGGGGATCAGATAAGGATACATGAAAAAGCAGGAAGTCCATCTGTTTTAAAGACAAAAAACTATCGAATTGTTGGATTTGTAAAGTCTGCTGAGATGTGGTCCGAAAAAGACTTGGGACAAGCTACGAGTGGGAGTGGTTCCTTGGATGCTTATGGCGTCCTCTCAAAAAAAGCCTTTACTAGTCCTGTTTATAGCCTTGCTCGGATTCAGTTTGATGATTTGAGGGGGCTCAATCCATTCTCAACTAGCTACCAAGATCGTCTGGCCTCCCATCAAAAGGACCTGGAAAAACTCCTAGCTGGAAATGGTCAGGAGCGCTATCGAAAACTGCAGGATGATGGGAAACAAAAGATCCAAAAAGGACAAGAAGAACTTGATGCTGCAAACAAACAGTTAGCAGACGCACGTGAAAAGGCAGGACAAGCACAAACACAATTGACGGAGCAATCCAATAAACTGAATCAACTGTCTACACTCTTGCCCCAGGAAGAATTAGAAGCAAGACGACTCGAGCTGGCAGAAGCCCAAAAGCAACTAGATCAGCAATTGGTCAACATACAGACAGGTGAATCAGAACTAGCAACTAAACAGAAGGACCTAGAAAAGGCCAAGGAAGAATTGGAGAATCTAGCTCTACCAAACTATCATGTTTATGATCGAAAAACTATTCCAGGCGGACAGGGTTACCTCATGTATAGTAATGCCAGTGCCAGTATCTCCGCGGTAGGCAATCTATTTCCTGTGGTGCTCTACGCAGTCGCTGCCATGGTCACGTTTACGACCATGACTCGTTTTGTCGATGAAGAACGGAGCCATGCGGGCTTGTTCAAAGCCTTGGGCTATCGAACGAAAGATATCTTAGCAAAGTTCCTCTTGTATGGCTTGGTTGCTGGAACAGTTGGGACAGGCATCGGAACTCTTCTCGGTCATTATGTTTTATCAGGAACCATTTCGCAGATTATCACTCAGGGGATGGTCGTAGGAACTAGTCAACAGTATTTTTATGGGTCCTATAGCATTTTAGCCTTGGGGCTCTCCCTTCTTTCTAGCGTCTTTCCAGCTTATCTAGTTGCTAGGAAAGAGTTGAAGGAAGAAGCCAGTCACCTCCTTCTTCCAAAACCACCAGTTTCTGGATCCAGTATTTTGCTCGAACGGCTTCCGTTTTTGTGGAAACGTTTGAGTTTCACCCAAAAGGTGACCGCTAGAAATATTTTTCGCTACAAACAGCGGATGTTGATGACGGTATTTGGTGTTGCTGGTTCGGTTGCTCTTCTCTTTGCGGGTCTAGGGATTCAATCCTCAGTTGGTGGAGTACCCCAACGCCAGTTTGGAGAAATCCTTAAATACGATATGATTCTCTCGACCAAATCCAGTCTGACAGACGAAGAGGAACAATCCTTGAAGAAGCGCTTGAAGCAAGCAGATATTAAAGAGACAGAAGCTATTTTTACAAAACAAGTGGAGGCTTCCTATCCTTCAGGACGTGGAAAACAAAGCCTGACCTTAATGGTGTCCCCTAAAGACAGCTTGGAACCCTTTATCAGTCTCCGCTCAGAAGAGGGAAGAATCGACCTATCCAATGGGGCGGTGATTACCAGTAAATTAGCGCAGCTGGCCAAGGTGGGCGTTGGGGATGACTTGCGGATAGATGGGCATACGATTAAGGTGGCTGCGATTACCGAAAATTATGTAGGCCATTTTATCTATATGAATCAAGCGACCTATCAGAAAACCTATGGAAGAAGCGCTAAGCACAATGCCTATTTTGTCCGATTACAGTCTTCTTCTCAGCAGTTCGTTCAGAAGGTTAGTCGGGACATGATGGACGAAGGGGCGGTGCTTGCTGTTACGCAAAATACTTCCTTGATTTCTCTCTTCAATTCTGTAGCCCAATCATTGAATAAGACCATGATGATTTTAGTTCTAGTATCCATTTTGCTAGCCATTGTTATTTTATATAATTTAACCAATATCAATGTGGCAGAACGAATCCGTGAGTTATCAACTATTAAGGTACTCGGCTTCCATCATCAGGAAGTCACCCTTTATATTTATCGAGAAACCATCCTCTTGTCTCTTGTAGGGATAGGATTGGGTTTGCTAGGAGGCTTTTATCTCCATCGCTTCTTGATTGCTATGATTGCCCCAGATGCCATTCTCTTCTATCCGCGGGTAGCCCTTGGTGTCTATCTTTCTCCTATCGCTGGCGTCATTCTGATCCTAGCTATCTTAGGAATCTTGGTCAATCATCATCTTCGCAAGGTAGACATGCTGGAGGCTTTGAAATCTGTTGAATAAAAAAGAAACTTCTACCCTAGGGTGGAAGTTTTTTAGAGCTTTGGTATAATGAGAGAAGGAGAAGAGACATGACAAAAATTGCTTTGCTTTCGGATATACATGGGAATACAACCGCTTTAGAAGCTGTGCTTGAAGATGCCAAGCGGGCAGGTGTAGAAGAATACTGGTTATTAGGGGATGTCCTTATGCCGGGGACTGGTAGACGACATCTTTTGAACCTACTTGAAGAATTGCCCATCACCGTACAGATTTTAGGAAATTGGGAAGATAGTTTATGGCGAGCGATGAAGGGGATGCTGGATCCATCAAGGGCTAGCCACCGTTATTTGATGCGCCATTGTCAGTATATCTTAGAAGAAATTCGTCCAGAAGAGATAGAGGCCATGCAAAGTCTGCCCATGCAAGTGCATCGGGAAGTTTCCG